>NZ_VUOT01000005.1:0-113363 GCF_009829295.1 Nocardia sp. CY15
CGTGTCGGTGCGGATGATGATTTCTTCGCTTTGGGTGGTAACTCGTTGTTGGCGACGCAGGTCGCGGCGCGTATCGGCGCGGCGCTGGATGCGCGTGTTCCGGTGCGGGTGCTGTTCGAAGCCTCCACCGTCGCCGGACTGGCGATCAAGGCCGAACGAGGCGCAGGCCGCGAGCGCACGCCGCTGGTCGCCGGGCCGCGCCCCGACCACATCCCCCTGTCGTTCGCGCAGCAGCGCATGTGGTTCCTCAACCAGTTCGACACCTCGGCCTCGGTCTACACCATCCCCGCGGCGATCCGCCTGTCCGGCGACCTGGACGTGGCCGCATTGCAGCAGGCCGTCGCCGACATCGTGGCGCGACACGAGATCCTGCGCACGATCTACCCGCAGACGCCGGACGGCCCGGTGCAGCGGATCCTCGCGCCGCACGAAGTGCCGGTGGAGCTGGCTCCCGCGCAGATCGGCGACGAGCACGTCGCGGGCGAAGTGCAGCGGGTCGTCGCGTCCGGCTTCGACGTGACCACCGAGGTGCCGTTCCGCACAAAGCTGTTCCAGCTAGAGGGCCCCGAGTACGTACTGGTTTTCGTCGCGCACCACATCAGCGCCGACGGCTGGTCGATGGGCCCGCTGACCAGGGACCTGATGCTGGCCTACGTGGCGCGCAGCGGAGGACGGGAGCCGTCCTGGGCGGCGCTGCCCGTCCAGTACGCCGATTACGCGCTGTGGCAGCGCGAGGTGCTCGGCGCCGACGACGATCCCGAGTCACTCGCGGGCACACAATTGGCCTACTGGACGGCCGAACTCGCAGACCTGCCCGACGAGCTGAACCTGCCCGCGGACCGCCCGCGCCCGTCCGCCCAGTCCTTCGTGGGCGGCAAGACCGGTTTCGTCGTCGACGCCGACGTGCACGCCGCGCTGGCGGGTCTCGCGCGGCAGCACAACGCCACGTTGTTCATGGTCGTGCACACCGCGTTCGCCGTGTTCCTGTCCCGTTTGTCGGGCGCCGACGACATCGCCATCGGCACGCCCGTCGCGGGCCGCGGCGAAGCCGAAATCGACGACCTGGTCGGCATGTTCGTCAACACATTGGTACTGCGCACCCGAGTCGCGCCCGGTCTCGGCTTCACCGAACTGCTTACCGCCACCCGGGAAACCGATCTGCGCGCCTTCGCCAACGCCGACATCCCGTTCGAGCGGCTGGTCGATGCGCTCGGCCCCGAGCGCTCGGCAGGCCGCCATCCGCTGTTCCAGGTGGCGTTGTCGTTCGAGAATCTAGCCGCCACCAGCTTCCGACTACCCGGCCTGAGTTTCACCGCCCTCGACCCGGCCGCCGACACCGCGAAGTTCGATCTGCTGCTGACCATGCGCGAGCAGCGCACCGAGTCCGGCGCGGAAGCCGGTCTCGCCGCCGAGTTCACCTACGCCCGCGACCTGTTCGACGAGCAGACCGTGGTCGAGTTCGGCCGCAGGTTCCGTCGCGTCCTGGCCGCCGTGGTCCGGCATCCCGCCGCCGCCGTCGGTGATCTGGAGATCCTGGACGACTCCGAGCGCGCCGACCTGATCGCCCGTGCCGGCGCACCGGCCCTGCCGCCGCGCACGCTACCGGAGCTGATGGCCGCCGCCGTCGCCGCGAACCCGGCCGGAATCGCCGTGGTCGCCGACGGCCGCACCTTCAGTTACGCCGAACTGGACGCGGCCTCCGCGCAATTGGCGCGCGCCCTGATCGACCGCGGCGCGGGACCGGACGTGCTGGTCGCCATCGCGATCCGTCGTTCGGTGGAATCCGTGCTGGCGCTGTGGGCGGTGGCCAAGACCGGTGCGGCCTTCGTCCCGGTCGACCCGACCTATCCTGCCGACCGCATCGCCCACATGGTCGCGGATTCCGGAGTGACCCTCGGCGTGACGCTCACCGCCGAGCTGGGCAACCTGCCCGTCCTCACCGGTGGCGCCTGGGTCGCGTTGGACGACCAGGACTTCACCCTGGACGTCGCCGTGCGCTCGGACCAGCCGCTGCGACCCGGCGAACTGCGCGGGACATTGCGTGCGGGCAACGCCGCGTACGTCATCTACACCTCCGGCTCCACGGGAACGCCCAAGGGCGTCGTGGTCACCCACGCAGGCCTGGCGAACTTCAGCGCCGAACAGGTGGAGCGTTACCGGCTCGACCGATCGACGCGGGCCTTGGCGTTCGCCTCGCCATCGTTCGACGCATCGATGCTGGAACTGCTACTCGCGCTCGGTTCGGCGGGTGGGCTGGTGGTGGCGCCGCCACTGACCTTCGGCGGTGAAGAACTGGCCGAGCTGATCCGCGTCGAGGGCGTCACGCACGCCTTCCTCACTCCATCCGTGCTCGCCTCGCTCGACCCGGACGCGCTGTCGGGGATGCGGGCCATCGTGGCGGGCGGCGAAGCGGTGCCCGTCGATCTGGCGGCCGAGTGGACGGGTGCGCCGGAGCGCGCCTTCCACAACGGTTACGGGCCGACCGAGACCACCATCATGACCAATATCAGCGACCCGCTACAGCCCGGCGAACCGGTCACGATCGGCGGTCCCATCCGCGGCATGCGGTCGCTGGTGCTCGACAGCAGGCTGCGTCCGGTGCCGGAAGGCGTCACGGGCGAACTGTATCTGGGCGGCATCCAGCTGGCGCGCGGCTACCACGCCCGGCCCGGTCTCACCGCCGCTCGGTTCGTGGCCGACCCGTACGCCGCGCCGGGCGAGCGCCTGTACCGCACGGGCGACCTGGTGCGCTGGCGTCGGTCCGGTGCTGCCCCGGTTCTGGAGTACGTGGGCCGCAACGACTTCCAGGTGAAAGTGCGCGGCTTCCGCATCGAACTCGGCGAGATCGACGCCGCGCTCGCGGCTCAGCCCGAAGTCGGCTTCGCCGTCACGCTGGGACGCGAAAGCCGTTCCGGTGCGACGATGCTCGTCTCCTATGTGCTGCCTGCCAAGGGCGCCAGCGTCGACCCGGCCGCGCTGACCGAGCGGATCGGGCGCACGCTGCCGGAGTATATGGTGCCGACGGCGATCGTCGTGCTCGACGCGATCCCGCTGACGCCGGTGGGCAAGCTGGACCGCAAGGCGCTGCCCGAGCCGGAAATGGACGCCCGCGCCTACCGTGCGCCGCGGACCCCGGCCGAACTGGTGATCGCCGAGGTGATCGGCGCGGTGCTCGGCGTCGACCAAGTCGGCCTGGACGACGACTTCTTCGCCCTCGGCGGCGACAGCATCATGTCCATTCAGGTGGTCTCGCGCTCGCGCGCCCGCGGCGTCATTTTCTCCCCGCGTGACGTCTTCGAATGCCGTACGGTGGCCGCTTTGGCCCGCGCGGCCGCGGTAGAGGGCGGATCCGGCGACGAGGCGGGCGAACTACCGCTCACGCCCAACGCGGCCCGGACGGTGGACGAGGGCATCGAGGTGCGGGCCATCGCCCTCGACGTTCCCGAGACCTGCTCCGTCGACACGGTGCGCGCCGCGGTGGCCGCCGTGCTCGACCAGCACCCGATGTTGTGGGTGCGGGTGCGCAACGACGACAAGGGCAGGCCCGTGTTGCGCATCCCGGCTGCCGCCGAGCGCACCGGTGAGGCGTTCCGCCGGCTGGATCCGCAGCGCGGCGAGACCTCGCTGCCCATCGACGACGTGGTGCAGGCGGCCGCGGCCGCGCTGGATCCCGAAGAGGGTCGCAACATCTACTTCGTGCTCACCGGTGATCCTGGAGCCCGCTCGACGCTCATCGTCGTGGCCAGCAGCCTCGTGGTCGACGACGTCTCCTGGCGGACCGTCGTCGACCAGCTCAGCGCGCGATGGAATCGGGCGCGCCATGCCGCGCCCGCGACCCCGGAAACCGGCCTCGGCACGCTCATCCGTGCGCTGTCGGCCAAGGCGCACGATCCGGCCACCCTCGCCGAAATCAATTGGTGGCGACGGGCGCTCGGCACCGTCCCGGAAAGCGCGGGAACCGATGGACGTGATCTGCGCGCCCGCAGCCGGGTATCGCTCACCATCACGGCGGAGGGCGCGGCGGCCGTCGCCGCTGCCGCCGAGGCCTACCACGCCGGGGTGGACGACATCCTGCTCACCGCGCTGGCGCTGGCCCTGCAGACCTCGGCGGGGGAGACCGTCACGCGCGCGATCGGTTCGGTCGTCCGGCTGCCCGCCGACGGTCGGACGGCCACCCATGCCGACGCCCAGAGCATGGTGGGCGGCTTCCTCACCGAGTATCCGCTTCCACTGCGGCTGACCAGGATCGACCTCGATGACGCCCTGATCGGCGGCCCGGCGGCGGGCACGGCGATCGCGCAGATCAAGGAGCTGCGGCGGTCGGTGCCCTCGCGCGGTGTCGGCTACGGCCTGTTGCGCCACCTCGATGCCGAGACCGCCGCCGAACTGCGCGGCCTCGGCCACGGCCGGTTCGCGCTGCGCTACCGGGATCTGCGCCCGGCGCGGGTGCACACCGACATCCCCTCCGACGAGCTGCTGCTGGTGCTGACCGTCGACGCCACCGACGAAGGCCTGCTGGCCCGATTCGACTTCGCCTCCGCCGCGTTCCGCGGCGAGGACGCGAAAACCTTCGCCGAGCACTGGATTCGCGCCCTGGGCGGCCTCGCCGAACACGGCCTGCGTCCGGACGCGGGCGGCTACACCCCGTCGGACTTCCCGCTGGTGCGGCTGAAGCAGCCCGATATCGATCGCTTCGCCCGCGCCTACCCGGACCTGTCCGACGCCTGGCCGCTCACCCCGCTGCAATCGGGCATGCTGTTCCACGCCCTGCTCGCCGAGAATTCGGTGGACGTCTACACCACCCAATTCGTGCTCGATCTCGGCGGCGCGGTGGACCCTCGCCGGATGCGGGCCGCCGCGCAGGCCGTGCTGGACCGGCACGACAACCTGCGCGTCGCCTTCGCCGACGACAGCGAGGGCAATCCCGTGCAGATCGTGCAGGATTCGCTCGAGGCGCCGTGGCGGCTGATCGACCTGTGCCAGCTGGAACCGGCCGCGGCCGCGGCCGAGGTGGAGCGGATCAAGGCGGCCGACCTGGCCGAGCACTTCGACATGCGGACCGCGCCGCTGCTGCGGTTCGCGCTCATCCGTTCCGCCGCCGCCCGGTACCACCTGCTCGTGACCAGCCACCACATCCTCATCGACGGCTGGTCCATGCCGCTGTTGATGAAGGACCTGCTCACCCTGTACGCGTTGGGCGCCAACTCCCGGCACCTACCCGCGGTGCCGTCCTACCGCGACTACTTGGCGTGGCTGGTGGCGCAGGACGCGGAGGCGGCCCGCGCCGCGTGGCGCGCCGCGCTGGCCGGTATCACCGAACCGACGCCGCTGGCTCCGGTCGATCCCGGCCGCGAGATCTCCGCAGGCGTCGGCGAGGTGGGGTTCGAGTGGTCCCCTGCCGACACCACCGCGCTGACCAGGCTCGCGTCGGGTCTCGGCGTCACGGTGAACACCGTTGTGCAGGCGGCCTGGGGTCTGCTGATCGGCCGCACCGTCGACCGCGACGACGTGGTCTTCGGCGCCACCGTATCGGGTCGCCCACCCCAGCTGGACGGCGTCGAGTCGATGGTCGGCCTGTTCCTGAACGCGATCCCCGTGCGGGTGCGGCTCGATCCGACCGGCACCCTGGGCGGGCTGCTGCGCCAGTTGCAGGCCGAGCAGGCCGCACTGCTGGAGCACCACTATCTGGGACTGAGCGACATCCAGGAAGCTGTTGGCGTGGAGGGCCTGTTCGACTCGCTCGTCGTGTTCGAGTCGTTCCCGGTGGACCGGGAGGGCCTGGACCAGGCCGGCGCCATCGACGGAATGAACGTCATCGGCGTCGGCGCGGCCAACGGCACCCATTACCCGTTCACGGTGATGGTGGTGCTGGACAGTCAGCTGCGGGTCTCGGTGAAGTACCTGCGCGACCTGACCGGAGAACCGGCTGCGACGGCGCTCGCGCAGCGGCTCTCGATGCTGATCGGTCGCTTCATGACCACCCCGCAGGCGCGCGTCGGCGACATCGACGCGCTGCTGGACGACGAGCGCGCCGAGCTGGCCGCGCGCAACGCCACCGACGTGCCGGAACTGCTCGACGAGGCGACGCTGCTGTCGCTGTTCGACGCGCAAGTGGCGCGCACGCCGGACGCGCCGGCGGTGCGCTTCGGCGACACCACGCTCAGCTATGCCGAACTCGACTCGCGCGTCCGGTCCCTGGCCGTCGAGCTGATGGGGTGGGGCGTCGGCCCGGAGACGCTGGTCGCCGTGGCCATGCGGCGCGGCATCGACCTCGTCGTCGCGATCTACGCGGTGTTGCGCGCCGGTGGCGGCTATGTCCCGATCGATCCGGACCATCCGGCCGAGCGCAGCGAGTACGTCCTCGACAGCGCCGCGCCGATCTGCGTCCTGACCACCACCGCGGACGCCTTCGACACCGCGACCGGTGTCCCGGTGGTCGCGGTCGATACGCTGTACCTGCCTCCCTACCAGGGCCTTCGGCCCCAGGATCACGTTTATCCGGACACCGTCGCCTACGTCGTCTACACCTCGGGCTCGACCGGTCGCCCCAAAGGCGTGATGATCACGCACCGGCAGATGGTCAACCAGTTCCGCTGGGCGCAGTCGGCCTACCCGCACGACGGCGGTGACGTGGTGCTGCACAAGACGCCGATCACCTTCGACATCTCCACCTGGGAGCTGTTGTGGCCACTGCAAACCGGTGCGTCGATCGTGATCGCCGAGCCCGACGGACATCGCGATCCGGCCTACCTGGCTCGACTCATCGTCGACAACGCCATCACCACGGTGCATTTCGTGCCGTCGATGCTGGAGGCGTTCCTCGACCCGGTCGCCGACCCCACCGCGCGGTACCCGTCGCTGCGGCGGGTGTTCGCCGCGGGGGAAGCGTTGTCCGGGGAGACCGCGGCGGCCTTCGCCGCCACCGCACCCGGCGCCGCGCTGGTCAACTGGTACGGACCCGCCGAGGCCACCGTGGTCACCGATCACCCGGTGCGCGACACCGCGGCGGCGGCGGTACCGATCGGCGTTCCGGTGGCCAACACCCGCGTGCACGTGCTCGACCGGCAGCTGCGCCCGGTGCCGCCGGGCGTGGCGGGCGAACTGTACGTCGCCGGAGTGCAGTTGGCCCGCGGCTATCTCGGCGCCGCGGCCCTCACCGCCGAGCGATTCGTCGCCCATGCCGGCGGCGCCCGGCTCTACCGCACCGGTGACATCGTGCGCTGGCGCAACGGAGCGCTGGAATACCTGGGCCGCAGTGACTTCCAGGTCAAGCTGCGCGGCCAGCGGGTGGAACTCGGAGAGATCGAGGCCGTGCTCGCGCGCCATGCCCAGATCCGGCAAGCGGCGGTCTCGGTGGTGCGCAGCGCCACCGGGGACCGGCTGGTCGCCTATGTGGTCGCCGCGCCGGGAGTGACCGTCGACGAGGCTGCCCTGCTGCTGCACGCCCGCGCCGCGCTGCCGTCCTACATGGTGCCCTCGGCTGTTGTCGCGCTCACCGAACTGCCGCTCAACGCCAGCGGCAAACTCGACCGCAAGGCGCTGCCGGCACCGCGACCGGCCGCGCGTCCGTACCGCGCGCCGGGCACGCCGTTGGAGCGGACCGTGCTGGAGGTGTTCGACGAGGTGCTCGAGCTCGGTGCCGGACAACGGGTCGGCATGGACGACGACTTCTTCGACCTGGGTGGCAACTCGCTGGTCGCCACCCGCGCGGTGAGCAGGTTGCGCACGCTCACCGGCGCCCAGGTGCGGGTGCAGTGGTTCTTCACCGATCCCACCCCGGCGGCGCTGGCGGCCCGGATCCTCGCCGCGCTGGCCGACGACCACGACTACGACCAGGACTCGAACGCGGCGCTCGGTGTGCTGCTGCCGATCCGGACCATGGTGCCGCACGACGTCGCCGCCGCGGGGCCGCTGTTCTGCCTGCATCCGATGTATGGATTGTCCTGGTGCTACGCAGGCCTCGCGCGCTATGTGCCCGCGAGCACCCCGATCTTCGGCCTGCAGTCGCCCGCGTTGACCGAAGAGGGCTACCTGCCGCGGTCGTTGACCGAGATGGCGCACCGCTACGTGGCCGAGATCCGCGCGGTGCAGCCGCACGGGCCTTACCGGCTGCTCGGCTGGTCGCTCGGCGGTGTGCTGGCGCACGCGGTGGCGACCGCGTTGCAGGCCGCGGGTGAGGACATCGGCCTGCTCGCCATGCTCGACAGTCACCCGGACATCGACGTCACGGATTTCCGGGCGGCGATCCGCGAGGCGCTGGCCGAACTCGGTATCGGCGCGGACGCCCTGCTGCCCGGCGACGGTGACATCCACGATCTGAGCGAGGACGCTCTCGCCGCGCTGCACGCCACCATCCCCCCGGACATGGCGGTGCTCACTCCCGACCGGGTCCGCCGGATCTACCGCAGCGCGGTGCGCTCGGCCGAGTTGATCGCCGAGCACCGCCCGGACGTTTTCCGTGGACGATTGGACTACTTCAGCGCGGCCGGTCACGACACCGCGGCCGCGGGCTGGCAACCCTACGTCGAGGGCCGGGTCGACGATCATCCCGTCGGCGTCCCGCACGACCAGATGACTTCGCCGGAAGCGCTGGCGCAGATCGGGCCGCGATTGTCCGAACTGCTGGATCCCCCCGGCTGGGAAATGACACGGAACCCGGGGCGGTCATGATCGACCCGCGACCGTTCCGGCATGATAGGGCAACGGTGCGGTAACGAAGTCCTCTGTTGTGACGACTACATAGGCCGTATGGTCGGGCGTGGTGTCCAGGGCATCCCCCGGCGCGTGGGGCATGCAGAGTGAATCTCGAGACGAAGCGAAGGTGCGAAAATTGATACGTCGACAGACCCGGCGCGGCGGCCTGCGGGCTGCGGCCGCGATCGCGGCAACCGCGGTGCTCGCGGGAGTGATGACCGGTCTCGGCGCGTCCAGCGCGACAGCTGACCCGATCATCGATTCCAAGACCCTGCTGGGCAACCCGGTCGCCCCGGACGGTTCGCGTATCACCAAAGCCGAGTACAAGGACGAGCGCAGCATCCGGTTGTACGTGTACTCGGCGGCGATGGACGAGAAGGTCATCATCGACGTCCAGCGCCCGGCCGACGCGTCCGTGCCGCGTCCCACGCTGTACCTGCTCAACGGGGCGGGCGGCGGCGAGGACGACGCCTCGTGGCAGGCGAAGACCGACGCGCTGGAGTTCTTGTCGGACAAGAACGTGAACGTGATCCAGCCGATCGGCGGCAAGTGGAGCTACTACACCGACTGGATCAAGGACGACCCGGTACTGGGCCGCAACAAGTGGAAGACCTTCTTCACCGAGGAGCTGCCCCCGCTCATCGACGGCGCGCTGGGCACCAACGGCGTGAACGCCATCGCGGGCCTGTCCACCTCGGGCACCACCGTGCTGGCGCTGCCGATCGCCAAGCCGGGCCTGTACAAGGCCGCCGCGGCCTACAGCGGCTGTGCGCAAACCAGTGACCCGGTCGGCTCCCAGTTCGTGAAGCTGACGGTCGAGACCTGGGGCGGCGGCAATACCGACAACATGTGGGGTCCGGAGGGCTCGCCGGACTGGGTGGCCAACGACCCGTACGTGAACGCCGAGGGGCTGCGCGGCCTCGACCTCTACATCTCCACCGGCAACGGCCTGCCCGGCCAGTACGACACGCTCAACGGCCCGTACACCCTTCCCGGCCCCTACGGCCTGGCCAACCAGATCGTCATCGGTGGAGTGATCGAGGCGGGCACCAACTACTGCACGAACAACCTCAAGAACAAACTGGAGCAGCTGGGAATCCCGGCCACCTACAACTTCCGCAACACGGGCACCCACTCGTGGGGCTACTGGCGTGACGAATTCCAGGTGTCGTGGCCCGTGCTGGCGAAGGGCCTCGGTCTCTGATCGCCGCGTAGCCGGTGCATACGGCCGGGAAATCCGGCTGACCTCCATCGACCGCCTGGTTGCGAACCGCGCAACCAGGCGGTCGGTCTTTCACGCGTCACCCGGTGCGTGTGATCAGACCCAGTTCTCGATCCAGTACTTCCAGATCCGCGGCGCGTACGCCTCCAGCGGCGGGACCCTGATGTCGGTGCCGGCCAGGGCCGCGCTGGTGTGCCTGCAATCGAACCAGCAGGCGAATTCGCTGTGCTCCAGAACGTCCAGCGGTACGCCGACCCGGGGCAGCAGCCAGTTGGCGCCGGGGACGCGCAACATCATGTCCAGGGTGCGCTTGGGCACCACCTCGACCAGGTGGGGCGCGCCCGCCTCGTCGGCGAACAGGTTGAGCGCGTCGACCGCGCTCTGCCTGCGCGGATCCACCAGGTGGTAGGTGATCTTGTCCGAACCGGGGCGGTGCGCGATGTGGTCGAGGGCACGGGCGACGAAATCGACCGGGACCATGTTGGTCTCGCCCAGCTTGGGCACCAGGACCGGCAGCAGCCTGGGCAGTTGCGCGCCCATGCGCAGCAGGCGGAAGAAGTAGTACGGGCCGTCGATCCGATCGATCTCACCTGTCCTGGAATGCCCGATCACGATGGACGGCCGGTAGATCCGCCAGCGCAGCGACGATTCCCGGACGATCCGCTCGGCCTCGAACTTCACCCGTTGCACCGGGGTGGCCAGTGTCTGGCCGTGATCGAACATGTCCTCGGTGAACAGGCCCTCGCTGGACCCGGCCACCTCCACCGTCGAGACGTGGTGCAGCAGATCGACACCCAATTCCTCGGCGACATCGACCAAGTGCCTGGTCCCACCGCCGCGTTCGGTGAGGTCGTAGCCGGCGGCCAAGTGGAAGACGTGCTCGATCTCGCCGCGGTGCCGGGTCAGCCAGCTCGGGTCGATGCCCAGCCCCGGGGCGCCCAGATCGCCGCGTACCGGACGGACGCGGTCGCCGCCCGCCCATTCCTGCGCGCAGCAGGCGAACCGGTCGGCCGAGGCGTCGCCCGGCCGTACCAGGACGTGGATGGCACCCTCGCGTTTCAGGAGCTCGGGGATGAGGAACCGACCGATGAACCCAGTTGCCCCGGTAACCAGGTAAGTCATAGCCGATGAACATAGTCGCCTGCCGGTCGGTACGTTCCGGCGGGCTGATCAGTCGGCGAAGACGGCCTTGCGCTTGGTGAGCATGGCGGTGGCGCCCTCGATGAAATCAGGGGAGCGCAGCAGCTCGGTCTGCCCCGCCTTCTCGGCGGCCAATGCGGCGTCGAGGGAGGTCAGCGTGGCCTGGTTCAGCGCCCGCTTGGTGAGTTCCAGCGCGCGGCGCGGCCCGGTCGCGATCTTCTCGACGCCGGCCTCGACCGCGGCATCGAGTTCGTCGTCGGGCACGACCGCGGTGAACAGGCCCGCCGCCGCGGCTTCGCGGGCGGGCAGTCGCTCGCCCAGCAGTGCCATCCGAGCCGCCAGGGGCCGGCCCGCCGCCGCGGCGACCAGCGCGGCCGCCCCGCCGTCGGGCATCAAGCCGATGTTGATGAACGCCAGCAGCAGGTAGGAGTCCTCGCTCGCGTACACCAGATCGGCGGCCAAGGCGATGCCGACGCCGACGCCAGCCGCGGCGCCCCGGATCCGGACGATCACCGGGACCGGCGCGTCGACGATGGCGCGCACCAGCCGATTGGCCGCGTCCATGACCATGTCCGAGGTGATGCCGCGGCGCGCCTCGTCCGCACTCGACGACAGATCGGCCCCGGTGCAGAAATCACCGCCTTCGCCGGCCAGCACGATCGCCCGCACCGCGCGGTTCTCGGCGGCCGCGAGGAAGGTATCCCCGAGGGCGACCATGGTGTCGTAGTCGATCGCGTTCTTCCGCTTGGGGTTGGTGATCGTGACCCGGAGCACCTTGCCGTCCTGGACCGCCGTGAACCGGGTCGCGGGGGCGGCCGGGGCCACGGAATCGTTGGTGCTCATGTTCGCTCCTAAGCTGCAATTCGGCGGACGGCGGGCTGTGAATGATGGTTAACTTTGCGAATTGTGGTTAACTTAGGTTCCATTGTCGGGCGCTGTCAACCAGCGCGGCCGGAGAACGGAGAGGTGCATGGTCGCGGATCGCAGCGAGGTCGGCCTCGCTCCCGCGCGGCCCGAACCGGGCAAGCGGGCGGGTGCGCCGTCGGTGCGACGCCGTCCGAAGGACCGCAAGGTCCAGATCATCCGGGCGGCCGCGCGCGCGTTCAGCGAACGCGGGTACTACCCGGTCGGGGTGGACGAGATCGCCGCCGAGGTGGGCATCTCCGGCCCCGCCCTCTACCGGCATTTCACGAACAAGTACGCGCTGCTGGTCGCGGCCGCCGAGGAGGGCGCGCGGCACCTGCTGACCGTCGCCGAGGCCGCTGACGACACCCGGCTCGACCCCGGGCAGCGCTTGGACGCGCTCATCCGCGCGATCAGCGAGCACACCGTGGAGATCCGCCGCGAGGCCGGGCTCTACCGCTGGGAACGGCGATATCTCGAGCGCGACGACCGGGTTCGGATCAGGAAGATCTACGACGACCTGAACAACACCCTCGCCGCGCCGATCGCACTGCTGCGACCCGACGCGCCACCCGCCGACGTGGCGATGCTCGCCGCGGGCGTGCTCAGCGCGATCGCCAGCATCGCGGCGCACCGCACCGCGCTGTCGAGCGCCCGGCTGCTTCCGCTGCTGCACGAGATGGCCTGGGCCATCCTGCGCACCGAGCTGCCCCCCGCGCCGGACGAACCCGACCCCGGCCCGCCCCTGCGCGGCATTCCGGTGACCTCGAAGCGGGAACAGTTGCTCACCGAGGCCATCCGGATCTTCGGCAGGCAGGGCTATCACGAGGCGAGCATCGAGGAGATCGGCGCCGCCGTCGGCATCAACGCCTCCAGCGTGTACCGGTACTTCGCGAGCAAAGCCGACCTGCTCGCCGCGGCCTTCTACCGCACCGGGGACCGGCTGGCCATCGCGATCACCGAGGCGTTGGCCGAGGCGGCCAGCCGGGAGGACGCCGCGCGCCGCGTGGCCGACCGCTACGCGAGATTGAGTTTCGCCATGCCGGAGATCATGCCGGTCTATTACGCCGAGTTCAGCAACCTGCCGCAGGCCGAGCAGCACAAATTGCGCGCCATTCAACGGCAGAACGTGCTGGAGTGGGCCAACCTGCTCGACGGGGACCCGGTGGAGGCGCGCTTCCGGGTGCACGCCGCCATCAGCCAGGTGATCGATGTGGGCAGGTTGATCCGATTCGATTCCCGGCCACCGCAAGTGGCCCGGGTCACCGCCCTCATGGACGCGGTGCTGCTCGATTGAGCTCGCGCCGGTCAGGGGCGGCGGCCGTGCCGGATCCGGAAGATCGTCCTGGCCACGCGGAGGTGGCGCGGGTGCCGATCGAACGTGGAGAGGTTCACCGGCGCCTGGTACCGCTTGCGCGTGATGGCCAAAGTCCTGCTGAACTCGCGTAGCCCCTGGTCGCCGTGGCTGTGGCCCTGGCCGTATTCGCCCACACCGCCGAAGGGCAGCGCGGGAATGCCCGCGTAGGCGGTCGAGGAGTTGATCGTCACCACGCCGACTCGCAGTTGTTCGGCGAACGCCTCGATCTCGTGCACGTCCCTGGTGAACACCGATACCGCGACGTCGGTGCCGACCGCGTTGATCCGCTCGGCGGCTTCGTCCATGCTCGCCACCTTGTTCACGATGAGCACCGGGCCGATGCCCTCACCGGTGATCGCGATGCTCTCCTCCGGCACCTCGGCCAGCACGATCGGCTCGATGTAGGGCTCGCGGATCGAGTCCAGCCCGCCGACCACCGCGCGGCCGCCGCGGGCCACCGCGTCGCGTACCTGCCTGCGCACCACGTCGACCTGCGACTCCATGATCATCGGCCCGTAGGACGCTTTCCGGTCGGCGCCCGGCCGCAGCCTGCGGGCCTGCTCCACGACCAGGTCGAGAAAGCGGTCGTACACCGACTGGGCGACGTACGCGCGCTGGATGCCGGTGGCGTTCTGTCCGGCGTTGGCCATCGCGCCGAACACGGCGGCCTCGGCGGCGTCGTCCAGCTTGGCGTCGACGTGCACGACCATGCTGCCCTTGCCGCTGCGCTCCACGACGACCGGCGTCATGGTCTGCGCGCACACCGAGATCACCTCGCGCGCGCCCGCCTCGGAACCGGCGTAAGCGATCTTGTCGACCTTCGCCCGGCACAGCGCGGTTCCGGTGGTCTGGTCTCCCGTGACCACCTGCAACACCGGTTGGTTCGGCGCGAGCCGGGCCCAGCTGTCGGCCAGCCACACTCCGACGCCGGTGGTCAGCTCGTGCGGCTTGAACACCACGGCGTTGCCCGCCGCCATCGCGTACGCGATCGAGCCCATCGGGGTGAACACCGGGTTGTTCCACGGCCCGAGCACTCCGACGACCCCCAGCGGCAGGTAGCCGACCGAGGCGCGCTGATTGCGGCTGAGCCAGTTGGAACCGATGCGCCGTCGGTCCAGCGCGCGGCCGGCGTTGCGCGCGGCCCAGTCCAGGTCCTCCACCGCGAGCATCACCTCGATCGCGGCGTCCGCTTGCGGTTTCCCGGTCTCCTCGCACAGCAGGGACACCAATTCGCCCGAGCGCCGGGCGATCTCGCGTTTCCAGTCCAGCAACCACCGTTTACGGCTGCTGAATCCCAGCTCCGCCCACCATTTTTCGGCGGAGCGGGCCGCGCGGACCGCGCGATCGAGTTCGCCGGCGCTCATCACGGCGTAGTTGCCGACGACCTCGCCGGTGCGCGGATCGTAGGACGTCAGCACGTTCGTTCGGCCCGTTCCTCCCGGACGCGCCGCCAACCGTGGCTGCGCGGACTCGGCCATGATCACCTCTCGCAGTGTCGGAAACGGCGTGCGGACCGCTGAGCGGAGCGCAGCCGCGGACGAGTGAGTGTGGTCCCCCGCGAAGCAGACTATGGTCTGGCGCAGTGGGCCGACAAGGCTCGGCCGCCCGCTCTCGCCCGTGCCGGATCGCGCTCACCAGCGTCGATCCCTTGCTCGGCGCATGGACCGGGGGAAATGTGAGTAAGGACACACAGGGTGCATGCCGGTGCGCCTACCGTGCGCGAAGCGAAAGCCGGTTCGATCGGGCCGGTAACATCACGCCGAGCGCGACGGATCACCAATCCGAGCGTGCGCTGCGCTCGGGCGACCTGGTCGCCGTACCGGCCGATAGTGGAGAGTTGATGCCGAGTTCCAATCAAGCAGATTCGCATGCGGGTGAGCCAGCGGTCCGGGTAGCGGACGTCCGCAAGTCGTTCGGCGACGTGCATGCACTGCGGGGCGTCAGCTTCGTCGCCGACCGCGCCTCCGTCCTCGGCATCCTCGGGCCAAACGGCGCGGGCAAGACAACGATGGTGAAGGTCCTCTCCACCCTGCTGCGCCCCGATTCCGGCACCGCCGTCGTCGCGGGCCACGACGTGGTGCAGGACCCGGCGGGCGTGCGCCGATCGATCATGATGACCGGTCAGTACGCGGCGCTGGACGAAAACCTCTCCGGCCGCGAGAACCTGGAGCTGTTCGGCAGGCTGATGGGCTTGGCGAAGTCCGCGGCACGCAAGCGCGCCGACACGCTGCTGGAGGAATTCGATCTGGTCAGCGCGGGCCGCCGCGCCGTGCGCCACTACTCGGGCGGCATGCGCCGCCGCGTCGACATCGCCTGCGGTCTGGTGGTGCGTCCCGAGGTGGTGTTCCTCGACGAGCCGACCACCGGCCTGGACCCGCGTAGTCGCCAGGGCGTCTGGGATCTGGTGACCGCGCTCAAGACGCAGGGCATCACGGTGCTGCTCACCACGCAGTACCTGGAGGAAGCCGACGTGCTCAGCGACAACATCATCGTGATCGACAAGGGCACGGTGATCGCCGAGGGCACCGCGGACGAGCTCAAGGAGAAGACCGGCGGCAGCTACTGCGAGGTCGTTCCGCTGGATCCGAAGAAACTGCGCACCGCCGCGTACGCGCTCGGCGACCTGGTGCCGTCCGCGGTGTTGGCCGACATGAACGGCGGCGACCGGCTTTCCATCCCGGCGCCGGAGGGCGCCGCCACGCTGACCGAGGCACTGCGCAGACTCGACAGCGCCGGTGTCGACCTGGCCGACATCGCGCTGCGCCGCCCCTCGCTGGACGACGTGTTCCTGTCCATCACCGGCCACTCGGGCGGGCACGCGTGACCGCTGCGACCGCCCCGGAGCACACCCACGCCGAGGCGACGCTGTTCGCCGAGCTGCCCGTGGCACGGTTGTCGTCGTTCGCGCAGTGGCGCGCGCTGACCGGCCGCATCATCCGCACCATGGCGACCAAGGGCGAGCTGATCGTTGCGATGGTCACGCCGCTGGTCTTCACGCTCGGCTTCTACCTGCCGCTGCGCTACGTGATGAAGTTCCAGGGCATCGACTACGCCCAGTACGTCATGCCGATCATCGTGTTGCAGACCATGGCCTTCACGATGATGTCGAACGCGCAGCTGGCCGCGTTCGAGGCGCTGACCGGCCTGAGCACCCGCTTGCAGACGATGCCGATCGGGGCGCTGGTGCCGTTCACCTCACGCATCTGCGCCGGGCTGGTCCGCTCGATCACCTCCCTCGCCGCGGCGGTGGCGTTCGGCCACCTGATCGGCTTCCGCTTCGTCGCGGGCTTCGGTCAAGCCGTGCTGTTCTGCCTGTTCTCCCTCGCCGTCGGCACGGTGCTCGCGATCGGCGCCGACGCGCTCGGCAGCCTGACCAAGAGCCCGGAGTCGCTGAGTCAGGCGCTGACGCTGCCGACACTGATCTTCGGCATGCTCTCCTGCGGGTTCGTGCCCGAACGCAGCTTCCCGGAATGGATTCGTCCGTTCGTGCGCAACCAGCCGATCTCGCAGTTCTCCTTCGCCCTGCGCGACATGACGGCCGACGGCGTGACCTGGCAAGTGCTGTGGGTGCCGCTGCTGTGGTTGATCGGGCTGTCGGTGGTGTTCATCCCGGTGGCGATCTGGGCGAGTGTGAGGCGGTCATGAGTTCGGTGGAATCAACCGTGGAGCGCACCTCCCCGCGGGCGGACGAAGAGCGGGCGCGCGCGAGCGAACCCCTGCCGGTCGTCCGGGCGAGGCCGGAAGGTTCGCTGGTCACCTGGGCGGTGCAGAGCCTGATCCAGTGCAAGAGGCTGCTGCTGATCTGGGCGCGGGATCCGGCGACGACCATCCAGACGCTTGTGTATCCGGCGCTGACCTTGTTGATGTTCTACATCGTCCTGAACAACTCGGTCTCCGGTGCCACCGGTATGCCCGCCGTGTACGGCACCGTCCCGCTGTTGACGTTGGTCGCCGCGATGTCCGGTGCGGTGGTGAGCGCGCTCGGCTTCAAGACCGAGAAGATGACCGGACTGCTGGGCCGGTTCTGGACCATGCCGGTGCATCGCGCGGCCGGGTTCACCGGCCGGCTGCTCGCGGAGGCGGTCCGTGTCCTGGTGACCACGTTGTTCGTCGTGGCGGTGGGGCTGCTGCTCGGATTCCGGTTCGGTCAGGGCCCGCTCGCGGCGCTGGCGTTGATCGGCATCCCGGTCCTGTTCGGCGTCGCGTTCGCCGTGCTGGTCACCGCGCTGGCCACCATCTCCGAGGGCGTGATGCTGGTGAACATCATCGGCATCGTCAACACCCTGCTGATGTTCTTCAACTCCGGTTTCGTTCCGGTATTCGCCTATCCGGTCTGGTTGCAGGACGTGGTGGCGAATCAGCCGATGAGCTGCGCGATCGATGCGATGCGCGGATTGTCCTACGGCGGTCCGGTGGCCGAGCCGCTGATCAAGACGCTCGCCTGGACGATCGGCATGATCGTGGTCTGCGCCTACCCCGCGGTCAGGGGATACCGGCGGGCCGCGGAGACCGGCCCCTAGCCACCGCGCCGTCGCGGCCAGGGCCGTCCGCAGGCCCTGGTCACCGGACCTGGCGTCCGGCCGATTCGCGCGATGGCGCGAAGTCGTAGTCCAGCCAGCGGTCCCGGTTGGTCCAGCCGACCAAGTCGTAGCGCCACCGGAACGGCCAGGTGTGCGCCACGGTATTCCACAGCACGGCGCCCAGGGCGGTGTAGTCGTCGTGCGCGGACAGCAGGGCGCGCTGGCCGCGGGGTGAGGCGCTGAAGAACGCGTCGAACATGGCGATGGACTGCGCGGTGGTGAGCCTGCCGAGTCCGTAGAGGCCGCGCATCCGCATCCAATACACCAGGCGCGCCCGCGGCGGCCACAAGTCGGCGACCGGGTCGCGGCCCTGCCGCAGCGCGGTGAGCGCGGTGTCGACCAGCGCCAGCGAGTCGGCGACGCTGTACCCCGTGCACGGGTGCATCATGCCGCCGCGCGAACCGAACGGGATCGCGCGCGCCGTACCCTTTCGGGGCGGCGGCTGGTCGAGTGGATAGTGCGCCGCCTCGCTCGACTCGTCGCCGGTGAGCCGGATGCCGTGCGCGGCGAGGCGGTGGAGGGTGCGCTTGCGCAGTTCGTGCTGCGGCATGCCGCCCCGCAGGCCCAGGCTGGTCTCTTCGAAGATCACCGTGCCGTCGCCGAGGGGCACCGCGTAGAGGAACGACGGCGGCTCGTCCGGGCCTGCGCCGTTCTCCGGTCGCCAGTCAAGTAGCAAGCCCGAGCCTTCGACGATCATCGGCGCCGCCGTCTCGGCGTCGACGAAGATGCCGTGCGCGCTCGCCGCCCTGCGGCGTCCGAGTGACGGCAGCCCGCGGGTGTCGAACACCGCCGCCGCCCGGTGCACCGTGCCGTCGGTGAGTTCGACTTCTCGCGCGTCCACCCGGACGGCGCGGCCCGCTACGACGGTGGCGTCGTCGAGCGGCAGGGCCGCGCGCAGGCCGGGTTTGGACAGCACACAGTAGGGCCGGTCGATCCGGTGTTCGGTTTTCGTCCAGACCGTGGGCATCGGGATGGTGGTCGCGATGGCGGTGGACGGCAGCCACTGCGGCAGCTCGTCCACCCAGCAGGAGAACGTGGGCGGCCACAGCCGGTCGGGGCGCGGGTCGATCGCGGTCACCGACAGCCCGGCGCGCATCGCGCGGTGAGCGAGCGCCCGACCGGTGGGGCCGAGCCCGACCACGCACACATCGACTTCCCGGCCCGCGCTGACACCCATAGAGGCATTCAATCCGCTCCGCCGATGTACGCGCAACTATTCGCAGCGTGCGAGCCCAAGGAATTCGGGTCTCGCGAAATCGAAATCAGACGAAACGCGATACGGCGAGAATTCCGTGTTCGCGCGTGCCCCCAGAATCAGTGGCCCAGCAACTTCAGTCGTGAAATGGGTTGGGCCGCACCATAGCCTGAGCTCGGAACGCGAGGCGTTCCGGGATTCGGGATAAGGGGAGTCATGAGAGGAAGCCACCTCCGCCGGCTGGTGCTGTCGGCGGCGATCGTTGCCGCCACCGCATCGGCGGTCGTGTCGGTGCGGGCACATGCGGCGCCCACGGAGTCTTCCATCGTCTCCGTGCGGGAGCACGACGCGCGCAACGTGACCTTGACGGTGCGTTCCGCCGCCATGGATCTCGATATTCCGGTCGAAGTGCAGCGCGCCGCGGATACCAGCGTGCCGCGTCCGGTGCTGTACCTGCTGCTCGGCGCGGCCGGTGGCATCGACGGCTCGACGTGGGCCACGAAGACCGACGCGATGCAGTTCCTCGCGGACAAGAACGTCCACGCGGTCACGCCGATCGGCGGGATGTTCAGTTACTACGCGGACTGGCAGAAGGACGATCCCAGACTCGGGCGCCAGAAGTGGAAGACCTTTCTGAGCAGCGAACTGCCGCCGCTGATCGACACCTATCTCGGTACCAGCGGGCGCAATGGCGTCGCGGGTTTCTCCATGTCGGCGACGACGACGCTCGCGCTCGCCGCGACCACCGGCGACCTGTTCTCCAGTGTCGCCGCCTACAGCGGTTGCGCGCAGACCAGTGATCCGATCGGCCGCGAGTTCGTCCGGCTCACCGTCGAGGAATGGGGTCTGGCCGAACTCGACAACATGTGGGGGCCCGCGGACGACCCGCAGTGGAAGGCCAACGACCCGTACGTGCACGCGGAAGGTCTGCGTGGGAAGTCCGTCTACATCGCCAGTGGGAATGGCCTCCCCGGCGTCTACGACCAGTACGGCGGCAAATACTCCCTGAACGGCCCGTGGGGTTTCGCGAATCAACTCGTGGTGGGCGGGGTCATCGAAGCGGCCACCAATTATTGCTCACACAACATGAAAGCCCGGTTGGACAGCCTCGGCATCCCCGCGCGATACAACTTCCGGCCCGAAGGAACCCATTCGTGGGGTTATTGGGAGGACGCGCTGAAGGACTCGTGGCCGACACTCGCCGCTCCATTGGGAATCTGATCGGTCAGGAATTCGAGATGCCTGTTGTCTTCCGTGCCGCGCGAGTCGCGGGCCTGCTGATGGCCGCGGCCTGTGCGGCGCTCTTGCACACGCCCGGCGCGACCGCCGCCCCACCGACTCCGGCGCTCGACGGCGCCAACGACTGGTCCTGCCGTCCCACCCGGGCACGACCGGAACCGGTTGTGCTGGTCCACGGTTCGGGTACCGATATCGGCCGCAGCTTCTCCGTGCTCGCCCCCGCCGTGCGCGCCGAGGGCCATTGCGTGTTCGCCGCGAATCTCGGTGCCCCGCCGGGCGTCATCGACGCGGTGAGTGGGCAGTCCGGGTCCAGTTCGACCGGTATCGGCCCGATCGGCGCCGCCCTGGCGGGGCGAGTGCTGTACGGGGTGGCCGACATCGAGCGGATGGCGGGCGAACTCGCCGAAGTGGTGCGGTCCGTGCGGGAAACGACCGGTGCGAGCCGGGTTGCGCTGGTCGGCCACTCCACCGGCGGCACCGTGATCCGGCAGTACCTGCGGGACGGCGGCGCCGGCGCGGTGTCGCAGGTGGTGACGCTCGGCACGCCGTATCGCGGCACGACCTGGGACGGGTTGCGCGCGGGCTACCCGGACCTGGCCGCACTCGGTCTGGGCAAAGCGCAGATCGCGGCCCAGGTCTTCGGAGCTCCGGGACAGCAGCAGGTGGTCGGGTCACCGCTGCTGAACCGGCTGAACGCGGGAGGCGAGACCGTGCCCGGTCCGCGGTACACGGCCATCGCCTCCCGCGCCGACCTGGTGATCACGCCGCAGGACACCGCCCTGCTCACCGCTCCGTCCGCCACCGACCGCAATTTCTGGCTCCAGGACGGATGCCCCGGCAACACCGCCGATCACAGCGGCATGCTCGAGGACCCGCGCGCCGCCGCCGCCGTTGTCTCGGCGCTCGCCGGAGATCTGCGGGCGCTGCCCTGCTGATCGCACCGCAGCCGGACAAGATCATTGGAGACGAAACGGAGAACCTCGGTGGGTCTCGGCATTACTTGTAGCGGGCTGCGCCGTGAATTCGCGGGAGTCGCCGTGGTCGATGATGTGACGTTCCAGGCCCCTGCGGGGCGAGTCACCGCCGTAGTCGGTCCGAACGGCGCGGGGAAGACGACTCTGCTGTTGATGCTCGCGGGCCAATTGCGACCTCACAAAGGGTATATCCGTGTGGGGCAGACGGATCCGGCTGTCGAACCATGGGTGGTCCGCTCCCAGGTCGGCTGGGTGCCCGACGTCTACGAGAGCAGCGAGACGTGGTCCATCGCGGAGGTGCTCCATTATTCGGCGAGCATCGCAGGACACAACGGGAGCCGATCCGCCGAACTCGTCGAGCGGGCATTGGATCTCGCGCGTTTGCGGAAATATTCCGCCGAACCCGTTCTGCATCTTTCGCGGAGTACGAAGAAGTGGTTGAGCCTGGCCAGAGCGCTCGTCTCCGACCCCGCCGTGCTCGTGCTGGACAACCCCATGGCGGACTTGGATGACGAGGGTCGCGGCTACCTCTCCGAATTGTTGCGAGACTTCGCGAGGCAGAACATGACCATTGTCGTCTCGGCCCTCGCGACGGATGGGCTCGCCGGATGCGCGCAGGAATCCGTGCACCTCGATCACGGTCGAGTCGTCGGCAGCCGTGGGCTGTGAGGCCGAGCACCGACTCCCGGGCGACCGCGACTACTTCGGGGTGACCCAGGTGGTGATATCGGCGTGCACCACCTCCAGGCCGTGCTTGTCGTAGATCGACACCGGCACCACCAGTTCGAGGCCCTCGGTGACGGTCGCGAAATCGGGAATTTCGGGCAGCTTCGCGACCGCCCGCAGACCGGTCTCGGCCTTGGCCAGGTATTGCACGTTCATCGCCTTGGGGATCCACCGATGAGTGGCGGGCACCGTCGCCTCACTCAGCATGCCCATCGCGACCTCGGCCAGATTGCACGCCGCGATGGCGTGGAAGGTGCCCAGATGGTTGTGGATGCCGAACCACTTCGGTGAAGTCACCTCGCACAACCCCGGCTCGAGCCGCACCACATTCGGCAGCACGGTGCCGAAGTACGGCACCCTGGCCACCATCCCGAGCGAAAACAGCGCATGCCCCAGCCGGTTGTCCGGCAGCTTCTTCCAGCCGCGATAGGTCACGGTCTCTTTCGTCATGCGCGTATATTACTCAAAAGTAAGTTGCGTGTGCGCCGACGATGGGGTTCGGGTGCGACCCCGCTGTCACCCCACCGATTTGAAGTGGCTCGACGGCGTCGTGCATACTGTTCGGGTTGCCCTGCACCGGGCCATGTCTGTTTCCTCGTGAAACGGGTGGTCGGGCGGGGCGAGCAGTACCCCATCGTGTACCTCACCGGGTTTCCGGTGTGGGTACGTCCGGGACAGCGTTCCAGGCCTGAGATGCTTTGCGATCCGAGGCCGAGGAATAAGCGGGAGAGCGACACGCCCGACCGCGTGTGCCGGAGAACCATGACAGATGAACAGCGGCGAGGATCGGGCGTGCCCGGTCGTGGTCTCCACTGTGTCGGATCTGGCTCGACCGAGGGCCCTGCGTGAATCGCAGGCTGCCTCCTCCGGGCTCGACCGATCGGGCTGGGACGTCTTCGTGTGTTCGGGCTGTGCAAATGAGGGTGGTCCAGAAGGTCGGCACAGCCGGCTTCCGGGCCACGAAGGAAAGCGGAGAAAAGGACACTTAGCGTGGCGGGACAAAAGATCCGCATCAGGCTCAAGGCCTATGACCACGAGGCGATCGACGCATCGGCGCGCAAGATCGTGGAGACGGTGACCCGCACCGGGGCACGCGTCGTCGGCCCGGTGCCGTTGCCGACCGAGAAGAACGTGTACTGCGTCATCCGTTCGCCGCACAAGTACAAGGACTCGCGCGAGCACTTCGAGATGCGTACGCACAAGCGCCTCATCGACATCCTCGACCCGACGCCGAAGACGGTGGACGCGCTCATGCGCATCGACCTGCCGGCCAGCGTCGACGTCAACATTCAGTGACGGGGACTCGAGACATGACTGACAACAAGAACAGGCCGGCCGCGGGCATCCTGGGCACCAAGCTCGGCATGACCCAGGTCTTCGACGACAAGAACCGCGTGGTTCCGGTCACCGTCATCAAGGCGGGGCCGAACGTCGTCACCCAGATCCGCACCGTGGAGCGCGACGGCTACAGCGCCGTCCAGGTCGCTTTCGGCGCCATCGACCCGCGCAAGGTGAACAAGCCGGTCTCCGGCCAGTTCGCCAAGGCGGGCGTCACCCCGCGCCGCCACGTCGTCGAGATCCGCGTCGCGGACGCCTCCACCTTCGAGGTCGGCCAGGAGATCAGCGCCGACGTCTTCGAAGAGGGCAGCTACGTCGACGTCACCGGCACCAGCAAGGGCAAGGGCTTCGCGGGCACCATGAAGCGCCACGGCTTCCGTGGTCAGGGTGCCTCGCACGGTGCGCAGGCCGTGCACCGCCGCCCGGGTTCGATCGGTGGCTGCGCCACCCCCGGCCGCGTGTTCAAGGGCATGCGCATGTCGGGCCGGATGGGTAACGACCGGGTCACCACGCAGAACCTCTCGGTGCACAAGGTCGACGCCGAGAACGGCCTGCTGCTGATCAAGGGAGCGATCCCGGGTCGCAAGGGCGGCGTCGTGATCGTCAAGAGCGCCGTGAAGGGTGGTGCGCACGCATGACGAGCTCTGCTGTGAACACAGAGAAGAAGTCTGCAAATCTCACGCTGCCGGTCAAGGAGATCGGTGGCAAGACCAACGGCACCGTCGATCTCCCCGCGGAGATCTTCGACGTGACCGCCAACCTCGCGCTGATGCACCAGGTCGTCGTGGCCCAGCAGGCCGCGGCCCGCCAGGGCACGCACGCGACCAAGACCCGTGGTCAGGTGCGCGGCGGCGGCAAGAAGCCGTACCGGCAGAAGGGCACCGGTCGCGCCCGTCAGGGTTCGACCCGCGCGCCCCAGTTCGCCGGCGGTGGCACCGTGCACGGCCCCCAGCCGCGCGACTACACCCAGCGCCTGCCCAAGAAGATGAAGGCCGCCGCCCTGCGTGGCGCCCTGTCCGACCGGGCTCGCAACGAGCGCATCCACGTGATCACCGAACTGGTGGCCGGCCAGACCCCGTCCACCAAGACCGCGAAGAGCTTCCTGGCCGAGCTGTCGGACCGCAAGAAGTTCCTGGTCGTCGTCGGCCGCGAGGACCTCGCCGCGTGGAAGAGCGTGGCGAACCTGCAGAACGTGCACCCGATCGCTCCCGACCAGCTCAACACCTACGACGTGCTCAACAGCGACGACGTGGTGTTCAGCGTCGAGGCGCTCAACGCGTTCGTGCACGGCCCCGCGGAGTCCGCGCAGGACAACGCGG
The DNA here is from genome assembly GCF_009829295.1 of Nocardia sp. CY15. Lineage (NCBI taxonomy): Bacteria > Bacillati > Actinomycetota > Actinomycetes > Mycobacteriales > Nocardiaceae > Nocardia > Nocardia sp. CY15. The sequence continues at coordinate 24,688 of NZ_VUOT01000005.1, forward strand.
CGATTGCACAGGAGGAGAGCAAGTGACCACCATCGCCGACCCCCGCGACATTCTGCTGGCGCCGGTCATCTCCGAGAAGTCCTACGGACTGATCGAGGAAGGCACCTACACCTTCCTGGTGCACCCGGACTCGAACAAGACGCAGATCAAGATCGCCGTGGAGAAGGTCTTCGGTGTGAAGGTGACCAGCGTCAACACCGCCAACCGTCAGGGCAAGCGCAAGCGGACCCGCTTCGGTTACGGCAAGCGCAAGAACACCAAGCGCGCGCTCGTGACCATCTCGGCCGACAGCAAGCCCATCGAGATCTTCGGAGGCCCGGTCGCCTAAGCGCCCGGGAATCCAGAAAGCAGAGAAGAACTCATGGCAATCCGTAAGTACAAGCCGACAACGCCGGGCCGTCGTGGCGCCAGCGTCTCGGACTTCGCCGAGATCACCCGGTCGGAACCGGAGAAGTCGCTGCTGCGCCCGCTGACCAAGTCCGGCGGCCGCAACGCGCACGGCCGGATCACCACCCGCCACCGCGGTGGCGGTCACAAGCGCGCCTACCGGCTGATCGACTTCCGTCGCCTGGACAAGGACGGCATCCCGGCCAAGGTCGCCCACATCGAGTACGACCCGAACCGGACCGCGAACATCGCGCTGCTGCACTTCGTGGACGGCGAGAAGCGCTACATCATCGCCCCCAAGGGCGTGACGCAGGGCACCCGCATCGAGTCCGGCCCCACGGCCGACATCAAGCCGGGCAACAACCTGCCGCTGCGCAACATCCCGACCGGTACCACCATCCACGCGGTGGAGCTGCGTCCGGGCGGCGGCGCCAAGCTGGCCCGTTCGGCGGGCATGAGCATCCAGCTGCTCGGTAAGGAAGGCCCCTACGCCACCCTGCGTATGCCCTCCGGCGAGATCCGTCGCGTCGACGTGCGCTGCCGCGCCACCGTCGGCGAGGTCGGCAACGCCGAGCAGTCGAACATCAACTGGGGTAAGGCCGGCCGCATGCGCTGGAAGGGCCGCCGCCCCACCGTCCGTGGTGTCGTCATGAACCCGGTCGACCACCCGCATGGTGGTGGTGAGGGCAAGACTTCCGGTGGTCGCCACCCGGTCTCGCCGTGGGGTCAGCCGGAAGGCCGCACCCGCAAGCCCAACCGTCCGAGCGACAAGCTCATCGTCCGCCGCCGCAAGACCGGCAAGAAGCGCTGAAGGAGGAGGTAAGAAATGCCACGCAGCCTCAAGAAAGGCCCGTTTGTCGACGACCACCTCCTGAAGAAGGTGGACGTGCAGAACGAGAAGGGCACCAAGCAGGTCATCAAGACCTGGTCGCGTCGTTCGACCATCATCCCCGATTTCATCGGGCACACGTTCTCGGTGCACGACGGCCGCAAGCACGTGCCGGTGTTCGTCTCGGAGTCCATGGTCGGGCACAAGCTCGGTGAGTTCGCGCCGACCAGGACGTTCAAGAGCCACGTCAAGGAAGACCGGAAGAGCAAGCGGCGATGAGCGAAGCGAAGAGCAATCAGACACTGCTGACGACTCCGTCGAACCCGACTGCGCGCGCGACCGCCAAGCACGTTCGCGTCACGCCGATGAAGGCACGCCGTGTCGTGGACCTGGTCCGCGGCAAGCGTGTCGAGGACGCCCTCGCCCTGCTGAAGTTCGCGCCCCAGGCCGCGAGCGAGCCGGTCGCCAAGGTCGTCGCCAGCGCCGCGGCCAACGCCGAGAACAACCTCGGCCTGAACCCGGCCACGCTGGTCATCTCGACGGCCTACGTCGACGAGGGTGCGACCATGAAGCGGTTCCAGCCGCGTGCCCAGGGGCGTGCGTTCCGCATCCGCAAGCGCACCAGCCACATCACCATCGAGGTCGAGAGCATCCCCACCGCCGGTGGAGCCACTCGTAACCGCCGGAAGGGAGGGGCAAAGTAAATGGGACAGAAAATCAACCCCCATGGCTTCCGCCTCGGTATCACCACCGACTGGAAGTCGCGTTGGTACGCGGACAAGCAGTACGCGGACTACGTGAAGGAAGACGTCGCGATCCGCAAGCTCCTGGCCACCGGCATGGAGCGGGCGGGCATCTCCAAGGTCGAGATCGAGCGCACCCGTGATCGCGTGCGGGTGGACATCCACACCGCGCGTCCGGGCATCGTGATCGGCCGCCGCGGCGCCGAGGCCGATCGCATCCGCGCCGAGCTGGAGAAGCTCACCGGCAAGCAGGTGCAGCTGAACATCCTCGAGGTGAAGAACCCCGAGTCGGATGCGCAGCTGGTCGCCCAGGCCGTCGCCGAGCAGCTGTCCAACCGTGTGGCGTTCCGTCGCGCGATGCGCAAGGCCATCCAGTCGGCCATGCGTTCGCCGAACGTCAAGGGCATCCGCGTGCAGTGCTCGGGCCGCCTCGGTGGCGCCGAGATGTCGCGCTCGGAGTTCTACCGCGAGGGTCGGGTGCCGCTGCACACGCTGCGCGCCGACATCGACTACGGCCTCTACGAGGCCAAGACCACCTTCGGTCGCATCGGCGTGAAGGTCTGGATCTACAAGGGCGACATCGTCGGTGGCAAGCGTGAGCTGGCCGCCGCTGCCGCCGCGCCCGAGCGTCCGCGCCGGGAGCGGCCGAGCCGCCCGCGTCGGTCCGGTTCCACCGGCACCACGGCGACCAGCACCGAGGCCGGGCGCGCCGCCACCGCGGTGGCCGACGCTCCGGCAGAGACACAGGAGGGCTGACGCATGCTGATGCCTCGCAAGGTGAAGCACCGCAAGCAGCATCACCCGGGCCGTTCGGGCATGGCCAAGGGCGGCACTTCGGTGGCGTTCGGCGAGTTCGGCATCCAGGCGCTGGAGCCGGCGTACGTCACCAACCGGCAGATCGAGTCGGCGCGTATCGCGATGACTCGCCACATCCGCCGTGGCGGCAAGATCTGGATCAACATCTACCCGGATCGCCCGCTGACCAAGAAGCCCGCCGAGACCCGCATGGGTTCGGGTAAGGGTTCGCCGGAGTGGTGGGTCGCGAACGTCAAGCCCGGTCGCGTGATGTTCGAGATGAGCTACCCGAATGAGGAGACCGCTCGTGAGGCGCTGCGCCGCGCGATGCACAAGCTCCCGATGAAGTGCAGGATCGTGACCAGGGAGGAGCAGTTCTGATGGCTACCGGAACACCGGCCGCAGAGCTCCGCGAGCTCACCGAAGAGGAGTTGGTGGCCAAGCTGCGCGACTCCAAGGAAGAGCTGTTCAACCTGCGCTTCCAGATGGCGACGGGGCAGCTGGACAACAACCGTCGTCTGCGCGTCGTCCGTCACGAGATCGCGCGCATCTACACGGTCATGCGTGAGCGCGAGCTCGGTCTGGCCACCGGACCCGCTGGCAAGGGAGATGCTGCATGAGCGACAAAGTAGAAGGGCAGCGCGGCACCCGTAAAGTGCGTGTCGGTTACGTTGTCTCCGACAAGATGAACAAGACGATCGTCGTCGAGCTGGAAGACCGTAACCGGCACCCGCTCTACGGCAAGATCATTCGCACCACCTCGAAGGTGAAGGCGCACGACGAGAACGAGATCGCCGGTATCGGTGACCGCGTTCAGCTGATGGAGACCCGTCCGCTGTCGGCCACCAAGCGGTGGCGTCTGGTCGAGGTCCTGGAGAAGGCCAAGTAAGCCTATTCCACGGCGTGAAACCGCAAGGCCCGCTCCCCGTCCCGGAGAGCGGGCCTTCGCCGTATCCGGGCAGTGCCCGATAGCTGGGCCGCCGATAGGTACTGTCGTGTTGCGGCAGCAACCGGCCGCCGCGTCTCGGTGACCGGAACGGTGATCGGTTGTACCGACGGCCATGTGGAGGTATGAGCGGTGGGATATGCGACTCGACCCGGTCGATCCGATGACCGCGAGCTGCTTCGAAAGCACCTCCTGGAGACACGGATAGCGGGGGACGTCGCGACGCCCCGGGAGGGGAATCTCTCGCACTATCGCAAGATGGTGGAGAAGGAGCCGAGGTACCAGTTCGGGCTGACACTGAGGGATTGGACCTTCGACGAGACCTTGGCGATGATGGCGCGACTGTGCGGGGTCAGCCCGGATCCGCGTCATCTGCGGGGCCCCGACACCATCGATGCGGAGCTGACTCTCGACGCGCTGGATGCGATGGGGGCGCGGATCGGGCTCGCGGCTCGCCGCCGGGAGACCGTGATCCTGGCGACCGGGCATCCGGAAACGCTCATGGATGTCTATCGAGCTGTCGAGGATGCGTTGCGCGCGGCGGGATGCGTGGTGCTGACGCCTGCCGCCGGGTGGTCCTACCGGGTCACCGCTCGCATCGGGTCGCAGAATCGCGAAATCGTCTACACCTCGGGGGTGGCGGCGCTCGGCGACGACGGGCGGCTGAAGCACACGCACGATCCGCACCCGATGCGGGCGGTCCTGCGGGAACTGCGCGACGCCGGGGCCGGCCACTGGCCCGACCTGGTCATCGCCGATCACGGCTGGGCAGGCGCCGCAGGCGAAGCGGGCATCGAAACCGTCGGATTCGCCGACTCCAACGACCCCGCACTGTTCGCCGGGCAGGTCGAGGGCAAGATCGCCGTCACGGTTCCGCTCGATGACGGGGTGCACCCGGAGTACTACCGGCCGCTGACCACCTATCTGCTCGACCGTGCCGGGCTCGGTGGGTGAATCAACCGGGTCCGGGCGAGTGCCCCCCGGCCGCCCAGGTATCCCGAACGATGGTGTCGAGCTCGGAATAGGACGGATACCAGGGTAGTTCGGTTATCGCCCGGGTGGGATCGCTGATCAGCGTGGCGGGTTCGGATGCCGGTGGCCGATGGATCAGCTGGATCCGGCGGCCGGTCCGCCGCTCGACGGCGGCTACGACGTCGAGGACGCTGCTGCCGTGGCCGCTGCCGATGATGTACCGGCGGAACCTGTCCGGCGGCGGGTTGTCGACGCAAGCGACGAAAGCCGCGGCGGCATCGACGACGTGCAGGTAATCGCGAACCGCGCTGCCGTCGCCATTGACCTGCAATGCCGAAGCATTCACCGCGGCGGCGAGCGCCCGGGGAATCAAGCGCGTGGGGTCGCGGTCCGCGCCACCGGCCACGTTCGTCAAGCGCAGCACGGTGGCCGACAAGCGGCCGGTTCGCGCCTGGGCCGAGATCGCGGACTCGGCGGCCAGTTTGCTCGCGGCGTACGGGTGCGGCGGTGCGTCGGGCAGGCGCTCTGTCATCGGTTGGCGCTCGGGCGTCCCGTAGATCGAGCCGGTCGAGGCGAAGACGATCCGCGCGACCCCGGCAGCGGCCATCGCGTCCAGTAAGGCGACGGTCCCGCCCGTGTTGACGCGAAAGTACCGGAGCGGATCGACCGTGGACTCTCGCGCCCGAGTCAGCCCGGCGAGGTGGCAGACCACCTGTACTCCGCGCAGTGCGTCGCGGAGCCCGCTCTCGTCGAGGAGGTCGGCGACCCGAGTGGTCTCCCGCATGGCCGAAGCGCCCCCGCGAACCATCGCGATCGGCTCATGGCCTGCTCTACCCAGCAGATCCACGACCGCCCGACCGAGATAACCATTCGCTCCGGTGACGAGAACGCGCACCACTCGATCTTGTCACCGCGTATGAGTCCGGATCAGCGAGGTCGGGCGAGATAGCTCGCGGACGGAAGGGCACAGAACTGCGGTATCACCTCTGATACCATTAATGTATGGCTTGGACCATGCGATTGCCGGACGACGAAGAGGCGGCGCTCAACGCGCAAGCGGACGCCGAGGGGCGCTCCAAGCACGAGATCACTCGTGACGCGGTCCGGGCTTATCTCATGCGGCACCGCAAATGGGAGACGCCCCTGCTCGGCGATGACGAGACGTTCGATCTGGGTGGGCCGATCGCCAAGGACGACATCCGCAATGCGATGAACCGACCCGCATGATCGTCGTGGCCGACACTTCTGGAATTCTGGCGCTATTCAATCGTTCGGACCCCGAGCACTTCGCGGTGTGTCGAGCAGCCGATTCGGCGGGCGCGATCGTCGTCAGTCCGCTGGCGCTCACCGAGGTGCATCATGTTGCGAGTGTCCGGGCCGGACGTGCGGTCGCCGACGGCATTCTCACTCTGATCGCGGAGCGAGTCGCGTCGACGCGGATCGTCATCTCGAACGTCGATGCGGGGCAGTTGCGCACTGCGGTCGACATCCGGGGGAAGTACGGCACCCTGAACCTCGATTTGGTGGACGCGGTGTGTGTGGCTCTGGCCGACGAATTCGATACCGACACCATCCTGACGCTCGACCGACGTGACTTCCGAACTTTGCGGCCCCTCGGTCGCTACTCCGCATTTCGCATCCTGCCGGACGACTTGCGCCCCACGTCCTAGGTAGGCCGCGTATCGGCAGCTCGAGCCTCGGCTCGGCGTTGCGGCCCTGGCGGCGTCTTCCGTGGTTGGCTGGGGTGGTGGCGGAGTTCGGGCGAGCGCGGTTGGCTGCGGGGGCGTTGTTCGTTCGCGGCGACGAAGTGTTGCTTGTGCACAAGACCTATGGCAATGGCTGGGATCTGCCGGGTGGGTATGTGGAGCCGGGGGAGGCGCCCGCCGCGGCTTGTCGGCGGGAACTCGGTGAGGAGTTGGGGATCGACCGGTTCGTTCGTCGGCTGCTCGTGCACGACTGGGCTCCGAGTCCCGAGGAGGGGGACAAGGCGCTCTACGTATTCGATTGCGGTGAACTCGGCGCCGAGGAGCGGACCATCCGATTGCAGGAGTCGGAACTCGACGCCTGGCAGTGGGTTTCGATCGGCGCTCTCGATGACTACCTGATACCGCGTCTCGCTCGGCGGGTGCGGCAAGCACATCTCGCGCACATCGACGGCTGCCCCCGGTATCTCGAACATGGCCGTCCGGTCGGGCGGGGTGATTAGCCGAGCGGCGGCCCGGCGTGCCCTGCGGTGAGTCAGCGCTTGCGTTATACGTATACATCTACTTATAGTGACATGGCAGCCCGGCCTTCCTGGAAACATCGAACTCGCACCTCCACAGCGGATTCGGCACGGGCCGGCTGACGGTAGGCGCACGCTCGGGTGTGCATTCATCCATGAAATGGGGATTTGCCATGACCACCGATCCGAATAATCCGGCCGGTGTGGCCACCGCCGACGAGCAAGCCGGCGGCGTCACCTTCCTGAAGGATTCCGGCGAGCGGGGCGGGGTGGAGGATCTCCGGGAGATCGTGTTGCGGGTCGGCCCCGGCGGCGGGCGCAGACAGCGGTTTTTCGGCAGACTGCTCGGCGAGTCCCGGGAGTACACCAAAGCCGGGATGGATGTGGTGCGGGTCTATGTGAGCCGTAAAGGCAAGTTCGTGGTGCACCGGCGGGAATCGTCATGGCGCGAAATGTCCGTCGCGATCGACTGGACCGAATGGAAGACCTGGCGGGACCTGCTCCGGTCCGGCGGCCGCGAGTGGGGTGATTACACGGTCGAGATCGTGGACTCGCCCGCCGAACTGCTGGGGCGGATTCCGGAGCACATCTATCGGACCGTCGTCGATGTGGCCGAGAACCCCACCTCGCAGGACCTCCAGATCTGAGAGACCGAAGCTTTTCCCGAATCCGGAAAGGATTTCACAGCAGATGTTCGCACGACTGGGGGCCGTGGTCGTCCACAATCCGTGGAAGGTGATCGGCCTGTGGGTGCTGCTCGCCATCGCGGTGGTGGCTACGGCGCCGGAACTGAAATCAACGACCGACCAATCCGCCTTCCTGCCTTCGCATTACGAGTCGATTCAGGCGCTGGAATTGCAGCAGAGGGCTTTTCCGGAAAGCTCCGCTCCCGCGGCGATCATCGTGTTCGCCCGGAAGGATGGTGCGCCGCTGACCGAGGCGGACTCGGCTTCGGTGGTAGCGGTCGCCGCTGATCTGCGCGGCGCGAAGGTCAAGGACGTCACCGCGATCCAACCGGCCCCACCCTCGGAGAACCGGCTGATCCAGATCATCGCGGTGCAGATGACCAAGGTGACCGATCCGAGCGACACCACGCAAGGCGACGCGGTCAAGGCGCTGCGCACGCGGCTGAAGGAGAGCGTCGCGGACACCGACCTGAAGGCGGGCATCACCGGCCAGGCGGCGCAGGTGCTCGACCAGCAGGAATCCAGCGAGAAGGGCCTGGCCATCGTCGGCGTCGCCACCATCGTGCTGATCCTGGTGCTACTGCTGATCATCTTCCGCAGCCCGGTGATCGCGTTGTTGCCGATCGTCGTGATCGGCGCGATCTCCAGCATGGTCGGCGGATTGATCGCCATGGTCGCCAGAGCCTTCGACCTGCAGATCGACGCATCGATCAACGCCATCCTGGTGGTCGTGCTGTTCGGTGTCGGCACCGACTACATCCTGTTCCTGATGTTCCGTTACCGCGAGCGGTTGCGCGCGGGTGAGGATGCCAAGACCGCCATGGTCAGCGCCGTCAGCCGGGTCGGTGAGGCGATCACGTCCGCGGCGGGCGCGGTGATCATCGCGTTCATGGCGCTGGTGCTGTCCACCCTCGGCATGTTCCGCGCCATGGGCCCGGCACTGGCGATCGCGGTGGCGATCGCGCTCGCGGCAGGGTTGACGCTGGTCCCCGCGGTGGTCTCCCTGTTGGGCACCAAAGTCTTCTGGCCCTCGAAAGCGTGGCGGACCGAGCCGAAGGGAGCTCGGTTCACGGCGGTCGGCAACGCACTCGGCCGACGACCCGGTGCTTTCGCCGCGGTCTCCGGCGGGGTACTGGTCGCGCTGGGGATCTTCGCCTTGGGCTTCCACCCGACGTTCGACCTCAGCTCCGGGCAGACCTCCGAGGCGTCCGAATCCGTGGTCTACAGCAAGGAACTGGTCAAGGGCATGCCTGCCGGTACTACGCAGCCGTCGGACGTTCTGTTGCGGTCCGGCGGCGGCGAATTGACCGCCGATCAGCTCACCGCCTACCGGGCCGCGCTCGCCGCCGTATCCGGTGTGGGACAGGTAGCCGAGCCGCAGTTGTCCGCGGACAAGACGATCGCCGACTTCGCGGTGACGCTCGATGCCGTGCCGGAGTCCGATGCCGCGCTGGAGACCGTCAAGGGACCGCTGCGCGATGTGGCGCACTCGGCGGCTCCCGCCGGTGCCACGGCCGCGGTCGGCGGTCTGACCTCCGTCTTCGTCGACTTCCAGGACGCGATGGCGCGCGACTACGCGATCGTGTTCCCGGTGGCGGCGATCCTGATCATGATCGTGCTGGGATTGCTGTTGCGCAGTCTGGTGGCGCCCTGGTACCTGATGGCGTCGGTGTTTCTCGGATTCGCCGCAACGCTCGGCGCCGCGGTGCTGGTCTTCCAGCAGTTCCAGGGCGAGTCCGGGCTGATCTTCACGCTGCCGGTGATCATGTATCTGTTCGTGGTGGCACTCGGCACCGACTACAACATCCTCATGGTCGCCCGGTTGCGGGAAGAGGCCCGCGAGGGCAACGAGCCGAAACAAGCCGCGGCGCTGGCCCTGCGGCACACCGGACCGACCATCGCCGCGGCCGGGGTGATCCTGGCGGGAACGTTCGCGTCGATGATGCTGGCGGGCAACAATGTCCTCGCCCAGATGGGCTTCGCCATCTCGGTGGGCATCGCGATCGCCGCGTTCGTCATGGCGATGTTCTTCACGCCCGCGGTCACGGCGCTGATCGGGCACAAAGCATGGTGGCCCGGACACGGCGACCAGGCTGCCGAGAAGGTTTCGGTCACCAAGAGCGGGCCCGAGGTGGATAGTCGAACGCGCGCGCTCTGACGCCGCCGGCAGAGCAAAGGGCTGTGCACCGGGAATCCGCCCGGTGCACAGCCCTTTCCGATACGAACCGGTTCGCGTCGGCGGCGCAGGGTGCGCTGAAGACCAAGCCACCGAGTGGTTGCACCGGATGCGGACATTCCGCGGCTCGATCGAGCAACCTCGCTCGCGTCGTCGCCTCGGAGCATCAGCCGTTGGCTGTTCTGGCCACCTCGGAACGCCGCTGACCGGCTGTGTCAGCCGATGACCGCGTACGGGCGATGGACTTTGATGGCCGAGTCCAGAACTCGGGTGACCGCCGCGCGGGAGACACCGAGTTCGTTCGCGATGGCGGGAGTCGAGCCCCCTTGGTCGGCGAGCGTGAGGATTTCCCTGACCTCCTCGATCGGCAAGCTGGACAGGCGCCGGGTGGTGATGGCCCGCGCGATCGCCGAGATCTCGTCGTCGTCGGTGTCGGCCTCTTCCGGCTCGGCGGGGAGTTCGCCGTCCTCGTCGTCGTCGGCATCCAGAATCGACAAAGGTTCCGGGCGCGGTGGTTCCGGGGATTGCTCGAGGGCGAGTTGTTCGCCCTCCGGTTCGGCGGAGCGATCGTTCTGCTCGCCGGACAGCGACTTTCCGCGTTTCGCCGCACGCGCAGCGGTGGCGTTCGGATGCACCTGCGTGGCGGCGTCCGTGGTGGCCGGGGCCGGTGTGCGCCCGGGTTCGGCGGCGCCGGCGCTCGGGTGCCGAACGGGGTCGTTTCCGCGATGCGCGCGATCCGGATGACCGCCGTGATCGACATGCGGATGCGGCGATGCCGCAACGGCGGTGCCGTGCTCGCGGTTCGGCGGTACGAGGCGACGCTCCCGTAATTCGAGTCCATCGTGCAGGTCGTCGAGCGAGATCTGCTGAGACGTCTGCGTGGGTTCGGGACGCGTCTCCTGCGTGGTGGTATCCGCCGGGTCCGCGATCGTGCCGCCCGCGTCGACCGACGAAGGAGCGCCTGCCTGGCTCGGTTGTCCACGTTCCGCGTCCGCTTCGGAAGTGGGCGCCGGGGCGTCAGCCGCTCGGGTCGTGGGCTCGTGGGTGGGGAGATGGAAGACGTAATCGGCGACAGCGGAGGTCGAATGATCCGCAGGCGGGGCTGTCACGTCCTCGCCGTTGGCGGTGGAGGAATGTGTGCTTTCGTCGGGCGTGAGGCTGCCCGTATGGCCGTTGGTGGCAAGGGGAGGGGTGTGTCCGTTGACCCGCAGGTCCCGACCGCGGAGGCCGGGTGAGATCCCGGCGGCGTGGCCGTTTGTGTTCGCACGACCGCCGTGTCCGTTGCTCTGCGCGTGATGTGCCGCGTCCGTGACGCTCTCGGCGCTGTATCCGTTCGTGGTCGGACGAAAGGTGGATTCGTCACCGTGCGTGCGTCCGGTGGGGGAGTTCTCGGCTGTGTATCCATTGGTGATCGGACGGACGCTGTGTCCGTTGGTCCGCACGTCATGGGCAGCGCCGGTGGTGGAGTTCTCGACGGTGTGGCCGTTGGAAGCCGGACGGACGCGGCGCTCATCGAGGCGAAGCTCGGCGGCGTTGCCGTCGGCGCTCTCGCCTTCGATCGGCAGGGCAGCGTGGCCATTCGGAAGGATGTGACCGTTCACCGTGGTCTCGGCCCTGCGGCTGTTCGTGACGTGGGGGAATGCGTGGCCGTTCGCGGGGTAGGCGACCGCGTGGCTGTGCGCCGGCTCCGCGTTGACGTTGCCTCTGTTCGCCGAGTCGGTGGTGTGGCCATCAGACGATGACGTGACCGGTGTGTTCGTTGTGGCTGATTTGCCGCGCGGGGAATCGGAGCGGTCGACAACCGCCGTGTCCGCCGAACGGTGGGCAGCGGTATCAAGTCCGGCCCGTGGGACGTGCACGCCGTCCGGCTGACTGATGCGCCTGTCGGATTCCGCACCGCGTCCCGGATCGAAGTCCTCGTGCCGATGGGCCGCTGTGTCCCATCCGAATGCGCTGTGAGCCGAATTCACGCCGTCGAGCGGGCGAAGACGATCCCTATCCGAGAGGCCAGGAATACGCTCCGCGTCGATCCGAACCGGCTGCGGTTCGCGCTCGATCACCGGCGCGCCGTCGATCAGCACCGCGTACCGCGCGGAAACCCAGGCGTGCAACCAGATCACCACGCCGACCATCACCGGAGCGATCGCGTACTCGGCGGCGCGGCCGAGGTCCCCCGCGGCGAGATGCGGTCCGGTATTGAGCGCCACGGTCGTACCGAGCAGAGCCGCCTCGAAGAGGATCACTTTGCCGCGCGCCAGCTCCCGGCCCCACCGTGCCGCGGTCGTCGCCGCCACCATGATGGTGATGATCGGAATCGAGATCATCGCCTCGATGCCGTAGCTCAACCAGTACAGCGGATCGGACATGTCGCCGCTGGGCACCAGATTGTGCTGCACGTTGACCCCTGCCCACACCATGCCGAGCACGACGACGGCGATCAACGCACGCGACGACCACTCCGCCCGCCGGTAGAGCTGCGCCAATCGCGCGTCCTCGCTGGACACCCGCCGCCGCGCCGCCAGCGCGCGCCGGTGCCAGCGGGCGTCGGCCTCCTCCGACCGGCGCAACGCGGCCGCGGACTTCCGGTCACGCCGCTGTGCGGCCAGCTCTTCCTCGATCTCCAGTCGCCGCTGCTTGCGTCGCTGCGCGCGGATCCATTCCGCGAGTTCGCGCTCCGCGCTGATCTCGCGTTCGGACAGCACTTGCAGCAACGCCGGGTCCAGCTGCAGGGGCAATTTGCCGCGCGCGGTCTCGACTTGCTGCGCCAGCGCGGCGATCTCGGAACTACCGTTCGACAGTTCGTCGGGCATCGCGAGCCTTCCCAAGAGCAGATGTCATGCCGGGTGGTGGAGACATGAGTGCTCGAACATATGTGTGATCGCCAGTGAGACTAAACCGCCCTCTGCTCGTGGTCAACGTGGCCGAATCCGCGCCGACGGCGACACGCCGAACTGCCGAAATTCACGATGCGGCTCGATTATCCGGATGAGCGGCCATTTCGTAGCCCACCTGCGTGTCGAAACTCAGTTCGAATTCACATCCCGTCCGGAGCGGCTTTTTCACCGCCCGGGGTTGCCCGGGGGGCGGGATCAGCTCAGCGTGGTGTGCCAGACGATAGCGGCCGCCAAGGCGCCCGCGCCGTTGACCGACCAGTGCAGTGCGATCGGGGCGAGCAGGCTGCCGCTGCGGTGGCGCAGCCAGGTGAACACCGCACCTGCGGCGGCCGTCGCGACCACGGCGAGCAGGATTCCGATGACCTGTCCGGCGACGCCCCCGCCGATGACTCCGCTCAGGCCGCGGTTGCCCGCGGTGAGGCCGAAGGAGGAGGCGATGTGCCAGAGACCGAACAGCAGGGAACCCGCCGCGAAGACGCCGCGCGCGCCGTACGCGCGCAGCAGTGTGCCGTGCAGCACACCTCGGAATGCCAGTTCCTCGGGGATCACCGTTTGCAGGGGGATGACGATCATCGAGGCGATCAACGCGCCCGAGATGGTGGCGTAGCGATCGGCCAGGAAGAACGGCCGGGTCAGCGGGAGCGCCGCCCCGATCGCGACGACGGCGAGGACCAGCGCCGCCGCGCCGAGCGCGTAGAGCGAGCCGCGCCGCCAGTGCCGAGGGGAAAGCCCGAGCTCGGACCAGCCGAGGCCGCGCCTGCGCACCAATGCGAGCAGCGCGATCGCCGCCACCGGCACCGTGACGATGCTCGCCCACGCGGTGGTGAAGTGCGCGATCAGATTGGTGCCCGCCAAGACCAGCACCACGACGGCGACGTCGATGTATGCGCGCATCTTGCGTCGTTGCTGGACTGTTGCTGCTAGGTCTGGCTCAGGCATCCCGGACCAGTGTACGGATCTGGAACAGGTTCGCTACGCGCCCCGCCCCACTGATGAATAGGCCACTTCTCCCTGGCGTGCGGACCGCTTCCCTCAGCCCGCCCACCCGTGCGGATCGGTCCACGCCCGCAACGTGCGAGTGGTCTCGAAGCGGCGCGGCTCGCGGGTGATCGGGTCTGTGAACTCGAGCGCGGCGGCCAGCAACTGGAGCGGTCTGGTGAAGTCGTCGACGGGTTTCTCGGTGAGCACCGGATAGAAGTCGTCGCCGAGAATAGGAATGCCGAGGCTGTTCATGTGCAGGCGCAACTGGTGGGTCCGGCCGGTGTGCGGGCGCAGCCGGTAGCGGCCGAGGCCGTCGCGGTGCTCGAGCAGTTCGATCTCGGTTTCCGCGTTGGGCTCGCCCGGCACCTGTTGGGCCGCGAGCACCTGCTTCTCCTTGATGATCCGGCTGCGCACCACGCGGGGCAGCGTGAGGCCGGGATCGAACCGGGCGATCGCCTCGTACTCCTTGCGCACGGTGCGCTGGTGGAACATGGTCTGGTACGCGCCGCGACGGGCCGGATTGATCACGAACAGCACCAAGCCCGCCGTGACGCGGTCGAGCCGGTGCGCCGGGACCAGATCGGGGAGGTCGAGCTCCCGGCGCAATCGCACCAGCGCGGTCTGCAGGATATGCCGACCGCGCGGGATCGTGGCCAGGAAGTGCGGCTTGTCCACGACCAGCAGGTCGTCGTCGCGATGCACGACGGGGATGTCGAACGGGACCACCGCCTCCTCGGGCAGATCGCGATGGAACCAGACCGCGCCGCCCGGAACGTACGGTGCGTCGGGAGCGATCGGCCCGTCCAGGTCGACGATGCCGCCCGCGTGCAGCAGTTCGTCTATGCGCGTCGCGGGCACCCTGGGCAGGCGCTCCACCAGGTGGTCCCGGATGGTCGCCCAGTCGCCCTGCTCCGGCAATCGCAGCCGAGCCGGGTCCAAGCCGTGCCGTTTCGGCAACGGCGGTTGTTGCCGCCTTCTCATCGGTGTCGACCCTAGCCGCAGGCTGGTCGCGGGAGGTCCGAGGCCGCCTCAGTGGGCGCGAACCGCGATGCCCGGGTAATCGAGCACCAAGCCGGACTTGTCGTACTCGAGGCAGCAGGTGAAGTCGACGTCGGGGGCGGCGTAGTCGAACCGAGGGCCGTGCTCGCCGTCGGCGATGCGGGCGTAACGCTGTTCCAGCCGCCCCACCGCAGCGCCGGAGGCGTACACGTAGGCCGCGGGCGCGTGAGCGGCATCGCCGACCTCCTGCGCCGACCGATGCACCGGAAGCGCGTTGGTCAGCGCCGAGGACTCCAGGTCGACGTCGAGGCAGCCGTCGAGCAGCGGCGCTGGCATGCTGTCCAGCAGCCAGGACCCGGCACCGTCCGATTCCAGCACCAGCGTGTTCCAGCCACCGGGTTTGCGCACGGCGACCTGGGCCCGGCGCGTACGCCATTCGGGATCCAGCGCTATCCGGTAGTCCACCACCCAGGCCGTGCCGTCCTCGACGGCCGTCGTGCAGCCGTCGATCAGCACGCCTTGCTCGGTGACCCGGAAATAGGCCACCTCGAAGCCCTCGCGTGCGGTCCGATGCCGCCAGGCGGCGGTGGACGGCGGCGGCGCGAACGTCATCGGGATCAGAACCCGCGCAGCCGATCCGGGGTGACGCGCAGGACCACGGAGTACTCGGCGTAGAACTGCTCGCCGGTCATGTCGATCGAGCGAAGGCCGTCGGTGTATTTCGTGGTGAAGGCGGCGATTTCATCCGCGCCGGGCCGCTGTTCGTCGACGCGCGCCGCGCCGGTGAGCACGACGACGTCGCCGCCGGTGACGGTGCTGTTCAGGTTCAGCGCGACCCGGGGATTGCGCAGGATGTTGCGGATCTTCGGCTGGCCGGGCTTGCTGAAGATCAAGAATTCACCGTTACGCCACTGGAACCAGACCGGGTTCGGTTGCGGTGTTCCGGTGGGGCCGACGGTGGTCAGCCAGAGGACGGATTCGCGGTTCAGGCGTTCGGCTACCTTCGCGCCGAACTCGGTCTCGGTGTCGACGACGGGGGCGGATCGGTCGGATGCCGTTGTGGTCATGGCAGAGACAACACCACGGCACCCGGGACGATTCCGCTCGGGACAGAAAAGCCAATTCGGTGTATGCGAACCCGCCGTGGGCCCGCAGAGGCACCGAGCGCACGACCGCGGGGCGCGCATCGCGGACGTCATTACGGCGTTGCCCTCTCGTCCAGCACCATCAATCGGGCCTCGACCAGCGTCCTGCGCGCGCGACGCCGGACCCGCCACAGTTCGACGCTGCAATCCAGGTGCACCTGCATGGCCCGGCGCGCTTGGCCCGCGGTGAGTTCGCCGGGGGTCACGGGCGCAATTCGCGAAAACCGAGAAAATCTCCGTGCCATACATATTCGGTACTCCTATGTGGTCAATTGCTTTACTTTCCGTCGAAGTTAGCGATGCGCGGGAGCTGTCGGACCACGATGCGTCGCCGTTCATGGAGGTTTCCCCGGCCGGTCGGTAGCTCGAAACCGCTGTCGCTTCAATAGTTTTCGCACATCGACGAAAAAAGTCGTGCAGGACAACAGTCAGTGAGCCGAGGGGCTGATTCGGATAAGCCGTCGCGAATCGCGGGTGATCGGTCCGCCGATGTCGTGACACGACAGAGCCGACAACCGCCGAGATGCATTCCGGTCGGCGCGCCGGTTCGGTGCTGGTCGCGGACGCCCGCAGCCAGGAATGAAGGTTTCGATTACGCGCATCGTGGCGTCCGGCTTGCTCCGTACTGGCGACACGGCCCGCTGGGCCGTCGACGGTCGCCTGACATATGCATTAGCTTAGGCTTACCTCAATCGGCCGAATGGTCGGAGTCGAACTGCAAAGGAGCTACGGAATGAAGCTGGCACGAACGGCGGCGCGGCGTGGTGTGCTCGCGCGGTTGGGATCAGCTGTGGTAGTGACGGCGCTCGCCGTGTCGGTGCCGGCCTGCGGCTCCGACGCCGGGAGCGACGGTGGCGAGGGAGTCACCATCAAGCACGGCCTCGGTGAGACGACGGTCGAAGGCATGCCGGAGCGTGTAGTAGCGATCGGCAATCAGTGGCTCGATGCCACCTTGTCACTCGGCGTGACGCCGGTCGGTTACGCCGACAACGTCTCGGTAGTGGCGGGCGGGCAGAAGGTGCCGTGGGAACCCGACTCGCTGTCAACAGCCACGGTGCTGAAGCAGGGCTCCGATATGGCCGAGCAGATCGCCGCCCTCGATCCCGATCTGATCCTGGTGCCCGCCTTCCTGGTGGACCGGGCGATGTACGACAAGCTGTCCAAGCTCGCGCCGACGATCGGCCCCGTCACCGAGAATGCGCAGGTCGATCGGTGGACCGATCAAGTGACCGCGCTCGGCAAGGTGCTGCACAAGGAGGATGCAGCGACCAAGGTGATCGCCGATGTCGAAACCAAGATCAAAGATGTCTCCGCCGAGTACCCGAACCTGACTGCCAAGACCTTCCTGACCTGCATGTTGACCGGTTCTTCGCAGCTCATGGTGCTGGCCGACCCTGAAGACGGTTCGGCGAAGCTGTTTTACGACCTCGGCCTGAGCATGCCGCAGAACATCGTGGCCGAGGCGCCCGCGGGCGGTCGGCTGGCGCTGTCGCCGGAGCGGCTGAGCGAGCTGACCTCCGACATCCTGATGTGCGGCGCGATGCCCGAGTTCGAGCAGAAGTTCAAGGAACTGCCGGGCTACAACGATCTGCCATCGGTGAAGTCGGGCGGTATGACCTTCCTCGACACCCTGACTATCAGTGCGATCAACACCCCGACCGCGCTGTCGGTGCCCTATGTGCTCGAACGGCTCAACCCGACCTTCGCCGCGGTCGGAAAGTAGGCCGCGATCGACTGGGTACATCCGAGCCGGGTGTATCCAGCCATCCGCGGTTCATCCGGCCTGTTCGCGCGAATGATCCGCGGTCACCTGCACGAGATTGGTGCCTGATGGGCCTTGGTTTGTCTTGGTCGGGGCCTGGCGAGCGGACTCGCGACGTCCTGGTCAATCGAATCTGGTATGTGTAGGCTAACCAAAGTTTGCAAACGGTGACAGTGAAGCGGAGACGAGATGGCAAGGCGCGCTTCGGTCGCCGTGGACTGCCGATCAATGGCGCGTGGGCGATCCGACCTGCTGCGGAACGCGATGAGCGGGATCGTCACCACCGCCACACCCGAATGCTCAGTCGATGCGGTGTCAGGTCGGCTACTTGCGGCATACCGGATGGAGGACAGGTAATACATGGCGCGCAGAGGATTCGCGGCGGTGGTCTTGAACGCGTTCGGCGTTCAGTACCACAACGCGACGGTGCTGAGCACCGAACAGACGACACCACGGATGCGGCGGGTGTGGCTCAGCGCCCCCTCGCTGTTCGATGAGATCGACCTCGAACCCACCGCCTGGTTACGCATCTGGTTCCCCGACCCGGCAGGCTCGGAGACCGAGTTCCAGCGCGGCTATACCATCGCTGAGGCAGATCTGGAATCCGGGCGCTTCGCCATCGATTTCGTCCTGCACGAACCCGCCGGGCCTGCATCGGCGTGGGCGACCTCCGTTCGGAGTGGCGAGACCATCGAGGTCACCTCGTTCGGATCGAAGGGCTTCTCGGTCGCCGAGGATCAGGCCGGATACCTGCTGATCGGCGATTCCGCATCGATCCCCGCCATCAACTCCATCCTCGCTGCCGTGCCGCCGCAGGTACCGGTCGAGGTGTATCTCGAGCAGCATCACGACGACGATCTGCTCATCCCGCTGACCCCACACCCGCGCGCACAGGTGCACTGGGTGCCGCGCACGTCCGAAGAGGCCCTTGCCGCCGCCCTCGCGGCGCGCGACTGGTCGAATTGGTACGCGTGGGCCGGTCCGGAGTCCAAGGCGCTCAAACACATCCGTGCCCGGCTGAAGGAATTCGGTTTCCCGAAGACCGACGTCTACACCCAGGCCTACTGGGTGCACGGGCGTGCCATGGGCAAGCAGCGCGACGGCGCCGAGATCGAGGCCACGCAGACCACCGACCTCGTGCCCGCCTCGGCAACCGAGACCACGGTCGTGGTTGCGCCGACTGCCGCCGAAGCAGCACCGGAACCCGCGTCGGCACCCGAGCCTGCTGTCGCGGCCGCCGACTCCGCCCCAGCGACCACCGCGCCAACGGGCACCTGGCGTTCGCAGGCGGCGAGCAGATTGTTCGCCGAGGTACGCCCGAAGCTCTACATCGCGGGCGTGCTCCAGTTCCTCATTACCCTGGTTCAGCTGGCGCCGTACGTGCTGCTGGTGGAGCTGGCGCGCAACCTGCTCGAGGGCAGCGATGAGTCCACCCTGTGGGCGCTGGGTGTGTGGGTGCTCGCGCTGCTGGGCCTCGGCGCCCTGCTCGAACTGGCGCTGCAATTGTGGTTGCACAGCGTCGACGCGCGGTTCGGCCGCGACCTGCGCGGACGCCTGCTGACCAAACTCGCCCGGTTGCCGCTGGGCTGGTTCACCGGGCGCAGCTCGGGGCAGGTTGGCAAGCTGATCACCAATGACACGCTGTCGCTGCACTATCTGGTGACGCACGCCGTCATCGATGCGGTGGCCGCTGTCGTCGCACCGCTGGTGGTGCTCGGCTACCTGCTGTGGGTGGACTGGCGGCTGGGACTGGTGTTGCTTGTGCCGGTGCTCGTCTACGTCTTCATCATGTTCTCGATGGTGGCGCAATCGCGCATCAAGATCGTGCAGGCGCAGCGCTGGGCCGAGCGGATGAACGGCGAGGCCACCTCCTACCTCGACGGTCAGCCGGTCATCCGGATCTTCGGCGGCGCGGCGGCCTCGCCGTTCCGGCGCAGCCTCGATGATTACATCCGGTTCCTCGACACCTGGCAGCGTCCGTTCGTCGGCAAGAAGGCCGTGATGGACATCGTCACCCGTCCCGTCACCTTCCTGTGGCTGATCCTGGTCGTCGGTACCGCGCTGGTGTCAACCGATCGCCTCGATCCGGTGAATCTGCTGCCGTTTCTGTTCCTCGGCACCACATTCGGCTCCCGGCTGCTCAGCATCGGCTACGGCCTGGCCGGGCTGAAGGAAGGCCGCATCGCCGCGCGTAACATCCAGCTAACGCTGGACGAGGCCGATCTCGGCGTGCGAGCCGCCGGTGCGGGAACGGCCGAACCCGCGGGCCGGGTGGTGCTCGACGAGGTGACATTCGGATACCGCCCGGGCGTGCCCGTGGTGGACGCCGTGTCGCTGACCCTCGAGCCGGGCACCGTCACCGCCCTCGTCGGGCCGTCGGGTGCGGGCAAATCGACGCTAGCCGCGTTGCTGGCGCGCTTCCACGATCTCGACAGTGGCAGTATCCGGGTGGGTGGCCGCGATATCGCCACCCTCGCCCCCGACGAGCTGTACCAGCACGTCGGATTCGTCTTCCAAGAGGCGCAGCTGGTGCACGGTACGGTGCGGGAGAACATCGCCCTCGCAGTGCCGGACGCCACCGAAGAGGCAGTGCGGCAGGCGGCCCGCGACGCGCAGATCCACGAGCGAATCCTGCGCCTGCCCCAGGGCTACGACACGGTGCTCGGCGCCGATGCCGCACTCTCGGGCGGCGAGCGTCAGCGCATCACCATCGCCAGGGCGCTGCTCGCCGACACCCCGGTGCTGATCCTGGACGAGGCCACTGCATTCGCAGACCCGGAGTCGGAGTATCTGGTGCAGCAGGCCATCAACCGCCTGACCGTCGGGCGCACCGTGGTGGTGATCGCCCATCGTCTGCGCACTATCACCGGCGCCGACCGAATCGTAGTGCTCGAGGGCGGTCGGATAGTCGAGTCGGGTACCCATCCCGAACTGCTCGCCGCCGACGGCCGCTACCGTCAACTGTGGGAGGCAGGCGCCGTCGCCGCCGATCTGAAGGAGAACGCCTGATGACGCGCACCCTGCTGAGTCTGCTTCCCCCGAAGCGTCGCGGGCGCTTCGGCGCGTACCTCGCGCTGATCGTCGTCTCGACCATCCTGCGCGCGATCGGCGTGGTGCTGATAGTCCCGCTCGTCGCCGCATTGTTCGGCGACGATCCCGCCGAGGCATGGCCGGTGGTCGGCGCGCTGACCGTCGCGGTGGCCGCTGGCTGGATCGTGGACTCCATCGCCTCGCGCGTCGGCTTCGACCTCGGCTTCACCATCCTCGACCACGCGCAGCGCGACGTTTCCGCACAGGTCGCCCGCATCCCGCTGCGCTGGTTCGACGAAGAGAACTCGGCCGCCACCCGCCGAGCCATTGCCAGCACCGGCCCCGACTTGGTCGGGCTACTCGGCTATCAGGTGGCGCCGCTGGTGCAGTCGGTACTGCTGCCCTTCGCTATCGGCATCGGGTTGGTGCCCGTCGCCTGGCAGCTCGGCGCGGCGTCCTTGCTGGCCGTCCCGCTGCTACTCGGCGCGCTGTGGGCGAGTGGGCGGATCACCCGCAAGGCCGACGAGGTGGCCAAGGATTCCAACAGTGCGCTCACCGCGCGCATCCTCGAGTTCGCCCGCACCCAGGCCGCGCTGCGGGCCGCCCGCCGGGTGGAACTCGCACGCAGCCAGGCCGGCGCTGCGCTCGCCGCGCAGCACGGAGCGACGACTCGGCTGCTGCTGCTGAACATTCCCGGTCAGATCCTGTTCAGTGTGGCCAGCCAGATCGCGCTGGTGCTGCTCGCGGGTACGACTGCCTGGCTGGCTGTGAACGACACCATCGGTGTGCCCGAGGCGGTGGCATTGATCGTCGTGGTTGTCCGGTTCCTGGAACCGTTCGGCGCGCTCGCTGATTTGGCGCCCGCCCTGGAGACCAGCCGGAGTATCCTGCGCGATATCCGCGCCGTCATCGACGCGCCCGAGCCTGCTGCCGAAGCGGTCACCGAGCCGCAGTCCGCGGCGGGTGGAGCGGGAATCGAACTGCGCGGGGTGTCTTTCGATTACGGGCACGACGCGCCGCCTGTTCTCGATGGGTTCGACATCGAGTTCCGCTCTGGTGAGGTCACCGCCGTGGTCGGGCCGTCCGGCTCCGGCAAGAGCACTCTGCTCAGCCTGGTTGCCGGGCTGGAGAAGCCAACGGCGGGCCGAGTCCTGGTCGGTGGAATCGATCGCAGCGCGCTCGATGCGGCGCAGCGTCCGGTGGTGACCAGCATGGTGTTCCAGCAGCCGTACCTGTTCGCGGGCACCATCCGGGAGAATGTGCTCGCGGGTAATCCTGCGGCGACCGAGGAAGAACTGGCCTCGGCATTGCGGCTGTCGCGAGTCGAGGAGTTCGCGAGCCGACTGCCCGACGGGCTCGATACCTTGGTGGGGGACGCGGGCACCGCGCTGTCCGGCGGTGAACGCCAACGGGTTTCGATCGCCAGGGCACTGCTCAAGCCGTCGTCGGTGCTGCTCGTGGACGAGGGTACGAGCGCGCTGGATGCGGAGAACGAGGCCGCAGTGGTCACCGCGATCACCGACGATCCGCAGCGCCGTACCCGGGTGGTGGTGACCCACCGGCTGTCCACCATCGCGGGCGCCGATCGTGTGCTCTTCCTCGAGGAAGGCCGCATCGTGGAGGACGGAACGGTCGAGGAGTTGCTGGCCGCGCACGGCCGGTTCGCCGAGTTCTGGGCGCATCAACACGACGCCGCCGAATGGCGGATCACCTCGAATTCGGCACCGCTGAATGCCAATTGAGCGACGGGGACATTCGCCTGAGCGGCGGGTGTCCCCGTTTCGCGTGTGGGCCTTCTCTGGCGGAGTAGGCCCAGCGGCGGCTAAACTAGCTTAGCCTAAGCTAAGTTGAAGGTCAACGTCGTAGTGATGGTTGTTTGTCACACCGCAGCACGCTTGTCGCGAGGTCGGGATTGGCTATGCTCGGATAGATAGTTAGCCCACCCTAATTATTTTTAGGGTAGACTAACTAGGCGGAGTTCTTGATCTGCGAGAGGCGTTCTGATGGTGGTTGCTCGTTCAGAGCTGGGTACGGAGATCGATCTCCGAGCGCAGATCGCTTCGCTGCTCGAGATCTCCGCCGACGAGATCGATCGGGGTGGCAACCTGATCGAGCAGGGCATCGACTCCGTTCGGATGATGCGGCTGGTGGGCCGGTGGCGCCGACTCGGCTACGACATCGATCTCGCGCGGTTGTCGGCCGATCCGACGATCGACGCGTGGGCGGCATTGCTCGCCGAATGTCAGATGGGCGAAAGCGATTCCATCGCTTTTGATTTCGACGACACGGATCTGGCAGCCGCCTTCCCGCTCGCGACCACCCAACACGCGTACTGGACCGGCCGTTCGCGCGATGACGCACTGGGCGGCGGCGCCGCACATCTGTACGTCGAATTCGATGGCCCGGCGATGGATCCGCAGCGTTTCCACGTTGCGGTGGACGCCCTGCTGGAGCGCCACCCGATGTTGCGCGTTCGCCCCCTGCACGACGGTACCCAGGTCATCGGCACCGCTCATGCGGACGTGGTCGCCGTGCACGACCTGCGTCAGGATTCGCCGACGTCTGTCGCCGAGACCCTGGAACAGCGACGGCAACAGGGCACACATCGAAGCCTGCCGATCGAAGAAGGTGCGGTGCTGCGCGCGGAGCTGACCCTGTTGCCGGAGGGCCGCGGACGGGTCCACCTGGCGGTGGACATGATCGCCGCCGACGCCATGAGCTACCGCGTGCTCGTGGACGACCTGGCGCGGCTCTACCTCGGCGAGGACCTGCCGGAACTGGGAGTCACCTTCCCGGCGCTGTCGGCTCGCCGCCGCGCGCGGGAAGCCGATGTGGCCTGGTGGAAGGCCAGGGTCGCTGAACTGCCCGGCCCGCCTGAACTTCCGGTGAACGAAGACGGCGCGGACGCGGCGCCCGCGACACTGCGCCTACACCACTTGATCGACGCCGCCGCCCGGCAGCGGCTGGAAGAAGGCGCCCGCAAGCGCGGGGTGACGCCCGCTGCGGCGATGGCGGCAGCGTTCGCCGAG
Organism: Nocardia sp. CY15; assembly: GCF_009829295.1. Taxonomy (NCBI): domain Bacteria; kingdom Bacillati; phylum Actinomycetota; class Actinomycetes; order Mycobacteriales; family Nocardiaceae; genus Nocardia; species Nocardia sp. CY15. Next base: position 48,286 of record NZ_VUOT01000005.1, read on the forward strand.
GCCGTCGGCGCATTCTCGGCCAGCAGGCGCTTCCACCTGACGGTGCCGCTGTTCGATCGTGATGCCGTGCACGTCGGTGTGGATGAGGTGGTCGGTGCGTTTACCTCTACGATCGTCGTCGACGTGGACCTCGCCGAGGAGCAGGCCTTGGCCGAGCGTGCCGACGCCATGCGCGTGGCGATGCACGAGGCGGCGGGCCGTGGCACCGGTGGGAGCCTGGATGTGCTGCGCGAGTTCGGTGAACCGGTGGTGTCCCCGGTGGTGTTCACCAGTGCGCTCGGGCTCGGTGAGCTGTTCTCCCCGGTGGTGTCCGAGGTGCTGGGCGAGCCGTCCTGGATCGTCTCACAGGGGCCGCAGATGGTGCTCGACGCGAAGGTCGTCGAGGTGTCGGGAGGTCTGCTGGTCAACTGGGGCGTACGCACCCCGGACCTGGCGCCCAAGACCGCGCGGTCGATGTTCGACTACTACGTGCGCCTGCTCGATCTGCTGATCGAAGGGAAGTGGGACAGCCCCGCTCCCGGCCCGGAGAGCGTGACCACGCCGGTGTACCACTTCGAGTCCCGGCCGATGGATATCGAGCGCGATGCGGTGGTCGCCCACCGCTGGCTCAATCATCCGAAGTCGGCGTACTGGGGCATGCTCAACAGCAGCGTGGCCGACGTGGTGGAACTGATCCGAGAGGCGGGCACCGATCCCGACCCGCGATTCGGTATGCGCATCGGCTACTTCGAGAACGAACCGCAGTTTCTCTTCGAGCTGTACAACCCCGTGACCAGTGATCTGGCCGAACCTGGCACCGGGTATACACACGAGCCGGGCGATATCGGCATGCACCTGCTGGTCGCCAGCACCGATCGCCGGTTACCGGCGTTCACCGGGAACGTGATGCTGCACATCATGCGGACCGCGTTCTTCGAACTGGGCGCGCAGCGCGTCGTGGTCGAGCCGGATGTGCGCAACCTGGATGTGCAGGCACTCAATGCCGTGGTCGGGTTTGTGGTCGTCGGCGATTATCCGGTGGCGGACAAGGTGGCACGGCTCAGCTACTGCACTCGGGCGGATTTCATTCGGATGACCGACAACGGGCGGTCTTTGGCAGCCATCGATCAACGTTCCAATTCCTGAGAAGGCAGCGTTTTGAGTAGTACCGCGGCTTCGGCCCACAGTTGTTCGTATTGGCAGACCTACAACGCCAGGATCGCGAAGAAGATCCTGTCCGAGTTCTGCCATGAGCGTTTCGTGCAGCCCGTCGAGCTGTCGTCCGGTGTGTACGTGGTCCATTCCGACGACGGCCGTACCGAGTACCGGTTCCGCGCCGAGGTCCTGTCGCTGGACAGCTGGAGCATCGACGAATCATCGCTGCGGCGGGTACGCGACGGCGAAGAACTGCGCATCGACGCGATCGATCTCATCGTCGATCTCAGCAACTCCCTCGGCATTGCCTCGCACGCCCTGCCGGAATACCTCGAGGAGTTCACCAACACCCTGGTCGTCAGCACGAACCGCCCCGACTCGCGGCGGATCGCGGCAGTGGAGCTGGCGGAAGCGGATTTCCAGACCATCGAGCGCGCGATGACCGAGGGGCACCCCTGCATCGTCGCCAACGCCGGACGGCTCGGCTTCAGTGCCGACGACGTGGAGCGCTATGCACCCGAATCGGGTGAGCGATTCCCGCTGACCTGGGTGGCCGTGCTGCGGGAGAACACCGATTTCGCCGCGGTGTCCGGGCTCGACTACGACAGCCTGGTGCGCGAAGAGCTCGGCGCGGAGACGCTCGGGCGTTTCGACGCCGTGCTCATCGCCCGTGGCCTCGAACCGGCGTCCTACTACTACATGCCGGTGCACCCGTGGCAGTGGGTGCAGAAGATCGCGCGCATCTACGCGGTCGATATCGCGGAGCAGAAGATCGTGAAGGTCGGCGACGCACCGGATCTGTACCAGCCGCAGCAGTCCATCCGAACACTGTTCAACGTGTCGAATCCGGCCCGCCACTACGTGAAGACGGCGCTGTCGATCGTCAATATGGGCTTCACCCGTGGCATGTCCGCCGATTACATGCGGACCACCCCGCCGATCAACGACTGGGTCCGCGCCCAAGTGAACGGCGACCCATATCTGAAATCGCTCGGCTTCGAGGTGCTGTACGAGGTGGCGGCCATAGGCTACCGGAGCACCACTTACAACGCCCTCACCGAGCCGGGCTCGGAGTACCGCAAGCTGCTGTCGGCGCTGTGGCGTGAGAGCCCGGTTCCGCTGCTCCACGAGAACGAGCAGCTCGCCACCATGGCCGCGCTGCTGCATCTCGACCACCACGGCGATCCGCTGGTCGAGGCGATAATCCGTCGTTCGGGTCTGCCCGCCGAGGAATGGCTGGCCGGGTACCTGCGCTGCTACCTCCAGCCGATCATGTATCTGTTGTACAAGTACGAGTTCAAGTTCTCCCCGCACGGCGAGAACCTGATTCTCGTGCTCGACGGCGGTGTGCCGGTGCGCGGCATCCTCAAGGATATCGGTGAAGAGGTCTCCATTTTCGCGGCGCCGGAAGGTATTCCGGACACCTGCCGTCGTGCAGTGACCGAGGAGGCCGACGAGATCCGTAATATGGGCGTGCTCTCGGATATCTTCGATGATTACCTGCGCCACCTGGCACTGATCCTGCACTCGCGCGGACTGGTTGCGGACGAGGACTTCTGGGCCATTGTCGCGCGGGGCGTGATCGAATTTCAGCAACAGCATCCCGATATGGCGGAGAATTTCCGGAGATGGGATCTGTTCACGCCGACCTTCAAGGCGATTCATATGAATCGTCTTCAGCTGTCGAACAACCGGCGCATGGTGAATCTCGGTGATTCGTATTCGACCCTGGTCGACGCCCACCACGAACTGGTGAACCCGATCGCGGGCCATCGCCCTGCGGCCGAATCGGTGCGCCCCGAGGAGGTGGCGGTCTCATGACGACCGGCAACGCCGTGACGGCGGACCTGGAGATCATGCGGGATGCCGAGGGCATCCCCCATATTGTCGCGGATTCGGCCGAGGGCGCGCTCTTCGGCCAGGGTTATGCGTGCGGGGTCGACCGGGCCTGGCAGCTCGAGTTCATCCGCCTACGTGCCGAGGGTCGCAGCGCGGAGGTCTTCGGGGTGGACGGCATCGGTTGGGACGAATTCGCCCGTCGTGCCCAGCTCGACCGTGCGGCCCACCAGATCTATGAAGCGTCGTCGGAGCGTTCGCAGCGGTTGATCCGCGCCTACGTCGACGGTGTCAACGCCACAGTCGACACCGCGGACGCTATCGAGCTGACCGAACTAGGCCATCGGCCGACACCGTGGCAACCGTGGACCCCGATCTCGGCTTTCCTGTTGCACCACATCCTTTTCGGGCGCTTCACCACGAAGCTGTGGCGTGTGCACGCGGTCCGCGGGCTCGGCGCCGACGCACTGGCGCTGTTCGACTGCGAGGGCGTCGACACCACTTCCGAGACCGTGCCCGACTACCCCGACGAGGCATTCGTCACCGACCTGCTCGCGCAGTTCACCGGGGATGCCGCGCCGGGGACCACGGCACCGCGCGAATCGTTCGGTGAACCCCTGTCCGGGAGCAATGCGTGGGGTGTCGCCGCGACGCGCACCGCGAGCGGTGCGCCGCTGATCGCGGGCGATCCACATCGCTTCTTAGAACTGCCCGGCATCTACCAGCAGTTCCACCTCGCCTGCCCGGAGTTCGACGTCGTCGGCTTCTCCTTCGCCGGTGTTCCCGGAGTTCCGCACTTCTGCCATTCCGGCACGGTGGCGTGGGGGATCACCAATGCCATGGCCGACTATCAGGACCTCTACCTCGAGCGACTCAGCCGATCGGGCACCCAGGTGCACGCCGAATCGACCGACGGTGTTCGCGCGGCCGATATCCGGCGTGAGCAGATCTTGGTGCGCGACGGCGACCCGGTCGAACTCGAGATCATCACTACCGGCAACGGACCGGTGCTGTTCGGCGGGCCGGATGAGTCCTTCGCGCTGAGCCTGCGCAGCCCGATGCTGAACGACCCTGAGGTCACCTTCGACGCCGCGCTGGACGTGCTCTTCGCCAAGACCGTCGGCGATGTCGAGCAGGCCATGCGGGAGTGGGTGGAGCCGGTCAACCGGATTGTCATCGCCGACACCAGCGGGCGGGTGACTCACCATGTGGTCGGCAAGATTCCGGTGCGTGCGGACGAGAACTATTGGCTGCCGGTCCCCGGCTGGGACGAGCGCTACCAGTGGCGCGGCTACGTCACGCCGTCGGTGACCGACGACAGCTTCGACGCGGGCGTAACCGACTATTCGGTGATCGCCAACCAGCGCATCTCGGATTCGCTTGCGCTGCAACCGGTCACCACCGAATGCGCGGCATCGGCGCGCGGGGCGCGGATCGGCGAGCTGCTCGCCGCTGATCCGGCGGTCTCCGTGGATGGCTGCGAACGCATCCACGGCGATGTCGCCAATGAACAAGCCGACGTCATCCGCGGCATGCTACCGGCGCTGACCGCATTGACCCCGGCCGGTGACGAGGTGCGTCGCAGGCTGCTCACCTGGGACGGCGCCATGCGGGCCGACAGCACCGACGCGTACGTGTTCGCGGAAGTACGCACCCGCCTGGTCCGCGCCATCGCCCGCCACGAGTCCCTCGCCGGACTGGCCGAGCCACATCTGTTCTCACCGGTGCTCAACCCGTGGTTCGTGGTGGAGACGCGGCTCGCGGCGGCCCTGGACTCGGTGCTGCGCCGGGCACCCGGTGTCGGCGTGGACGTCGACCGGCTACTCGCCGAGTCGGTCGAGGCGGTCGCCGCACATCTGGCCGAGCTGGCGACCGTTCCGACCTGGGGCAGCGTGCACGTGCTGCACCCGCTGCACGGCATGGATCTGGCCGGGACGTCGCCGAAGCATCCCGAGATGTCCGCCCGCGTGCGGCCGAGCCGGTGGCCGTTGGGCGGAGATTCCGAATGCGTTTTCGCCAATGCGAGCGCGGTCGGGTTCTCCCATGCGTGCAGCCTGGGATCGGCGGCGCGATACGTCTGGGATCTGGCCGACCGCGACGCCGGCCGCTGGATCGTGCCGCTGGGTGTCAGCGGTGATCCGCGCTCGCCGAACTTCGAGGATCAGGCGCCGTACTGGGCGCGCGGGGAACTCATTCCCATTCGCAGTGACTGGGCGAGCGTGCGGGCATCCGCTCACCGACGTGTGGTCTTCGACCGGGCCGCGACCTCCGACGCTGATTCCGGTACCGCGGCATACCGGCTCGCGCGGACCGATCCACCGGGAGTGATGGAAGACCCGACGCCGGGAGGAACATGACCGTCTCGACCTACACCCGGCCGGAACATGCGCGACGGCGGGTCCGCTCGGGCGCGCGGGCGGCGGCGGTGCCGCTACGGCCGGGGTAGCCACGGCGAGGTGATGTGCGGTCGCCGCGACAAGGCTCGCGCGCGCCGACCATCTCGGCCGAAAACAAGTTCGTTCTCGAAGTCATTCAACGTAGCGGGGCTTTCAGTGTTACATGAATCCACCTCCCCTTGGGGGAGGTCATCGAAGTTCGCCGATCCGGGCGACGGTTGGACCGCCGCAGGTGGCGGACTCGCACAGCTGGCCGCGGCGGTCCAGGAGAGCCGTCACCATCGGTCGCCGCTGCCATCCGGTGATCCTGCCGAGGTGCTCGACGTCGTCGCGGAAGCGCTGGGGCCCGAGCGCATTCCGGATACCGGGGTGGGCGAATCGGCCGCATTGGCGCAGCTGGCCGATCTGATCGCCGCCTACGGCCTGGACCTGACCCACAAGCTGTGCGCGGCGCACCTACAGCCGCCGCCGCTGACCGTCGCGGTGGTCGCCGACGCGCTGGCCAGCGCCACCAATGCCTCGCTGGACACCTACGACTCCGGCCCGGCCACGCTGGCCATCGAGAAGTGGACCGTCAGCGCGCTGGCCCGGCTGGTCGGCCTGCCCGAGACCGCCGGTGGTGTCTTCGGTCCCGGCGGGTCCTACTCCAATCTGCTGGCGCTGCTGATCGCTCGTGACTACGGTGCGGCACAGCTCGGCATCGATATCCGGCAGAACGGCGTGAGCGCGCTGCCCCGTCCGGTGGTGCTGTGCTCGCGGGTGGCGCATTTCTCGATCCACCGCGCGTGCGCCACGCTGGGTCTCGGTGAAGCGGCGACGAGCCCGGTGCCGGTCGACTCCGAGCACCGGATGATCCCGGAAGCCCTCGATCAGCTGCTGACCGAACTCGCCGAGAGCCACACCCCGGTGGCGGTCGTCGCCACCGCGGGCACTACCGACTTCGGCTCGATCGACCCGCTGCCCGAAATCGCCGAGATCACTGCCCGGCACAAGGTGTGGTTTCACGTCGACGCGGCCTACGGCTTCGGATCGCTGTTCTCCGACAAGTTGTCCGGTCTGCTGACCGGTATCGAACGCGCCGATTCGGTGACGCTGGATCTGCACAAGGTCGGCTGGCAGCCGGCCGCCGCCAGCGTGCTCCTGCTTGCGGATCAGGAGCGCTTCGCCTCGCTGAATCGCTCGGTCGCGTACCTCAACCCCGACGACGACGTAGAAGCCGGTTTCGGCGGTCTGCTCGGCCAGACTCTTCAGACCACCCGCCGTCCGGATGTGCTCAAGGTGGCCGCGACCTTTCTGGCCTACGGCCGCGATGGGTTGGGCGAGATGCTCGACACCTGCCATGAGCTGGCCCGCTTCGCCGAGCGCCGGATCGGCACCGAGCTCCAGCTCGAGTTGGTGGCGCCGGTAACCCTGACCACGGTGGTGTTCCGCTACCGCTGCGAGGATCTGGATTTGGACCAGGTGAACGGCGAACTGCGGCGCCGCCTGATCCGCTCCGGCAAGGCGCTGATCGGGCGCACCCAGGTGCGGGTGCACGGCGAGGGTGCGCCGCGCACCTGCCTGAAACTCACTCTGCTCAACCCCGAATCGACCGAGCAGGACATTGATTTGTTGTTCGATGAACTTCTGCGCATGGGCCTGGAAGTGGAGTCGGAAGGCTTGCGCAGCGATCGCGACGAGATGGTGAAGATCCTTGAGTGAAGTCCAGAAGGTCGACATCCTGGCGATCGGATGTGGTCCGTTCAATATCGGCCTGGCGGCCATGGCCTCGACGGTCGACGATGTCGAGGTGCTGGTGGTCGACTCCATCGAGGAGTTCCGCTGGCATCCCGGCCTCATGTTCGAGGAGGCCAAGCTCCAGGTCAGTTTCCTGTCCGATCTGGTCACCCTGGTCGATCCGACGCATCCGATGTCGTTTCTCGCCTACCTGGCCGACGTCGACCGGCTGTACCCGTTCCTGGTGCGCGAGGACTTCTTCCCGACCAGGCGCGAGTACGAGGCGTACTTGCTGTGGGCGGTCGGCAAGCTCTCGTCGCTGCGGTTCTCCACGACGGTCGAGGCGGTGCGCTGGGACGAGCAGGCGCAGCACTTCGAGGTGTCGGTGACCAGTGACGGCAACGCCTCGGTGATCCACGCCGGCCACGTGGTGGTGGGTGTGGGCACAGAACCGGCAATCCCTCGCGAACTCTTGACCGCCTCACCCGCGTTGGTGCACAGCTCGCAGTACCTTTTCCATCAGGATGCCGCGCACCAGGCTGATTCGGTCACCGTGATCGGCTCCGGCCAGTCCGGCGCCGAGATCGTCATCGATCTGCTCGAGGCCAACCTGCGGGGCGGTCCCGCGGTGCAGTGGTGGACCCGCACTCCGTGGTTCGCTCCGCTGGACTTCACCAAGCTGTCGCTGGAAATGACCACCCCGGCCTACATGGATTATTTCCACAGCCTGCCGGAGGAGACGCGCGATCAGGTGCGGGCGGGACACTGGCAGTTCCATAAGGGTATCTCCAGCGAGACCCTGGCACGCCTGCACGATCTGCTCTACCGTCGCCGGCTGCTGGAGAAGCTGCTGCCGGTGCAGTTGCGCAACGGTGTCGCGGTCGAGGGCCTCGACACGCTGGCCGATGGCCGGTTGCGCATCCGCGGACGGCATCTGGACACCGGTTCATCGCTGGCGCACACCGCGGACCTCGTCATCGCGGCCACCGGGTACACACAGCGCAAGACCGATTTCCTCGCCCCGGTCGCCGACCGGTTGCGGCGTGATTCTCGCGACCGCCTGGTTATCGAGTCCAACCACGCTGTTGCCGCCGATGAGGCGTTGTCCGGCCGGATCTTCGTGGCCAATGCCGAGGCGCATGCCGTCGGTGTCTCTGCGCCCAACCTGGACATCGGCGCGGTCCGCAACGCGAAGATCCTCAACTCCGTGCTCGGTCGTGAGGTGTACCGCCTGCAGCGCAATACCGCGTTCACCAGCTTCGGTGTGACGGACGAGGAGGTGTTCGAAGAGGACACACCCACTGGCGCTGGGGTCCAGCGATTCCCGGACCATGCGCCCGCACGCCGATGACCATGCACCCGGGTGGTGCGCTTTCCGGGGCCATGCCTCGGCAGAACAATCGTTTCGTCTCTGAGGAGTACCTGATGTCCGACCACATCCGTGACACGCTGAACAGCATTCTGGAAGAAGATCTCGACCTCCCGCTCGCCGACATCAGCCGGTCCTCGCTGCTGGTCGAGGATCTTGGCATCGACTCGGTGGCGTTCGCCATCGGCGTCGTCGCCATCGAGGAGCGGCTCGGCGTGCAGCTGACCGAGCGGGAGATGTCAGAGGCCGCCTCGGTGGGCGATCTGGAAGACCTCATTCGCTCGAAAGCGGGCAGCGTTGCGCAGTAGTGCGCTTGGCCCACCGGCCGCCGGACATCTCGATACGCGACGCCACCGCGGCGGACCTCTACGTCCGTGACGAGGTCCCCTCGCTGGAGAAGCTGGAGCGGTTGTACGCGGCGTTCTACAACCCGAACATCTCCATCGATCGGAAGGTCGAGGTCAGTTACGGCGGCGACAAGGTGCGCCCCGTCGTCGAGCAGGCCATGTCGTTCAGTCAGACGTTCGACTGGGGCGTTCTGCCAGAACGTCGATTGCGCGGGCGACCCGCAGTTCGACTACTGATTCCGAGCACAGCCCGGCAGGCCGGGCGAAACGGCGGACCAACCGTTGCCGTGCGGTGGACTTCGGGCATTCATCGCGCGGATCGTGCTCGCGGGCGGGTGCGCCCGAAAGTTCCGCCCCGCCCTCCACGGCTAGGAGAAACATGAACGTACTGACTGACGCGCAAATGGAACTCATGCGACGGCGGCTCGCCGAAGCGGGCATCGCGGGCGATCAGAGCGCGGCCGGCGCCGAGCCCACGCGGCCCGAACCGTCGGACGGCGGCCTCGGCATCGCCGAGCGACGGATGTGGAAGATCTACGAGCTGGACCCGTCATCCATCTCGCACAACTACGGCGTTCTGCTGCAATTCGACGACTCCTACACTTTGGACGAGGTCGTCGCCTCGTACGAGCGGCTGGTCAACGCCTCCGAGGTGCTCGGTTCGGTCATCGTCGTCGGCGACGACGGCGTTGTGCGACGCGAGCCGAAACGCTGGGACGGTCGCTGGGTCGTCCCGGGCGAGGTTTGGGAGTGGGGCTCGATGCCCGAATCCGAGGAGGCCGCCGAGGGGGGCTCGCACGAGCAGAACGTCCGTGCCGCCGCCGTGGCGCTGTCGACTGCGTCGTTCCGGCTTCGACAGGACCCGCCCATTCGCGCGCGCGCCTACGCGGGCAAGAACGGCGGCGTCGCCATGGTGCTGGTGCTGCACCACTTGGCCGGTGATGAGACCGCGTTGTCCCCGATTCTCGGTGAGCTGGTGGCGCGTGCGGGTTCGGCCGAGGCTGCTGCGCCGTCCGCGCCGCAGGCGCCCGCACGTCCGGTCGCCGCGCTGGACCGCGCCGTGCGGCACGCGGTGCGGACCTGGGCGGCCGAGGGCATTCGCTATCCGCTGTCGGGCAGGTTGCCTGAGACCACTCCCGAAGAGAGCTGGTTGTCGGTGATGGGGGAGGGGCCGGGGGCATATCTCACCCGCCCGATCGATCCCGCCGATGTCGCCGCGCTCGCCGGCGTCGCCCGTGAGATCGGCGCGACGCCCCATGCGGTATTCATCGTCGTGTCCGCGCTGAGTATCGCCGCTCTGACCGGCGCCGACGACTATGTGCTGCTGGTGCCCGCCGACAACCGGCAGCCGGGCGATGCGGCCGACAAGGTCGGCTATTGCGGCAACGTGGTGCCCATGCGCTTCACCTTCGATCCGGCGGCGAGCACGAAGGACGCGCTTCGCGACGCGGTCTCGACGGTCTACGGGTCGATGGAATTCTCCTCCGTCGACTACGGCCCGATTCTCACCGCACTGCGCAGCGACGGCAGGCGTTTCCCGGTTGCCGAGGTGATGGCTCTGGTGAAGAACACCCCGCTGCGTGGCGTCCCGATTCCCGGCGGCGCGCGCGTGACCTGCGAGACCGTCTTCAAGGGCGTCGTGCACTATCCACTGGCGCTGGCGTTCGAGATCGCCGAGGACGAGCAGGTGCGGCTCGAGGTCGAGTACCGGACCGACATCCTCCACGAGGCGTATGCACAGCGCGCCGCGCAGGTGGTCGCCGAACTTGTCGCGCGTGTGCCGGATGCGCTGGATCTGCCGCTCTCGGACCTGTTCGGCACGCTCCGTGCCGCGGCAGGCGCGTAGACATCGGCGGCCCACGCGGGCCCGCCTGGGTCACGCCGAACCGAGATATCCTCATGCTAAGCTAGGCAAGCCTAGCCTAACTAAAGGTCTGATCGTAGGGAGTCACGTGATTTCGAAAGACCAGCTACGTGCTGATGTCGCGGCCTTACTGGGTGTTCCCGGTGACTCCATTGGCGACAGTGACGATCTGGTCCGCCTGGGCCTGCACTCCATGCTGCTGATGAAGCTTTCCGGCACATGGCGTCGTCAGGGTTACCGGGTGCAGAGTTCGCAACTGGCGCTGGAACCGACGATCGAGGCCTGGGCCGGGCTGCTGTCCGGTGGTGAGCCCGCCGCCCCGGCCGACCCCGCGCCAGTTCCAGCCGACTCCGCGCCGCTCACCGAGGACACCACGGGTACCGAGGACGACGAATTCGCGCTGGCCACCATGCAGCACGCCTACTGGGTCGGACGCCAGTCCGGGCAGGCCCTCGGCGGTGTCGCGGCGCACCTATACGTCGAGTTCGACGGCGCGGGCGCTGATCCCGATCGCCTGGAACGCGCTGTCGCACGGGTAGTCTCGCGGCACGACCAGCTGCGGGCCGCCTTCGGCGAGGCCGGCGGGCAGCGCATCCTGACGCAGCCGCCGCAGTCGGTGTACCGCGTGGTGGACCTGCGCGCCGACGCCGACGCGGACGCCGAACTCGAGCGCATGCGCGACCGGATGAGCCACCAGCTGCTGGACGTGGCCGCGGGCCGGGTGGTCGAGTTCGTGCTCACCCTGCTGCCCGGCGGTAAGCACCGCCTGCACCTGGACGTCGACATGCTCGCCGCCGACGCCATGAGCTACCGGCGCATCCTCGACGATCTCGCCGCTGCCTACGAGTCCGACGCGGCGCTGCCGCCGGTCGGCTACAGCTTCCGTCAGTACCTGGCCGAGCGCGGCGCCCGCATTCCGGCCGACGAGCACGAGGCCGCTCGTCAGTGGTGGACCGAGAAGCTGCCGAGCCTACCCGGAACCGCCGAACTGCCGACTATCCCGGAAGTCCGTCGCGCCGACCCGTCGCGCAGCGTGCGCTTCCATCACTGGCTCGAGCCGGAAGGTAAGACGCGACTGTACGCCCTGGCCCACGGCCATGGCCTCACCCCTGCGGTGACGCTCGCTTCGGTGTTCTCCGAGGTGATCGCGCGCTGGTCGGCGCGGCAGCGGTTCCTGCTGAATCTGCCACTGTTCAGCCGGGAGCCGGTGCACGACGAGATCGACCAGGTAGTCGGCGATTTCACCAACTCGGTGCTGGTTGACGTCGACGCGCGCGAGAGCGAATCGCTGCTGGCGCGCGCTCGCCGCCTGCAGCGCGAACTGCACAGCTGTGCCGCGAACGCGACCTACGAAGGTCTCGACGTGCTGCGCGATTTGGGCAAGCTGCACGGCTCGGCGGTGACGCCGTCGGTGGTGTTCACCTCCGGCCTCGGGCTCGGTGAGCTGTTCTCCGAGCGCGTGACGCGACTGTTCGGCAGCCCGGTGTGGATCCTGTCGCAGGGTCCGCAGGTCGATCTGGACGCCCAGGTGGCCGAGGTCGGCGGCGGACTGCTGGTGAACTGGGACACCCGCCGCGACGCCCTGCCCGAGGGCGTCATGGAGTCGATGTTCGCCGAGTTCCGGGTGCTGCTCGACAGCCTGCTGGCGCCTGATGCCGACTGGAACGCACCGCTGTCCATCGCGTTGCCCGCAGAGCAGCTATCCGCGCGGGGGGCAGTGGAAACCACGTCGGCGTCCATCGCGCCACGCAGCCTGCACGCGACTTTCTTCGAGCGCGCGGCATGTCAGCCGGAGCGCGTCGCCATCGTGACGTCGCAGGGCGAGGAACTGACCTACGGCGCGGTCGCCGAGCAGGCCCTGTCGCTGGCGAAGGCGCTGACCACCGCGGGCGTGAATCATGGCGACACCGTCGCCGTTATCGTGCACAAGGGTCATCAGCAGGTGATCTCCGTGCTCGGCGTCCTCGCTGCGGGCGCGGTGTACCTGCCGGTTGGCACCGATCAGCCGGTCGCCCGCCGCGACCGAATCCTCGCGCGCGGCCTTGTTCGTGCCGTGATCACCGGTGCGGCGGTCGACGTGCCCGAGGATATCGAGCGGATCGTCTTCGACGAGTCCGTCTCCGGCCCGCCCGCCGAGCGGGCCGTGGTGCCTGCTCCCGACGCCCTCGCCTACGTGCTGTTCACCTCCGGGTCCACCGGCGAACCGAAGGGTGTCGAGGTCAGCCACCGCGCGGCGGCCAATACCATCGATGCGATCGCCGAGGAATTCGCGCTGCACGCCGACGACCGCACCATCGGCCTGTCGGCGTTGGAGTTCGACCTGTCGGTGTTCGACATGTTCAGCCCGCTCGCGCTCGGCGGCGCGGTGGTCTGCATCGACGCCGGCAAGGTGCGTGACGCCGCGTCCTGGGCGGAACTCATCGCGGCGCACCGGGTTTCGGTGCTCAACTGCGCGCCCGGCCTGATCGGCATGCTGCTCGATTCCGCAACCGCCGAGCAGTTGCGCACCCTGCGCGTGGTGATCACGGGCGGCGACCGCGTGGATGCGGGGGTGGCTGCCCGGATCCGGGCTCAGGTTCCCGGACTGCGCTTTGCCGGTCTGGGCGGCACCACCGAAACCGCGATCCACTCCACCATGTATGAGGTCACCGACGAGTTCCCCGCCGAGTGGACCGCCGTACCGTACGGCCGCCCACTGTCCGGTGTGCACTGCCGCGTGGTGAACGAGCGCGGTGAGGACGCTCCCGACTGGGTCACCGGTGAGCTGTGGATCGGCGGCGTCAGCGTGGCCGACGGCTACCGCGGCGATCCCGAGCGCACCGCCGACCGGTTCGTCATGGCGAACGACATCCGCTGGTACCGCACCGGCGATCTGGCACGCTATCTGCCCGGCGGCACCATCGACTTCCTCGGCCGGGCCGACCATCAGGTGAAGATCCGTGGCTACCGCGTCGAACTGGGTGAGGTGGAGGCCGCCGCCAAGACCCTGCCCGAGGTCGGCGAGGCGGTGGCGGCAGTCGTCTCCGGACGGCTGAGCTTGGCCGCGGTGCGCGCCGAGTCCGGGCAGGCGGTCGACACCGTCGCGGTGGCCGCCGCCCTGGCCGAGCTGCTGCCGGAGTACATGGTCCCCGACGTCCTTTACTTCCTGGAGCAGGTGCCGCTCACCAGCAACGGCAAGATCGACCGCGCAGCCATCCGCGCGGTGCTCGAGCGTGCGGCCCAGGGTCGTGCCGAGGTCGAGTACGTGGCGCCGGAGACCGCGCTGGAGGCAGCGGTCGCCTACATCGCCGCGCAGGTGCTCGACATCGAGCGGATCGGCGTGACCACCGACTTCTTCGATGCGGGCGCCAACTCGATCCTGGCCACCACATTCGTGGCGAACGTACGCGGCCTGCTGGCCGTCGACGGCGTGGGCGTCACCGATGTGTTCGGCGCGAAGACGGTGCGCGGTTTCGCGGCCCGGCTCGTCGAACGCCAGCAGGTGCCGGGCCGGCTCACCCAGGTGGCAAAAATCCTGTTGGAGGTCACTGGAATTCCCGACCCGTCGGCCGACCTGGCCACGGCGCGAGTCTGATCGGCGAGGGACGATCGACGTGGCGTCATTAGAGGACCTTCAGGCCGCCATGCGGGCCCGACTGAGCGCTGTGGGCATCTCGGTCGCGGCCGGCGTGGCGACCCGGCGCGATCCGGGCCGGGCACCGCTGTCGTTCGCCCAGCGCACTGTGTGGGCGTATCAGCGGCAAACACCGGAAAGCACGGCCCACAATCTCTGCCTCGCCTTCACTTTCACCGGCGAAGTGGACGCGCCCGCGTTGCGCCGCGCGTTTCTCGCCCTGGTCCGCAGGCACGAAGTGCTCCGCACTACCTATCACGCGGACCCGGATGGCACGCCATACCAACGCATTCACGAGGATCTGCCGCCGCGCGTCGAGTCGCTGGATCTGCGTGACGAGCCAGCGGCGGACGCGCGGTTGCGCGCCGTGATGGCCGCTGCCGTCACCGAGCCCTTCGATCTCGCGGCCGAATCGTCACTGCGGCTGACCTTCGTGGAGTTGCCGCCGGACGATTCGGGACAGCCGAGAACCGCCGTGGTCATGGCGCTACAGCACATCGCCTGGGACGGTATGACTCTGCCCGTCCTCTCGCGGGATCTGGAACGCGCCTATGTGCGCGCGAGGGAACGGCCGGGTTCGGAACTGGATTTCGCGCCGCTGTCGTTGCAGATCGCCGATTTCGCCGAGTGGGAACAGAAGCGGTTCATCGAGACCGACCACGCCGACGATGTCCGTTTCTGGAAGCGGCAATTCGGCGGAGTCGAACCGCTGCGCCTGCCTTACGACCGGCAGCCGGATATTGTCTCCGAACGCAGCGGGCGTTGCGATCGCACGCTGAGCACGACGGCCGATAACAATCTGCGCGCCCTGAGCACGACCCTGCGCACTCCGGCGTTCTCCGTGTTCCTCGCCGCGTACTACCTGACGCTGCACCGGATCACCGGTCAGCGCGATATCGTCATCGGCACCGCGGTCGCCAATCGCGAGGAATCCGGGATGGAATCGCTGATCGGCAATCTCAGCAATTCCATCGCGCTGCGTATCGACGCCGGCGACGTCTCCTTCGCCGATCTGGTCGCGCACGTTCGCGCGGTCACGGACGCCGCGTTCGGCCACCGTGAATTTCCCTACGACCACATCGCCGAGGCGGCGCGACAGGTCGGAGGACCGGCCAGGCCGTACGAATCGCTGGTGCTGTTCCTGGAGCAGAAGATCGATGGCCCACAGCTCCCAGGCTGCACTACCGCCTGGGAACTCGCGGAGAAGGGATACACCCTGCTCCCGCTGACCGTGGAAGCGTTCCTACACGCCGACCATACCGATGTACAGATCGCCTATCAGGTCGATCTTTTCGATGAGCAGACCGTGACACGCATCCATGAGGATCTCGATCGGGTCCTCGCGAACGCGACCGCGGACGGACAGGACAGAGAGCTCGAACAGTGACCGGCATTTCGTATCAAGAAGTACTTGCCAAGGCGTTCGACGACCGCGTGGTCGCCTGGACCGAGCAGGCCGAGCTGGACAAGAAGTTTCCGCGCCGACTGCTCGAGCACCTGGGCGCCGCCGGGGTGTTCGCACATAAGTGGGAGAATCGCAAGCTCACGGAGCTCGAACACCACTTCGCGCTGGCCTACCAGCTCGGCGCGCTTGGCTCGGCGGCCATCGGAGTCGGTGTCAGCCTGCACGATTCGGCGGTCGCGATCCTGCGCCGCTTCGGGCGCAACGACTTCCTGCGCGACCTCGCCGATGAGGGCATCGCCGTGGAGAAGGTGCTGTGCATCGGCGCCTCCGAAGAATCGGGCGGCTCGGATTTGCAGAACGCGAAGACCATGATCGAGCCGGAAGGCGACGGCTATCGGGTGGTGGGGCACAAGAAGTTCGTCTCGCTCTCGCCGATCGCGGACTACATCTTGATCGTTGCCCGCAGCGCCACCAGCGGCTCGGCGGGCGATGTGGGCAATGTCGCCCTCGCGGCAGTGCCCACCTCGCAGGTGCAGGTCGGCACACCGTACGAGAAGCTGGGCGCGGGCCCGCTGGATACCGCCCCGGTGACGATAGACACCTGGATCCCGGAAGAGGCACTCATCGCGCGCCCTGCGACCGGACTCGCGGTCATCAGCTGGGGCCTGGCCCATGAGCGCTATTCGGTGGCGGGTCAGATCGCCGCATCGTGTGAGGTGATGCTCGGCGTCACCCTGGCCCGGATGTACGACCGTGTCCAGTTCGGCAAGCGCCTCTACGACCACCAGGCGTTGCGGCTGCGGATCGCGGATCTGCAATCGCGCGTCGACCTGCTGCGCTACGCACTGGCCGGTGTCGCCGCCGAAGGCAAGATCAACCTGCGCACGGCCGCCGCGCTGAAAGCGACCGCCGCGAAACTCGGCGAAGAAGTGGTCTCGGAGTGCCTGCACATCTTCGGCGGCATCGGCTATCTACAAGTCGGCTTGCCGTTCGAACGCTGGTACCGGGACATGAAGCTGGCCCGCGTCGGAGGCGGCGCCGACGAGGTGCTGTGGGAGCTTGTCGCGGCGGCCATGAAGCCCGACAACGAGCGCTACGCGCAAATGATGGCGAAGGTGGAACAGCCATGAGTACCGAGATCACGTCCGTCGTCACCGAGCTGACGCCGTCGGATCACACTTACCTGCACCTGGATAGCGGGAGTCGGCCGATGCACTGGTCGATGCTGCTGGAGCTGGCGACTGGCGGCCCGCAGTTGGCGGTCACGGATGTGCGCGAGCGGGTGCGTGAGCGCAGCGAGCTGTTCGAGCTGTTCCGCATGGGCATCCGGAACGGGCGCTGGCGCAAGCCGCAGGTGGTGCTGGCGGAAAAGGTTGATCTGGACCGGCATCTCACGGCAGTCGACTACGCCGACGAGGCCGATCTGCGCAAGCGGGTGGCGACCCTGCTGGAGATGCCGCTGCCGCGGCCGGAGCCGATGTGGCACATCACCATGTTCACTCCCATGGGTGACGGCTCCCAGTTCTTCCTGCTGCGCGTGCACCACGCCGTATCCGACGGCATCGCGGGTGCGGCCTTCGCCGCGCTGCTGGCCGACGGCACGCCGGAAGAACTCACCGAATTCGAGCGGTTCGCGACCAGTCCGCGTTTCCGCACCCCGGCCATCGACCCCGAGGTGCTGAAAGAGTCCAAGGCCGCGTTCAACGAGCAGTGGGCCGCGGGCCGCAACGGCCGCGGCTGGCCGAAGCTCACCAAGACCGGCAAACGCGAGTACGCCCTTTACAGCGCGTCCACGCGCGACCTGCGCCGCGCCGCCAAGAAGAACGGCGCGACCGTGCACGAGTTCGTGCTCGCCGCGATCGGCCGCACCGTGAGCATCGCGCCGCCCGCCACCACGACACCGGCCGAACTCATCCGGGTGACGCTGCCTGTCACCAACGATCCGGCCTTCCGCCACACCGGCAACGCGGTACTGGTCTCCCCGCTCAACCTGCTCGGCAATGAGACCGATCTGGCTCGGCAGATCGAGCGGACCCGGTCGGAGCTGGCCACCATCGAGCAGCGCCGTCCCGAGCTCGCGACCGCGGCCCCCGCCACCGCGCCCGGCTTGCCGTGGGCGGTGCAGCGGGCGATCGCGGCTGCGGCCATGGCGCATATGAGCCCGGATATCCATATCGGGTTGAACCCCGGTTTCTCACGGATTCGTGCTGTGCTCGGAAAGCCGATCGCGGAATTGACCCCGCTCTCACCGCTGGCCGGCTATTCGCTGTCCGTGACTGTGCTGATCCTGGGCAGCAAGACATCATTCGGCATTGTTACCGATCCCACCGCACTGGCGGTGGGGTACGCCGACACCTTCGTAGAGCATTTCGATCGGATGCTTCGCGAAACAGCTACACCGGAATGACCTGGCCGTGTCCCGGCGCCGACGGAATGGAGAGCCGGAACCGACTCCGATTGGATGCCGCGGTGCGTGCTGCGCGACCGGCGTGCGGGAAGAAAATGGAACACCAATGAGCAGAATCACCGAGTTGCTTTTCGAGCAGCATGCTTCCGAAGTGAACGGCCTGTGGAGCGGTATCGAGTCGTCGGATCTGGCGTTTCGATCCTGGTCTCAGGTGCGGTCGGTGGCGGGCCGGGTCGCGGGCGGTCTGGCCGAAGCCGGTGTGGGGCCGGGAGACTCGGTCGCCATCCTCGCGGGTGCCCCCGGCGACGTCGCGGTGACCGTGCAGGCAATCTGGATGCGCGGCGGGGCTTTCACGATGCTGCACCAGCCCACCCCACGCACCAATCTCGAGACCTGGGTGGCGGATACGCGCGCGGTGATCGAGATGCTGAACGCTCGCGTTGTGGTGGTCGGGGCGCCGTTTGCCGAGGCGGTGCGGGGTTTGGATATCGGTGTTCCGTTCGTGTCGATCAACGAGCTGGCCGATCGGTACGAGGAGCTGCGGCATGTGCCCACCGACGAGGAGGATATCGCGATCCTCCAACTGACCTCCGGCACCACGGGCGTGCCGAAGGCGGTCACGATCTCGTACGCGAATCTGCATCAGAACCAGGTGGCGATGGTCACGGCGGCCGGAGTCACGGCGGACGAGGTGGTCGTGAGCTGGCTGCCCCTGTACCACGACATGGGTATGGTCGGCATGTTGCTGACGCCGATGTTCGCGCAGGTCACCGCGGTCATCATCACACCGCTCGGCTTTCTCGGGAACCCGCTGTCGTGGGCGGACCTCATCACTCGATTCGGTGGAACACTCACCGCAGCACCAAATTTCGCCTATTCTCTGCTCGCCCGTCGGTTTCGCCGCGCAGCCGACGGCGCCTACGACCTATCGTCCATGCGCGTCGCGGTCAACGGTGCGGAGGCCGTCGACGAGAGCACGCTGGAGGAGTTCGTCGGCGAGGCCGCACGGTTCGGCTTCCGTCCGGAAGCGCTGATGCCCGCCTACGGCATGGCCGAGACCACGCTCGCGGTGTCGTTCACCGCCGTTGCCGAGCGGTACACGGTGGACGTCATCGACGCGGAGCGGGTCGAGGCCGACGGTGTCGTGCGGCGCGAGGAGATCACGCGCTCGCGCACCATGATGCGGCTGGGTGTCCCGGTCCCTGGGATCGAGCTGAAGGTGGTCGATGATCACGGCTACACCCTGCCCGCCGATCATATCGGCGACATCCTGGTGCGCGGCGAGGCCGTGGCCAAGCGCTACCTCGGCCCCGACGGCTACGTTTCGGCCAACGACGCCGAGGGTTGGCTGTCCACCGGCGATCTCGGCTACATCGTCGCGGGCACCGGTGAGATCGTGGTGTCCGGCCGCAAGAAGGACGTCATCATCGTCGCCGGCCGCAATATCTCCCCCACCGTGGTCGAGCGGGCGGCGGGTGTCGTCTCCGGTGTGCGGCCCGGCAGTGTCGCGGCCCTGGCGGTCCGGCTGCCCCACATGGCCAGGGAAGGCATCGCCGTCATCGCCGAATCGGATCTGGCGGCCGACGCCGACCAGAGCGAGCGCATCCGCAAAGAGGTGGCCCGTGCGGTCTACGACGACGTGGGCATCGCGCCCGCGGTGGTCACGGTCGTGCCCAAGGGCGCCCTGCCCAAAACCCCGTCCGGGAAGCTGCGCCGCTCCTCGGCGGTGAGCCTGATCCCCGCCTGATCCACCTCGAATCACCCGCAGCGACTCTTCGGTAACGCCACGGTCACACGGAGAGTCGCTGCGTCGTGTGGCATCCTCAGCAATACTCACAGGATTTCTCTCATGATCAGCGTTCGCGGCGTTTCCAAACGCTTCGGCGAGAACGTCGCCGTAGACGATGTCAGCTTCGAGGCCGGAGCGGGCTCGATCACCTATCTGCTCGGGCCCAACGGTGCGGGCAAGACTACGGTCACGCGCATGGTCGCCGGTCTCACGCAGGCCGGTTCCGGCTCGGTCGTCATCAACGGAACGGGCTGCTGGAATTCCAGGACACGATCCGCGAGATCGGTTTCGATCTCGGTGCATTCTCCCGCAACCCCAAGCACACCGTCGAACAGCATCTGCTCTAGCAGGCTCGGCTGGGTGGCGTGCCGCACCGAATGTCGGCCTAGCGCTCGATCGGGTGGGACTCGAGGGGGTAGCGCGCCGCTCGGTCGGCAAGCGCATGTGCCTCCTCGTACCGTCGGCTCTCGACCTGGTGGAGCAGCACTGTAGGCCGGAATCGCCGCGAGGAGAATGGGTATAGGGCGACGTCGCTCTGCGCTCGAGGTGGCCGTACTCCGCTCGACGACCTACTGTCGACCAGGATGAACGCGGTGCCGGTTTCGGTGGTGCTGCCGGTTGTCGTCTGCCTTGGGTTGATGACGGTGGGCCGGTGGCTTTTCGTCAACGAGACGATCGCCGATCGACTGATCAACAGAACGTGGAGCTCGATTCTGGTCGCGCTCCTGCTGTACCAAATCGTCTTTGCCTTGCAGCATCCCGACCTTGCGCGGCGCCTGTACCTCGGCGTTGGCATGATGTCAGTCGCCAGTTTCCTTGGGCTCGCCCGGCTCGTCGGCGGTGCTGACGTGGAGACTGCTTACCGGCGTCAGCGCCGATACGATGCGGCATTCGCCGCCGTCGGTGTTTCCGTGGTATTGGGCACACCGGCTGTCCACGCAGTGTTGCAGTTCGACTATGCCGAAGTCGTCTGGACGCTGTCGGCACTTCCGGCGATCTATGGCGGTCTTCTGTTCGGCCGTGCCTGTGTCCGCGAGTTGCGCGCCGCGAGTTCCTCGACCAGGGAAAGGTTCACCTATGCGGTGTTGCTGGCGATCTCGGCCTACTGGGCGGTCGGCTCGGCGATCATGGTCCTACGTTCGCTCGCCGGTACGCCGCCCAGCGAGCCGGGGAGTGCCTGGGGAATCCTGGCCTTCCTCATGCTCTTGGCGGTGACCCTGTTGACCGCGATCCCGCTGGTGACCGTGCTGCTCGCGCGGGCAGGGTGGGATCGGTCCAGTCGCATCTGCCGCAGCCTGCAATCGCTGTGGCGAGATTTGACCGCTGCTGTGCCGGAAGTCGTTCTGGTATTGGATAATTCGTTTCGGCATGATTCGTCCTCCCGGTTGTACCGGATGACCGTCGAGATTCGGGATGCACTGCTGCACTTGAAGCCGTACCTGCCGGAATCACCTGGGCACATCACTTCTGCCGAGATCAACAACGACGTGCGCGGCGACGCACTCCGGCTGGCGTGTGCCGTGCGAGCGAAGCGCGCCGGCGACGCACCGGCCATTGACCCGGCCGGTCGCAGTGCGGCACAATCCGAGCCTCGCGATCGAGCCGCGGAATTGCGGTATCTTCTCGAGCTCGCCCGTGAATGGTCGAAAGTTGGTGGGGAGCAGAGTGTCGACAGCCAGTCGAGTCCCAACCATCTCAACCGCAGGTTCGGCTGAGTCGTCCGTCATCTCCGGGTCGGCAGGACCGCTTCGATCGGGCGGATACTAGTGCCCGCACTGGGATCCGATGCCCAGCCGAGACCAAATATCGCATCGCGGGCTCGGAGCGCCGGACAGCCTACTGCCGAGCGCGATGAACGCTATTCCGGCTCGGTCGTGCTGCCGGTCGTCGTCTGCGTCGCCCTCGCGACCGTGGGGCGGTGGCTTCGGCCGGGGCCACCGCTCGATCGCTGTCTCAGGCGTTCGGGCGGGCCATTGGGAGCCGACCGTGCGAACCGGGGCAACTGTCGGCCCGCAGTCTCATCGACTTGCGGGGAAACGCACTACCCGATGTCGTGCGAGCTGGAGGCCGAACTGGTGCACCGACATCCACGACGGACGGTCAGGTCCTGCGTGTACTCTTCGGGATCGGAATCCGCGACGAAGAACCCGCCCCAGTGCAGGTCGTCGGCGAACTGTGCCTTGACGCCGATCGGCACAGCCGAATCCGCTGCTCCGAGACCGTCCAGCAGAGCGAGCAGGCGCGGGTCGTGGATGCGCAGCACGCACCAAGAAGTCGGATGTTCGAGCACGAATCCCTCGGAGTCCCGCCGGAGCACGGCGAACTTCGACAGCGTGGCCGACCACGCAGGCAGACTCGTCGAGGGACGAGCCGGTGGCTCGCCATACGACCGGATGGTATAGAGATCGCGCCCACCGTCGCGCACCGTGTAGTTGGTCGGGTGGGTACTTGTGATGGCGGGCAAACCGCTGACCTCCGCTAGCCGATTAGACAATCTGGTTTCGCACCTATAGCGACCGGCTGGTCAGCCAAGGCTAACCTATTTTAGGTTCCGGGGAAGAATCGCTTCGACCCTGTCCGGGATCACCGAGCAGCCGGTTCCCCTGTCCGGGATGTCTCGCACCTGCCTGGCCGTGACCGTGCCACGAATTGCGGCAGTTGCTGGAACTCGCGCGAGAATGGCCGAAAGCCCGCGCGGCCGGGGGTCGGATCCGACATCCGCTGAGCGCTGGTTGCGGCACTTCCGATGTATCGGGCTCGCGAGTCGCCATCCGACGGTCCATACCCTGCGTTGCGCGGCTCGCGCGTTGCCGATCGAACACACCGCGCTTGGTCGGCGGCTGCACCCGCACCGCCATGGAACCTGATCTCGAGCGCGATGAACGCTGTTTCGGTGGTGCTGTCGGTCGTCGTCTTCGTCGCCCTCATGACCGTGGGGCGGTGGCTCTGGTGAACGAGACGAGCACCGATCGGCTGATCAACCGTACGTGGAGCTGGGATGTTGTTGCTATCCCGCTGTATCAGGCCGCGGTCGAGTTGCATCGTCCCGACCTCGGGCGGTCGCTATACCTCGGCGCTGCGCTGATGGGGATTGCCAGTTTCTACGGGATGGCCCGGCTGCTCGACGGCGCCGATCCGGGGAGCGCGCGCCGCCGTCAGCGCCAATACGATTCGATATCTGCCGCCATCGCCATCTCGCTGATACTCGGCACGCCGGCCGTCCGGGGAGCGTTCGGGATCGACTTATTATTCGCGTTCTCGATCTACTGGTCGGCCTCGTTCGTGATCATGATCGGCCGCGCACTGGCCGGCACACCGCCGAGAGAATCGGGCACAGCGGCGGCTGTCGTGGTCTACCTCATGCAATTCATGCTCACGCTCTTGACCGGTACGCCCCTGGTCACCGTACTGCCGGCACGGACAGGATGGGATCGGACCGGACGCACCTGCCGTCGCCTGCGTCCACTGTGGTACGACCTGACCGCCGCCGTGCCGGAGGTTGTCCTTCGCGACGCTCGGTCGACGCCATGGACTCGGACTCGCGGCAGCACCGGATGACCGTCGAAATCTGAGACGCACTACTGCACCTGAAACCGTATGTTTCCGAACCTGCTTCGCCCGTCACGATCGAGACCGACGTGCGCGGTTACGCGCGCCGATTGGCTCGAGCCGTGCGAGCGAAGCGTGCAGGCAACGCACCGGCAGCTGCCTTCCCCGGTCGAGGCGCTGTCCAGGAGCCTCGCGATCGTGCGGCGGAGTTGCGTTATCTGCTCGAACTCTCGCCCACGAATGGTCGAAAGTGTCGCGGCCGTTGGCTACGAGTCCAGCACTCCACATGCAGCCGCGATCGCCGCGGTGTCCCAGTAGAACGGGTACACCTCGGCGATCCGGCCGTCGGCGAAGGTGATCGTCTGCAGGATCCCGAAGGAGAGTTCCTGGCCCGTCGCGCGTGCTCGCGCGTGCACTTCGGTGTGTACCACCGTGGCGTCGCCGGTCGCCAGGAATCGTTGATCGAGCAGGTCGAACTTCTCCCAGGTGTTGCTCATCGCGAGAAAGAAGCGTTCCATGCCGTCGTGACCCCGCCAGGTCCCGCCGTACGGCAGGCTCTCGGCCTGATGGAGCACCACGGTAGGGGAGAAGAACGGGGCGAGCAGGTCGAACGAGGCGGCGCCGGGGCCGCCTGCGCCCAGGTATTTCGCCTCGGCATCGTACATTCCGGTCAGCACGGTCATCGGGTCGCTGGTAATCCGCGTCATGTCGCCAGTCTCGCGGTCGGCCTATCGCGGGTCCGGCGGTTATCGGACGTCGCGCTGCACAGTCCGATTCCCGCCCACGTATCGGCCGTGTGCGGGAACCGGTGCGCCGCGGGTCAGCCGGCTGCTACGCGCTCTTGGCGAGTGCCGTGACGCAGGCCGATCGACATGATGTCGGAGGGTTCGTCCAATTCGATGCGATGCCAGCGGTTTCGGGGAACCACGAAGGCGGTGGCCGCGGTGAGGCGGACCATCGACTCGTCGTCGCCGGGGCGCTCCGGCCGCAGGTAGAGGCGCAGCGCGCCGGTCAGACAGCACACCGCCTCGTCGCTCCCAGGATGGATCTCCCAGTGGTCGGCGTGCACATCGGCGTCTGATTCGACGTGGAAGGTCGCGAGTTGCCAAGCTCCCTCACCGGTGCTCATCCGCCGTTCACCGGCCGCTACCCGGCCGTCCGGGTCGAAATGAATGGCGCGGCCGAACATATCGATCGGTGCGTGGGTCATTGTGCGTCCTCTCGTTGCGATTTGCGAGTACTTCTCGTCGGTGCGACGCCTGTCGAAAGCCCACCGGCGGTTCGCACTGGGCTCGCACGCTGCGCGGTCGAAGCGACGGCAGGCCGCCCGGTCGAGTTTTTATACATGTATAGAAACTAACCGGATATGCCGCCCTTGTCCACACCCGGTGCCGGGCATGGACGATGATGGACTGATGCCGAGCTCGTCGTCGCAGCCCCAGCGCACCGGCCGACCTGCGCGTATCTCGCGGGCGGAGATCGTCGCGGCGGCCAACGCGGTGATCGATGCCGAGGGTGTGGAGAAGCTGACCATGCGCCGCCTGGCCACCGAACTCGGTTGCACGCCGATGGCGCTCTACCACCACGTCCGCGACAAGGAAGACCTGCTCCGGTTGCTGCTCGACGACTATGCGGACCAGGTGGTGTGGCCGCCACTGCCGGAGCACCCCAGGGAGCGCGTCCGCACCGCGGCCCGCGCCATGCACGACGTCCTCGCCGTCCGGGCCTGGATCGTCGAAATCCTCGCTGCCGACGATCTTTTCGGTGTCTCGGCGCTGTGGGTCAGCGAGTCGATAGTGGACGGGTTCGTGGCTGCCGGCCTGCCGCTGGACCGCGCCGTCCTGGCGTATCGGGCCATCTGGCACTACACCGCGGGCGATCTCATCGTGCGGGCTCGATCCGCCCGCCGGGCCGCCGAGGATCGGCCCACTTTCCGCGCGCAGGTCTTCGCCGATCTCGACGCCGAGACCTACCCCCGCCTGGCCGCCCTCGGTACCGACTACTTGTCGCTCGCCGCCCGGGACACCTACGAACTCGGACTCGACGCCCTCATCGAAGGTCTGCTCCGCACTCCGTGAGCGGCGCCCTGTCGAGAGCTCCCGCGCTGCCGTTCCACTGCGTTCGCCGAGTTGTCCACACCTGTGACGGTTGTGCACAGGGTTGGGAAATCAGCTGGTGGGTCACGATCTCGTGGTTGGGCCGCGAGGCATGCTCGGCGTATGCGACCAGGCTTGGAGCAATTGCGGGACAAGCAGTTCGGGGTGTTCACCGCGATGCAGATACAGCTCGAGTACAGCCGCGCCGAACTGCGCGCCCGGATCGATAGTGGTGAGTGGGTGCGGGTATTCCGTGGGGTGTACCGCGAGGCGGCTACCCCGGCGTCACCCGGCCTGCGGGTCGAGGCCGCGCGGTTGTCCTTGGGGCTGGAATCCCTGGTTGCCGCCTACCACACCGCCGCCGAACTGCACGGGTTCGCCGTCTTGGACAATCGGCCGACCGACGTGCTCGGCATACTGGCCTCGCGCTCGCGTCGGCTCGTCGTGCATCGCGAGCGAGTCGATCCGGCGGAGTTGGAACTGGTGCGCGGGACCGTCGCCACCAACGCCGTCCGTACCGCCGTCGACCTCGCTCGCACACTGCCCCGGATGGACGCGCTGGCAACGCTGCACGCGGCGCTGCGCAGGGGAATCCCACCCGCCGCGCTAGCCGTCGAACTCGACAAGCACGTGGGTCGGCGTGGTCGACGGCAGGCAGCCGAATT
Organism: Nocardia sp. CY15; assembly: GCF_009829295.1. Taxonomy (NCBI): domain Bacteria; kingdom Bacillati; phylum Actinomycetota; class Actinomycetes; order Mycobacteriales; family Nocardiaceae; genus Nocardia; species Nocardia sp. CY15. The sequence goes on from NZ_VUOT01000005.1 coordinate 74,472, forward strand.
GATCGCGACCGCCGCACGCGGCATGTCGGCCGACGTCGGGTGGTCCGCTGGACCGACGCTCGAGCTCATGCGCGCCGGGGACCGAGAACCGGTTCCGACGGCCCGGGTTCCGGACGTCGGTCCAGAGCCGTGCGGCGCCGCGAATTCGTCCGGGCCGCCGGCCGGCATCCCGCTGGGCGCGGGTTCGCCCCGCGCCCGCGGCTGCCGCGCCTTTGAATCAGAAGGTGACGCGCTGATCGGCCGGCAGGAACAGCTTGTCGCCTTCCTTCACCTCGAAAGTCTCGTAGAACTCCGCGAGGTTCCGGACGACCTGGTTGCAGCGGAATTCCGCGGGGGAGTGGGTGTCGGCGGCGAGGTAGCGGACCGTCAGTTCCTTGGTCTGCTTCTCCCGCCAGCTGCGGGCCCAGGACAGGAACATGGTGCGGTAGTCGGGGTTGTCGATACCGCGGCGTTTCTCCGCGATGCGGAAGGCGGCCAGCGTGATCTGCAGCCCACGGACATCGGCGAGGTTCTCACCGACGGTGAGCTCGCCGTTGACGTGCTGACTCGGCTCGAGGCCCTCCGGGACCAGCACGTTGTACTGCTCGACCAGTTGCTTGGCCTTGGCGTCGAACGCGGCGCGGTCCTCGGGTGTCCACCAGTCGCGGCGATTGCCGTCCCCGTCGTACTTGGAACCCTGGTCGTCGAAGCCGTGACCGATCTCGTGTCCGATGGTCGACCCGACAGCGCCGAAATTGACCGCGGGCAGGGCGTCTTTGTCGAAGAAGGGCGGCTGGAGATAGGCGGCCGGGAAGACGATCTGATTGGAGGTCGCCGAGTAGTACGCGTTCACCGTTTGCGGCGACATGCCCCATTCGGTCTTGTCGACCGGGGTGCCAAGGCGCGCGAACGCTCGCTTGACCTCGAAGTCGTTGATGGCGAGCAAGGACTCGATCAGCTTGCCCTTGGTGATCTTCAGCTTGGAGTAGTCGACCCACTTGTCCGGGTAGCCGATCTTGGGATCGATCTTGTCCAGCTTCTCCAGCGACGCCGTCCTGGTCGCGGGCGACATCCAGGTCGAATTGGTGAAGTTCTCCCGGTATGCGGCGATCACGTCGGCCAGCATCTCCTTGGCCCGCTCCTTGGCGTCGGGCGGGAAGTGCTCGGCCACGTACAGTTTCCCGAGCTGCTCGCCGAGCTTGTCGTCGACGATCCCGACGCCGTACTTCCAGCGTTCCGGGCGCTCGTCCTGCCCGTTGAGCACCTTGCCCTTGAAATCGAAGTTGGCGTCGTTGATGGCCTTGGGAAGGTAGGGGGCGAACTCCCGCAGCACGTACAGCCGGAGGTAGTCCCGCCACGTCGCGATATCCACCTCGGTCCACAACTGGCCCGCCGCCGTGATGAAGGACGGCTGGTTGACCACCATCGTCGCGAACAGCTCGCGCGGGCGGTCGGTGTTCCCGGCCAGCCACGGATCCCAGTCGAAGCCCGGGGCGAGCGCGGTCATATCGGCCCAGCTGTACAAGTTGTAGGTCGCGTCGGTGTCGCGGTTGCGCACGTTGTCCCAGTGCGCGGATGCGATCCGCTTCTCCAGGTCGAACACCCGCTGGGCGATTCCGGCCGGATCGGCCAACCCCGCGCCCGCCGCGATGCGCTCGAGGAAGGTTCGGTACTGCGCGAGCACCTCGCCGTACTCCGGCTTCCGGTAGTACTGCTCGCCGAGTCCGAGGCCGGATTGGCCGACGGAGGGGATGTAGGCGTCGGAATTCTTCCGGTCGACGCCGATGCCGAGCCCGATCAGCCCGCCGATCGGCAATTCGGCCATCACCTTCGCCAAGTCCGGCTTGGTGGCGGCTCCGTCGATCTTGGCGAACAACGCCGCCAGCGGGGTGACGCCGAGCCGTTCGATCTCGTCCCAGTCCAGGCGCGCGTCGTAGAGGTCCTTGATCTGCTGCGCTTCCGAGCCGGGCTCCGGATCCCGGATACCGTCGATGATCTCCCGCAGCTGCTGCTGTGTGCGCTCGGCCGCCTCGCTCGTGGAGCCGAAGGCGACCTTGTCCGGCGGCAGCTGGTATTCCCGCAGCCACTTCCCGTTGACGTGCCGGTACAGGTCGTCCTGCGGCCGGATCGTCTCGTCCGCTCCGGCGAGATCGACGCCGGTGAGCGTCCGGCTCGCGGGCTCGGCCTCGTTCGAGCACGCGACCAGCGCGGCGGCGGCGGGCACCGCTCCGAGTGCGATCAGGAAGGCACGACGATCCAGCTTCCCTGGACGACCGGTAGATGTCACGAGAATCCTCTCCCCGACGCGGCGTTGCCGCAGATGTACGAAGGCAGCCTTGCAGGACACGAGGCTACCGGCGCGGCGCCGGTCCAGCCCGGATTCGGGCACGGGCGCCGTTGTGTGTGTGGCCTGCGGGCTGCCCGGTCGCGCCCCCGATTTGGGAACGACCTGCGGATTCCCATACACTAGACCGGTTGCCTGCGGGAGCTGTGCCCGCAATCCGGCAGTGAACCCCCAGTGGTTGGTTCCGCGTTTCTTGCTCGAACCGAGAAAACCGCTGGCAGGCGCGCGTCCGGAGGGCAACCGACCATGCCCGTCGGGTCGGCAATCCGGCGTGCACATACGTCCAGGTCAAGGAGGACGCTGAAGTGATTCAGCAGGAGTCGCGACTGCGCGTCGCCGACAACACGGGTGCGAAGGAGATTCTCTGCATCCGCGTTCTCGGCGGTTCGTCGCGTCGCTATGCCGGTATCGGCGACATCATCGTCGCTACCGTGAAGGACGCCATCCCCGGCGGCAACGTGAAGCGGGGTGACGTCGTCAAGGCCGTCGTCGTGCGCACCACCAAGGAGCGCCGTCGTCCGGATGGTTCCTACATCAAGTTCGATGAGAACGCGGCCGTGCTCATCAAGGCGGACAACGACCCGCGCGGCACTCGCATCTTCGGCCCGGTCGGCCGCGAACTGCGCGACAAGAAGTTCATGAAGATCGTGTCGCTGGCTCCGGAGGTGCTCTGACATGAAGGTGCACAAGGGTGACACCGTGCTCGTCATCTCGGGCAAGGACAAGGGCGCCAAGGGCAAGGTCATCCAGGCCTACCCCAAGGAGAACCGGGTCCTCGTCGAGGGCGTGAACCGGATCAAGAAGCACGTCGCGAACTCCGCCAACCAGCGCGGCGCCTCCTCGGGCGGCATCGTGACCCAGGAAGCCCCCATCCACGTCTCGAACGTGATGGTCGTCGACTCCGACGGCAAGCCGGCCCGTATCGGCTACCGGACCGACGAGGAGAGCGGCAAGCGGGTCCGGATCTCCCGTAAGAACGGGAAGGACATCTGATATGACCACGACGGAAAAAGTGCAGCCCCGGCTGAAGCAGCGCTACCGCGAAGAGATCAAGGACGCGCTGAACAAGGAATTCGGCTACGCCAACGTGATGCAGATCCCGGGCGTGGTGAAGGTCGTCGTCAACATGGGTGTCGGCGACGCCGCCCGCGACGCGAAGCTGATCAACGGCGCCGTTGAGGACCTGGCCCTGATCACCGGCCAGAAGCCGCAGATCCGCAAGGCGACCAAGTCCATCGCGCAGTTCAAGCTGCGTGAGGGCATGCCGATCGGCGCCAAGGTCACCCTGCGCGGCGACCGGATGTGGGAGTTCCTCGACCGCCTGGTCTCCATCGCGCTGCCCCGTATCCGCGACTTCCGCGGCCTGTCGCCGAAGCAGTTCGACGGTAACGGCAACTACACGTTCGGCCTGAGCGAGCAGTCGATGTTCCACGAGATCGACGTGGACCGCATCGACCGTCCGCGTGGTATGGACATCACCGTGGTGACCACCGCGACCAACAACGAAGAAGGCCGTGCCCTGCTCAAGCACCTCGGCTTCCCGTTCAAGGAGAACTGAGCACATGGCAAAGAAAGCACTGGTCAACAAGGCCAACGCCAAGCCCAAGTTTGCGGTCCGCGCCTACACCCGCTGCCAGCGGTGCGGTCGCCCGCACGCGGTCTACCGCAAGTTCGGCCTCTGCCGCGTCTGCCTGCGCGAGATGGCGCACCGGGGCGAGCTGCCGGGTGTGCACAAGAGCTCCTGGTGAGCTCGCGCTCCTCGTGAGCGCACCCGGATAGCAAGACACCGAGGGCACGGACTCACATTGAGTCCGTGCCCTCGCCTTTCATGGAGGCGCTTGCACCGCGGCAACACTGATCGGACGCGGTTCCCGCCGCGAACGCCGCCGTGGAGTGTTCGACCGAAGGTGGAATCCTGCGCCGGCTCACCGTCGGCCGCCGCGTCCGTGCCTTCGAGTCGCCTGAGGCGATCACCGCCATGGAACGGCGTCTTGCCAATCCTTCGTTCCTCTGACTGTCGAGGATCTGATGTGTGGCCGACCCCGGCTGTGATTTGTCCCGGATATCCAGTTCGATGACACGTTTTGTGTCGATAGCGCTTAACGTCGCGGGGGCGCAACAGTTGGTTCGAAAGGTGGCGGCGAGCGTGACAGGTACCGAGGCGAAGCTCGATGAACTGCTCGAGATCCTGACGATCGCTGCGGAACCGGCGGGTGAGGCCGGTGCCGCCAAGCGGGAGAAGAAGGGCGTTCCGAGCGTTCGCCAGCGCGTGGACATGCTGCTCGACCGCGGGACGTTCATCGAGACCGGTGCGTTGGCTCGTCAGCCCGACCGACCGGATGCTCTCTACGGTGACGGGCTGGTCACCGGTCGCGGCCTGATCGGCGGCCGTCCGGTGGTGGTGATCGCCCACGATCAGACCGTGTACGGCGGGTCGGTCGGTATCACGTCCGCCCGCAAATTCATGCGGGCCCTGCAACTCGCGTTCGACAACGCATGCCCGGTAGTGACGATCAATGATTCCGGCGGCGCGCGTATCCAGGACGCGGTGGGTTCGATCGCTTCGTTCGGTGATATTTCCCGAGTGTTGGAGAAACTGTCCGGATATGTGCCACAGGTGTCGATCATTCTCGGCAAGTGTGCGGCGGGTTCGGTGTACGGGCCGATCAACACCGACGTGCTCATCGGCACCAGGGATTCCTACATGTTTGTCACCGGGCCGGAGGTGATCAAAGCCGTCAACGGTGAGGACGTCACCGCTGAGGAGCTCGGTGGCGCCGAGGTGCAGGCCAAACGCGGCACCCTGCATCACGTGGCCGACACCGAGCAGGAAGCCTACGAGTGGGCGCGCAATTACCTCAGCTACATGCCGACGAGTTGTCTCGAGCACCCGCCGATCGTGAACCCCGGCCTGGAGCCGGAGATCACTGCTACCGATCGGGAGCTCGACACGATCATCCCGGATTCCGATCGCGCCGGTTACGACATGCACGAAATCCTGCTGCGGATCTTCGACGATGGTGAATTCCACGAAATCCGCGCCGCGTTCGCACCGAATCTGATCACCGGGTTCGCCAGGGTCGACGGCTCTCCGGTCGGTGTGATCGCCAACCAGCCGTTGGTGCTGGGTGGTTCCATCGACGCCGCCTGCTCGGACAAGTCGACCTACTTCATCCGGCTCTGCGACGCGTTCAATATCCCGCTGGTGTTCGTCGCGGACACCCCGGGCGTGCTGCCGGGCCTCGAGCAGGAAGCCAACGGCGTGATCATCCGCGGCGGGCGGGTCCCGCGTGCGATCATCGAGGCGACGGTCCCGATCATCAACCTGGTCGTGCGCAAGTCTTACGGTGGCGCCTACGGCATGATGGCGGCCCGACAGGTAGGCGCCGATATCAGTTTCGCCTGGCCGACGGCCCGGATCGCTGTGATCGGCGCCGACAGCGCGGTCGACCTCATCGGCAAGCGGCAATTGGCGGCGGTGCCGGAGGAGCATCGGGCAGCGGCGCGCGAGTTCATGATCAACCAGTACAACGAGACGATCGCCACCCCGTGGATCGCCGCCGAACGCGGCTACATCGACGCGGTCATCGAACCGGCGCGTACCCGTCTGGAGATCCGGAACGCGCTGCGCCTGTTGCGGGACAAGCCGCCGGTCAAGCCGGAGTTCAACCCGCGCAAGCACCCGGTGTACCCGATGTGATCTTCCCGCCGCCTCTCGCGCGGCGACGGTGTGACCACCGAGCTTGCGCCGAGTAGCGAATCGCAGACGACCCGAAGAAAGGCGCTGCGGCGGATCAGCTCCGCCACAGCGCCTTTCGCGACTTCAGCTCAGCAGGTCAATCGCTGATTGTCAGGGCAGCACCTGCGGAATGACATCGGGTGCGACCGTACCCACGATCGCGCCGATCACGGCGCCCAGGATGGCGGTGGTCACCACGCCGACCACGGCGCACAGCGCGTAACCGACGACGAAGATCGCCAGGGTCGGGATGCAGGTGATGAGGGCGGCGACCGCGCCGACGCCCGCGCCCGCGGCCGCACCGTTCATGACCGGATCCGGGTACTGCGCTCCCGGATTCGTCGCGATGTCCTTCAGCTCCGCGCCCGTCGCTGCCGAGACCTCGGGTGTCGTCACCGACAGCGTCCGGCCGTCTTCGGACACCTCGGCATCCAGGGCGATGGTGGTTCCGGACGGCGTGGCCAGCGTGCGCGGAAGCTCGGTGACCGCCGCGCCCGCCTTGTTGACGACCTTGATCGAGGTCTCGCCGAGCTGGAAAGTGCCGGCATCCAGCGTTGTGGAGACGGTCCTCAGGTCCGGCGCGACGGTGGCGTTGTAGACGATGTCCGCGGACGTGCCCGTGGTCGAAATCGCCTGGGCCAACTGCGCCTGCTGCTCGGCGTAGTTGGTGGCCGATGCGGCTCCGGCACCGGCGAACGTAGTCGCCACGGCCAGCGGTAGCGCACCGATGAGCGCCTTACGACCGATCTGTATTGCAGCGCGATAGAACATTGAATTCATTTCCTCCCCGACCCCCGACACCCCCGACGTGGACGAATCGAACGTCGTATCGTGCGATGTGAACGCACTATTGGTAGCGATCGCACCGTCGTCAAGGCAAGTTCTGTGACATTGTCGACATTGCGGAACCGATTGAGCAACAGGGTATTTCGACCAGGCGCGGAGGTACGGCAAACCGAGAGCGAATGCTGTCGCAGGCATCGCCGCCGCATCGGGCGATTGCCGCAAAGCTCTTGTTCGGCGCTGTCCAGACGCGCTACCCCGGACGAGCAGGTCGACATCGTTCAGTGCGTCCCGGTCTACCCGTGCGTTTCGGCGTGGTGCAGCAATTCGATATCCGACCGGACCACGTGATCAGTGGATATGGCGGAACGTCGCCGGCACGGCGCGGTGCGGAGGTGGCGATCACCCGTCTCGATACGGAGGCGGTGGCGCTCGTCGAGACAGAAGCGTTGTCTCGGTTGCTGCTGCGCGCCGAGGCCATCGCATCGTCACGGATCGAGGGGTTGGTGGTCGGCGCGCGTCGACTGCTGCGCGCGGAGGCGGCGCGTCAGCTCGAAGGCGAATCATCGGACGTGACGGCCGCCGAGGTTGCTGGCGAATATCGATGCCATAGCTGTGGCCGCCAATGCGGTTGGCCGTGGTGAGTCGATCACCGAAGATGTTCTGCTCGAGATTCATCGACGGTTGCTCGCGGGCACCAGGCTCGCAGAGCACGGCGGATCTTTACGAGACGTACAGAACTGGATCGGTGGCAGCTCCTTCAATCCCTGCTCGGCCGCCTTCGTTCCACCACCGCCGGAGCTCGTACCCGAGTTGATGGAGGACTTGATCTCGTTCTGCAATAGCGACGATCTGCCCGCTGTCGCGCAGGCCGCCATCGCGCACGCGCAGTTCGAGACGATCCACCCGTTCATCGACGGCAACGGCCGAACCGGTCGCGCGTTGATCCACCTGATACTGCGCCGCCGGCGGCGTGGCCGAACGCGTCGTCGAGCCTGTGTCGCTGATTCTCGCCACGTGGAGCGACAGCTACATCGACGGTCTGACTCGCTTTCGGCACGTGGGTGCGCCCGATTCCGATCAGGCTACTGACGATCTGAACACTTGGGTGGCGCGTTTCGCCGCCGCCTGCACTCGTGCGGCGCAGGATGCTACCGCTTTCGAGATGAAGGCTGCGGAGTTGCAAAGGTCGTGGCGGGATCGAGTGGCGCCGGTGCGAGCGAACTCCGCGCTGGACCTGCTGCTCGGCAAACTGGTAGGAACTCCAGTCCTCACCGTAGCGACGGCGTCGGCACTCATCGGACGCAGTTTTCCTGCTACAAACGCCGCCGTGCAGCGTTTGGCCGAAGCCGGAATTCTCCGCCAGCTCAGCGTGGGCCGCCGCAACAGGGCCTTCGAGTCACCCGAGGCGATCAGTGCTTTCGCCGCCCTGGAACAGCGTCTCGCCAGCCCGGATGGCGACACGCGAACATCCGCCCCAGCACTGTCGCGTCCGGTGCCGTCGAAGAATATGCCGTCCGGCCGCTGACCGAGGGCCACAGGGGAGTTGGGGGCATGACGACGGACACAGCCACAGCAAGGCCTGCGTCGGCCTCGCACGTTCCGGCGACGGCACATTGCAGAGGGCGCGCGACAATCTCCTCGTGCGGACGGATGCCAGATCCGATGAATGACGGCGGCTGCGTGACTGGGGTACATTCGTCTGAATCATCCGCTGGCAGAGGGGGATAGAGGCGTGGCGGGGGAACAGCCATCACTGTCGATCGACACCGCTGAGGTCAAGGCGTTGGGACGCTTGGCATTCGATGTTGCCACTCAATGCCGGGACGGGTACTCCGCGCTGGAGACCGACGTGCGAGACATGTTGGAGAGTTGGACGGGGAACAATTCCGGCGCTTTCGCGGTCGGGTGGGAGGAGTTCCACCAAGGGGCGGTGCAGGTGTGGGACGCGCTGTTCGAGCTGGCGGAAAAGCTGGGTGTCACTGCCGACACCGTCCGTGAGACCGACCAGGCTTTCGCCACCGGCGTCAGCTCGTTGGACCTTCCTTGAAAGGTGGGGCACCGCATGTCCGACGCACAGGCCTTCTCGGTGGATCTCGCCAAACTCGACAGCTTGGCTGCCCGCATCCGCGGCTTCGCCGGGCTGCTGTCCGATCAGCTCGCGGCAATCGATCAGAAAGCCAAGGAGGTCGATGCCGCGTCGACCGGTGCCGTGATGACGGCCTACCGCGAGGCGCACGACGAATGGCTGGCGGGTGCTACGGATATCCGAGAAGGACTTACCGCCTTGGAGGAAGCCGTGAAGCTCACCCATGAGGGCTACACCGGCGCTGTGGCCGAGGGCCTGAGGATCCTCGGCATATGACGGCTCTGGCTGTCGATCCGAGGGCCTACTACCAAGCGGCCACCAACTGCTTCGACGCCGCGTCAGCGCTTCGCGACAGTTTTCTGTACATCTTCGCGGAGCTGTCCGCATGTGGATCGATGGCGGGCGTGGACGAGAACGGCCAGGAGTGGGCGCGTTCGTACAACACCTCAGCCTACGAGGCCGTGGGCTTCTTCCAGGATGTCCACTCCACCCTGTACGCGTACGGCAGCGCCCTCAACGACATCGGCTTCACTCATGCTCGAGCCGACGCCACCGTGAAGGGCGCGCCGCAACCAGACCGGCCCACAGACCCGGGCATGCCGGTTTTCGGACCCTTTTCGGTCCCCGCCTCCGCAGGCGGCCCTGGCCAGGGCATCGTGGACAAAGGCATCAATATCATCAGCCACATCGGCATACCTGTCCCTGACGGCGACACCGGGAAGCTCGCCAAGGCGGCCGACGCCTGGGACCGTCTCGGCACGATCTACCAGAACACGAACGCCCGCGACAAGATCACGATCGCGGCGAGCTTGTTCGACAGCGTCACCGCCGACGACGCGGGCTACATACGAGACGACCTCAAATCCCTCGCAAACTCGATTGATCAACTGCTGATCGCCTGCACACAGATCAGCCAGTCCTGCATCGCGTACAAGGACGCGCTGACGGAACTCCGCACCGAAATCGAAGGATTCTTGAAGTCCCTCGCCGCCGATCTCGCCATCGACGCCGCGATCACCATCGGCCTGTCACTGATCAGTTTCGGCGCGGGAGCGGTCACTGCTGGCAAGGCTCTGCTCACAGTGCAGAAATGGGCTGGAAAGATCAAGGACGGCGTCCTTGCCTGGCGAGCCCGCAAGGCGCTGCAAATTGCCGGTCTCAGGCAAGAGGCGAAGGACGCTGTTGTCAAGGCCAGAAAGGTAGTCACCGACCTACGTGATCGGCTGCGCAAGAAGGTTGACGACTCCCCTAAACCCCCGAAAAAATCTCTCAAGGAAGAGTTGGACAACGCCCAGATATGGACCGGTCGAAACTTGCCGACTCAGGGCGGTCCCCCGAACGGATACCTTGTAAAACGGGATTCTCAGGGGAACATCACGCATTACTCGTATTTCGATGCTGACGGGGTGGCGACCAGCCGGATAGATGTTGTCGGAAAGCCCCACATGGACAAGGCGACAGGGCAATATATTCCGACACCGCACGTTGTGGAAGTCCAGAAAAATATCGACCCTGCCACAGGTCGTATTTTCGCGCGTACCATCAATGACAGTGTCAGACCTGCTCTACCCGAGGAGATCCCATAATGAACACGAAAGATGGGCAAGTTGGTCTGCGGGCGGCCCTGGAACACTCCCGAAGCGACGAGGGACTGGTGCGGCTTCGCTCCATCGCAGAGCTGAGTACCCTGATCTCCGAGACTGAGGCGCGGAGGCGCCTCGTGGAGATGCTGGACGATGACGTGGTCACGATGCAGATCGAAGCGGCCGAGGCTCTCGTGCGATATGGCGGACAGGTAGGCCTGCTGTCGGTTCTGGAAGAGCTGGGTCGGCGAGACGACGGTGATGTCGATTACATCGCATACCGCCTCAGCGATCTGGACAATCTAGGAGAGTTTCCGGTTCTCGAGACTGCATCCTCGATCGCTGAGTCGGATATATCGCCCAATGCGCGACGCGGTCTGCAGGATCTGCACGACGTCATGGGGCGATAATAGGGTCCGAAACGACTAATTCGGCGATGCTCAGCGGTGAGTTGATCGAGCCGGATCAATTGCGATTTTGGAAGCTTTCGGCGCCGAGCATCGGTGATTGCGGAAGCAATCGGCTGACAATGACATCGCCCGCGCAATATCCGACAAGTATGGGAAGTCTCGGGCCGGAAATCGCTGTCAGCAGCCCGAAGGATTATTCGAAATTCGAACGACAGGCAAGTAACGCCTGATGGCTGCGTATGACAACGGTCATACTCAAGAGTGGAGGAACATACGACGGCAGGAGCCAGACGGCCAAAGATGTTTTGCGGGCTCGGTTCAATCAGTTCTCGGCACTGCTGGCGTTTTCTGCCGACAAGTTCCAGAACACAGATATCGACGCGGCCAACCGGCTTGCGGCAGTAGCCGATATCAACTCTGGCGACCCGCACGGGGACGATGGGCTGCGGCTCATGTTTCAGAGAAGGGTGAACGATGGTCGGCCTCCGCGCTCTGCGGACGGGTTCCGGGTATTGGACTGCCGCAACTTGGACCACTTCGCTGTGGTTCATTCCTCAGCTGATCGCCGTGGCAGCCGCGATGGCGGTGATCTACCCGGATCGCAATGAGCCACCTGTCGGCTGTTACTTGACCATCTCCGCTGTCGGCGCGCTCATCGGAGTTGGATCGGCATGGTCGAATTCTCCGAAACTCAGAGGTGTCGCGCTCGGCGTGCTCACCGCGTCCGCGGTGCTGCTTTGTGTACCGGCACTGCGGTTCTTTCCCCTGGCGCTACCGCTGGCGGCGATCTGGATCACGGTCGCTTCCGCCGACGAGGACGAGAGTTCGACCTCTGGGTTCGGCCGAGCGCACTTCGCTGGATGCTCGGTGGCCATGCTGGTGAATGCGGTTCCCTTGATCGCCACGGCGTACTATCTGCTCTTCCTGTACGCTTTCGTCTTGGCTGTCGAGGTAGTGATAGTCGTCATCCTGTTGCTGTTGAAGGGCAGGGCTCGACAGTTCGGCACAGGCGTCGCGATTTCCTGGCTGGGCCTAGGCGTCTCGATCCTTATGTCACTGCCCGTGTGGTGACGACAGCGCTTGTGTTCCTACTACTCGGGCAACAGCAACTCCGTGGTTCGACCAGGGACGCAATCTGTGCCTCTGCGATGGTTCGCGGGGATGCGCTTCTACTTGGGCAGTCGTTGCACGAATCCCTGCATGCGCGAACCGATAAGTCGTAGCCTCGGGATATGAGTGTGGACCGTGGGGACCGGCTGAAGAATGCCCGAAAGCGGGCCGGTATGACTCAACGCGACCTGGCCAATGCATCTGGGGTGTCCCTGTCACAGATCAGGAAGATCGAACAAGGCGATTACGAACCACGCCTCGAGACGCTGCGCAAGTTCGCAGTGGCGCTGAAGGTGCGTACTTCGCAGCTACAGGACCAACCCGACTACCAGATCCCTGATACCGACACCGAAGCGCAATGGGAACCCGTGTGGCCGACGCTGTTCGGGAATTCCCCGGGCGCCGACGAGCCAGCGACGGCCGCCGGTGTGCAGGCAACGCTCGACGCCGTGCAGGCGATGATCAGCGCAGACAAGTACCGCGACGTCACTGCGCTGCTCCCCGGCCTGATCCGGGACGCCGACAGTGTCGAAGACGGGCGCTCGATCCGATTCCGCGTCTTGAACATGACGGCCTCGTTACTCGTCCAGACCAGGCAGTTCGAGGCCGCCGACGCCGTGCTGAATCGCGCGATGGACGCGGCCGAGAGCCACATCGAGGCGGCCACGGTCATCGACACCATGCTGTGGGCCTTGCTGCGGCAAGGGCGTCTGGATGACGCTCGGGCACTGGCGACCAAGTGGGCCGATGATATCGAGCCGCGATTCTCGCGGGCGAGCGCGTCCACGGTGGCGATATGGGGTCGACTTTGGCTAAAGGTCGCCAACGCGGCCGTGCGCGACAACCAGCCAGGTGAGGCTGAAGACGCGATGTCGATGGCGCGTGCGGCTGCGTACCGGATCGGTCGCGAGATCTATATAGAGCGGCTGCTCGGCCGCACATTCGGGCCGATGGAGGTCGCTTACATCTCGGCTGAGTCGTTCGCCATTGCCGGTGAGCCAGAGAAAACGCTCGCTATCGCTGGTCAAGTCCCTGCGCCGACGATTGAACCGAACGGGGCCAGCAGGCTTCGGCATCGGCTGGATGTGGCCAATGCTCAGGTGCAGATCGGTCGGTTCAGCGAAGCCCTGGACGGGTTGTGGGGTGTGCAGAGGGCAGCCCCGGAATGGCTTGTGCAGCAGCGCTATGCGCGCGACATCCTCGGCAAGATCGTGACAACCAGGCGGACGCTGACATGGGAGACGCGAGAGCTGGCTGACCGGATCAAGCTCGAATACTAATATCTGCCAACACATTCGAAGATGGCACTTCCGGCGATTCGATCCGGAAGTGCCATGGTTCTTTCGATGCCCCCAGTGTGACTCTCTAGTCAGCACCGCCGCCAGGATCTCGATCCTATTCTCCGGCGCCGGGCTGTCCACAACACATTGCGTCAAGGGGGTTCAGCGAATGTCGGAACTTGCGGTTGTCCTGGTCGTCATGGCTGCGGTCACCGGGCTATTGGTATTGCTCTTTTGGGTGTTGCCGTGGTTGATCGACTTGGGCGGCGATCCGGATGAGTCGGTACGTGCGAGCGAGATCATTCGGCGGGTCGAAGACGAGCAGCGGTGACGGGGCTGCATGGTTGGGCAGGACTGCGGCAAGCTGAACTGCGCCTGCCCGGCACCCGTGCCTTCTTCGATATCTTCAACGCCCGCACCGAGTCGGCGGACGCGCTGCTGGTGTCGGCCGTCGGGCTGCTGGGCGTGTGGGTCCGGCATTACGAGAGCCGCAAGCCTGGACGTCCGATGAGCCAACGGCTCGCCTATCTGATGGACCTGCATATTTGGGCGATCGACCGATATGTGGAAGACATGCTCGAAACGGCGGGCCGAGAGGGTTATCGGCCTGCTTCGGACGCCCAGAAGATGCATTACTCATACGGCGAGATGGTCAGCCTGCTCACCGCGGATTTCGTTTGCTGCCGTCGAGAGGAACGGCAACCCGGCGGAATCACCGAGGATCAAGTTCTTCACCACGTGCGGCATTGGGATGGGTTCAACGCCATGGTGGACGCGGTGGCCGCCGGGAGAGTGCGACCGAAGATTCCGCACAGTGCGCGGCACGCGTCTTCGGATGCCGGGCCGCAGGAGAGGGCGTGACCACTCCGCGTCCAGAGGAGCCCGATGTCCATCTGCGCGTCCTGCTCGACGGCATGAGTCTGGACTTCGCCGCCTGCCACACCGCAGCCATGCGGTTCATTCAGGAATGGCGCGCTGTGCGCGCCGCTGCCGACCTCATCGTGGTTCCGGGCGGCGCGCTCGGATTGCCGCGACTGCCGTGCGAACGCCTCTACCTCGAGCCGTGAAGGCGCTGACCAATCGCCAGTCCGACCACCACCACCGCGAAGGGCGTGCCTCATCGGCGGTCTGGGTTCTCGCCGAAGTCACCGGCGAGGATGTCGTCGACGCGTGCGGCGAGTGTGGGATCGTTGCTGGCGAAACGCCTCAGACGCAGATGCTGGGATCTGCGGCGTGGCCGCAGTGCAGCCGCATGGATCGCCTGGCGGATGATCTCCGCATCGCTGACGCCGCTTCGCGCCGATGCGTCCTCGATGACGGCCAAGTCGTCGGCATCCGCGTACACCGTGATCCGCTCGAGAGGCATGTGCACACTGTGGCAGAGGCGGTCGCGGACGCGCGAGCGAAAGCCGCCACGAGGATACGGCGGGGTACCTGGGAGATTTTTCGCTTGGGTGGTCCCACCGCCGGCGACATTAGAACTCCAGGTCCGACCACGGGATGTGGATCGGGAACGGGAAGTCGATGGTGATGGCGTCGGAATCGTTCGGTGACCACTCGCCGATCAGGAGGTAGTTGGCCGGATGCAGCGGTTGGACGTCGTGTGGGAGCTTGCCGGGGGAGGTTTCCAGTGCGTGCGCGCGGACCATTGCGATGGTGTTCGTCCTGCGAGCGAGCGTCACTTCCCAGTACCAGGGGATGCCCGCATCGGCGTAACGCCTCTGCTCGTCGAAAGGATCGATCTCGATGGTCGACGGAGAATGGATTCGGCCCACGAGTAGCACGTCTCGGGCGTGGATGTCTTGGTAGGGGGCGTCGAGGCGGCGGTAGACGACGACGTCGGGGGTGACGAAGTCCGACTTCCCGGTCTCGCCGAAGAACACGTTGGTTTCGAAGTCGACGCGCCACCAGCTTTGTGGCTGCTCGGCCATGCCATCGCGTGCGCAGCGCTTGAGTGCGCTGGTCAGCGCGAATGTGAGCGCTTGATGTTCGGCAGGTTCTCGCTGTCGCCAGACGACGCGCCCGTTCCGCAGCTCGATCTGTCCGGCGATCTCCTCGGGTAGCTGCTCGAGCTCCTCCCAGGTCATGAACTCCGGGAGGTCCGGGCGTTCGACGCCTGAGCTCGACATAGCCTCATGTTAGACCGGCGGCGGGCCATTTCCGCTGGTCACAAACCGGATAAAACGACGGGCTCACAGACCCCGATTTTGCCCTGGTGAACTCGTTACCTACACTAGAGCGGTTGCCTGGGCACCTCCATGCCCGCATGCGTGCGCTCGGGCGATCGAACCTCCTCCGGTCGGCAAGGGTCGGCCGGACCATCCGAATTGTCGTAGGCCCACCGCGGCCGTGCCGATGTGCACGGCGGCGTTGTATGGGAACCGCGGCGAGAAAGGTGTCTAGGTCGAACCATGACCATGACTGATCCGATCGCAGACTTCCTGACACGTCTGCGCAACGCCAACTCGGCGTACCACGATCAGGTGAAGGCTCCGCACTCGAAGCTCAAGGCGAACATCGCCGAGATCCTCAAGCGCGAGGGCTACATCGCCGATTACCGGACCGAGGACGCACAGGTGGGCAAGACGCTCATCGTCGACCTCAAGTACGGCCCGAGCCGCGAGCGCAGCCTCGCCGGCGTGCGCCGTGTCTCCAAGCCCGGTCTGCGCGTGTACGCGAAATCCACCAACCTGCCCAAGGTGCTCGGCGGCCTCGGCGTGGCGATCATCTCCACGTCCTCCGGCCTGCTGACCGATAAGCAGGCGGCCAAGCAGGGCGTGGGCGGCGAAGTCCTCGCCTACGTCTGGTAAGGGAGGTCAGGACAATGTCGCGTATTGGTAAGAAGCCCATCGCCATTCCGGCCGGCGTCGATGTCGCCATCGACGGCCAGGACATCTCGGTGAAGGGGCCCAAGGGCTCCCTCTCGCTCACCGTCGCCGAGCCGATCACCGTCGCCAAGGGCGAGGACGGCCAGCTCGAGGTCGTCCGTCCGGACGACGAGCGCCGCAGCCGCGCGCTGCACGGACTGACCCGCACCCTCGTGTCGAACATGATCGTCGGTGTGACCCAGGGCTACGAGAAGAAGATGGAAATCTTCGGCGTCGGCTACCGCGTCGCGCTCAAGGGCCAGAACCTCGAGTTCGCCCTGGGCTACAGCCACCCGGTGCCGATCGAGGCGCCTGAGGGCATCACGTTCGCGGTGGAATCGCCCACCAAGTTCTCCGTGTCCGGAATCGACAAGCAGAAGGTCGGCCAGATTTCGGCGGTCATCCACGGCCTGCGCAAGCCCGACCCGTACAAGGGCAAGGGCATCCGCTACGCCGGCGAGGTCGTTCGCCGCAAGGTCGGAAAGACGGGTAAGTGATCATGGCGCAAACCGCAAACCAGAAGGCCAAGCGCATCCCCCTGGGCAAGGACGTGTCGACGCAGCGTCGCCTGTCGAAGACTCGCCGTCACTTCCGCCTGCGCAAGAAGGTGGAAGGGACCACCGAGCGTCCGCGCCTGGTGGTCAACCGCTCCTCGCGTCATCTGCACGCGCAGCTGGTCGACGACTCGGTCGGCAAGACCATCGCCGCCGCCTCGACCATCGAGGCCGACGTGCGCGCGCTCGACGGCGACAAGTCGGCCAAGAGCAAGAAGGTCGGCGCCCTGCTGGCCGAGCGTGCCAAGGCCGCCGGTGTCGAGGCCGTCGTGTTCGACCGTGGTGGGCACGACTACCACGGCCGGATCGCCGCACTGGCCGATGCCGCTCGCGAAGGTGGGTTGAAATTCTGATGCGTAACCTGCGGAGCATCCAGGAAACACAGCTGAGCGTTCAGCTGATCATGAACGGAAGGAACGTCTGATGCCGGGACGTCAGAGGCGTGACGGCGGAAGCGGACCCGCCGGACAGAATGGCAGCGCCCCCGAGGGCGGCCGCGGCGACCGTCGCGGTGGCGGCGACCGCCGGGGTGGCGGTGACCGCCGCGACAGCGCCGCCGAGAAGAACCAGCTCGAGCGGGTCGTCGCGATCAACCGCGTCTCCAAGGTCGTGAAGGGTGGTCGGCGTTTCAGCTTCACCGCCCTCGTGATCGTCGGTGACGGCAACGGTCTGGTCGGCGTCGGCTACGGCAAGGCCAAGGAAGTTCCCGCGGCCATCCAGAAGGGCGTCGAGGAGGCTCGCAAGAACTTCTTCCGCGTCCCGATGATCGGCTCCACCATCACGCACCCGGTTCAGGGTGAGGCGGCCGCCGGTGTGGTCATGCTGCGTCCGGCCTCGCCGGGTACCGGTGTGATCGCCGGCGGCGCGGCTCGTGCCGTGCTGGAATGCGCCGGTATCCACGACATTCTGGCGAAGTCGCTCGGCAGCGACAACGCCATCAACGTCGTGCACGCGACTGTCACTGCCCTCAAGCAGCTGCAGCGTCCCGAAGAGGTCGCGGCTCGCCGTGGCCTGCCGCTCGAGGACGTCGCTCCTGCGGGCATGCTGCGTGCGCGCGCTCAGGCTGCCGGAGGTGTCAAGTAATGGCAGATCTCAAGGTGACCCAGATCAAGAGTTCGATCGGCGCTAAGAAGAATCAGCGGGACAGCCTCAGGACCCTCGGTCTGCGCGGTATCCGCAAGACCGTGGTCCGCGAGGACAACGCCCAGAACCGCGGGCTGATCAACGTCGTGCGCCACCTCGTGACCGTTGAGGAGGTCTGACATGACCATCAAGTTGCATCACCTGCGTCCGGCTCCCGGATCCAAGACCGCGAAGACCCGCGTGGGTCGCGGTGAGGGCTCCAAGGGCAAGACCGCGGGCCGTGGTACCAAGGGCACCAAGGCGCGCAAGAACGTGCCTGCCGCCTTCGAGGGTGGGCAGATGCCGCTGCACATGCGGCTGCCCAAGCTCAAGGGCTTCACGAACCCGTTCCGCACGGAATACCAGGTCGTGAACGTCGGCGCGATCGCGAAGCTGTTCCCCGAGGGTGGCGAGGTCGGCAAGGCCGAACTCGTGGCGGTCGGCGCGGTTCGCAAGAACCAGCTGGTCAAGGTCCTCGGCGATGGCGAGATCGGCGTCGCGGTCCAGGTGACCGTGGACAAGGTCACCGGTTCGGCGAAGGAGAAGATCACCGCCGCCGGTGGCACCGTCACCGAGCTGGGCTGACGGTACTCTGCATGACAGCGGCATCGGACGAGTGAAGGCTCGTCCGGTGCCACTGTTAGAGTTCAGTAAGTTGTCTGCCAGCCTCGTCGTGGTTTTCGGCGTCCCTTCTGTGTCGAGCAGGGACATCGCTGAACATCCATGTCATGACCATGTCGTTCGCCAGGAGGATCAGTGCTTTCCGCCTTCGTATCGGCCTTCCGGACTCCGGACTTACGGCGGAAGATTCTCTTCACGCTGGGGTTGGTCGCGTTGTACCGCGTCGGTGCCGCGCTGCCGTCCCCCGGCGTCGACTACAAGGCGGTCCAGGAGTGCATCGACTTGGTCTCCGGCGGTGAGTCCGCCGGAATCTACCAGCTGATCAACCTGTTCTCCGGTGGTGCGCTGCTGCAGCTGTCGGTCTTCGCGATCGGCATCATGCCCTACATCACCGCGAGCATCATCATCCAGCTGCTCACGGTCGTCATCCCGCGGTTCGAGGAACTGCGCAAGGAAGGCCAAGCCGGCCAGACCAAGATGACGCAGTACACCAGATACCTGTCGATCGCGCTGGCCATCCTGCAGGCAACGGGCTTGGTCGCCCTGGCGGCCCGCGGCCAGCTGCTGCAGGGCTGCCAGCAGGACATCCTGGCCGACACCAGCATCTTCGGCATGATCATCATCGTGCTCGTGATGACCGCGGGCGCGGCGCTGGTGATGTGGTTCGGC
The DNA here is from genome assembly GCF_009829295.1 of Nocardia sp. CY15. Classification (NCBI taxonomy): domain Bacteria; kingdom Bacillati; phylum Actinomycetota; class Actinomycetes; order Mycobacteriales; family Nocardiaceae; genus Nocardia; species Nocardia sp. CY15. The sequence goes on from NZ_VUOT01000005.1 coordinate 93,622, forward strand.
GAGCAGATCACCGAGCGCGGCATCGGTAACGGCATGTCGCTGCTGATCTTCGCGGGCATCGCCGCTCGCATCCCGACCGAGGGCAAGGCGATCCTCGACAGCCGGGGCGGCTTGGTATTCACCCTGGTGTGCGTCGCCGCGCTGGCCGTCATCGCCGTCGTGGTCTACGTCGAGCAGGCGCAGCGCCGGATCCCGGTGCAGTACGCCAAGCGCGTGGTCGGCCGGAAGATGTACGGCGGCTCCTCGACCTATCTGCCGCTGAAGGTGAACCAGGCGGGTGTCATCCCCGTCATCTTCGCCTCGTCGCTGCTGTACCTGCCGAACCTGGTCGCGCAGCTGACGGGATCGCAGAACAACCAGGATCCGAGCTGGTGGCAGGAAGTCATCCAGAAATACCTGGTGAATCCGAGCAACCCGGTCTACATCGCGATCTACTTCGGTCTGATCGTGTTCTTCACCTACTTCTACGTCGCGATCACCTTCAACCCGGAGGAGCGCGCCGACGAGATGAAGAAGTTCGGTGGCTTCATCCCGGGCTACCGGCCCGGCAAGCCGACCGCCGACTACCTCAACTACGTCCTGAGCCGTATCACCCTCCCCGGCTCGATCTATCTCGGTCTGGTCGCCGTGCTGCCGAACCTGTTCCTCGACATCGGTTCCTCCGGTGGTGTCCAGAACCTTCCGTTCGGCGGTACCGCGGTGCTGATCATGGTGAGCGTCGGTTTGGACACGGTGAAGCAGATCGAGAGCCAGCTGATGAATCGAAATTACGAAGGGTTCCTCAAGTGAGAGTTGTACTGCTCGGTCCGCCGGGCGCCGGTAAAGGCACCCAGGCCGTCCTGCTGTCGGAGAAGCTGGGCGTTCCGCACATCTCCACCGGGGACCTGTTCCGTGCGAACATCAGCCAGCAGACCCCGCTGGGTCGTGAAGCGCAGAAGTACATGGACGCGGGCGACCTGGTGCCCAGCGACGTGACCAACCGGATGGTGGAGGCGCGGGTCAACGAGCCCGACGCCGCCAACGGGTTCGTACTGGACGGATACCCGCGCACGGTGGACCAGGCCGACGCGCTGGAGAAGATCCTCGAGGACATGAACACCAAGCTCGACGCGGTCCTGCGCTTCGTCGTGCCGGAGGACACCGTCGTGGCGCGGATGCTCTCGCGCGGTCGCGCCGACGACAACGAGAACGTCATCCGCAACCGGCTCCGGGTGTACCGCGAGGAGACCGAGCCGCTGCTGGATCACTACGACGGCTTGGTCGTCTCGGTCGACGGTGTCGGCGAGGTCGACGACGTCAACGCGCGGGCACTTCGCGCGCTGGGCCACTGAGCCGGCTCGTGATGGAGCACTGAGGCCGGATGGTCTTCAATCGCAAGAAGAAGGTCGTGCCGTTCCGCACGGCAGGTGAGCTGGATGCCATGGCGGCTGCCGGCGCGATCGTCGGCCACGCTCTGGTGGCCGTGCGCGCGGCAGCCAAACCCGGGGTGTCCACCCTGGAGCTGGACGAGGTCGCCGAGCAGGTGATCCGGGAGGCGGGCGCGGTGCCGTCCTTCAAGGGCTACCACGGCTTCCCCGCGTCCATCTGCGCGTCGGTGAACGATCGCGTGGTGCACGGGATCCCGACCGCCGAGGAGATCCTGGTCGAGGGCGATCTGGTGTCCATCGACTGCGGGGCGATCCTCGACGGCTGGCACGGTGATTCGGCTTGGACCTTCGGCGTCGGCACGATCATCGAGGCCGACCGGCTGCTCAGCGAGGCGACCAAGTCTTCGATGGAAGCGGGCATCGCGGCGATGGTGCCCGGCAACCGGCTGACCGACGTCTCGCACGCCATCGAGCAGGGCACCCGGGCCGCCGAGAAGGAACACGGGCGCGCCTACGGCATCGTCGACGGCTACGGTGGTCATGCCATCGGACGAGAGATGCACCTCGATCCCTTCCTCGCCAACGAGGGAGAACCGGGGAAGGGGCCGAAACTCGTGGTGGGGTCGGTGCTCGCGATAGAGCCGATGCTCACCCTCGGCACCACCCAGACCAAGGTGCTCGGCGACGACTGGACCGTGGTCACCGTGGACGGCAGCCGTGCGGCACATTGGGAGCACACAGTCGCCGTTACCGAGGACGGACCCCGGATCCTCACGCTGCGTCCGGAGTAGCACGGCCGTCGGGCGGCCCGACTCGGCGACACTGCGCGGCGAGGAAACGAGCCGCACCGACGCCAGGATTCCTGGTCGATCTCGCCACGTGGCCGCGTGCCGGCACCATGCGCCGACACGGCCACCGGTCGATACCCGGCTTTCACCGGATCGGTGACGTCGTTCCTTGCACCCGCGTCCTGCGTGTCGAGCCGAAGCGGTGCGCTCGGGGCGGTGCCCGTGCGGGGTGGAAGGGTTACTCCTCCTTGGTTCGATACTGTTCTGAACGATGCCGTCAGCGTATGGCCGGGCAAGTGGCGGCGACGTGAGTAGGCCGCTACTCGAATTCGCTTGGCACGCGCCGCAGTTCGATGTGATCGCGTCGGCCGGCTGACTCTGCGACGGTGACGGCGACACCCGTGACCTGGGTGTTTCGTGTGCGTAGGTAGTCCGCTCGGTCCGCGGCGCGCGGCGTCGAAGTGACGATCGACAGATAAAATCCGCCTTCGGCTGTCTCCGGGCGATAGCGCGGACAACCCTTGATACGGCTTAAACGACCCGTTACTCGGGCGATATCACCGGTGTGTGCGATCGGGGTGTGGCCGTCGAAGGCTCGGCGGTGCGCCGATGCAGATGCGGGAACAGCAGCGTTCGAACTCATGCTCCCGGAACAGCGGATGGCTGGGGGAGAGCTACTTGTCCGCTGGGTGGCTGGGGACCGTCCGGACTCCCCAGCCACCCACCATGCGGATGGGGAGCCGGGGCGGAACTTACGACGCGCCGGGAAGTCTCCGCACGCCCGCGCAGACCTCGGCGGCAAGGTCGTCGTAACCGACGGCCAGTTCCGCCAAGCGCTGCCAGGCATCCCACAGATCCCACTCCGAGGCGCTGGCCAGAGCCGCATAGGCGTTCGCGGTGAACTGGGCGAGGCGGTCGATCACGGCGCCGACGGTCTCGGTGTGCACGTGCGCGGCGCCGTGCGCGGGCGGCAGTTGCACAGTGATCCAGCGGTCGATGTCGCGAATCAGGCTCGCTCGCAACGCATCTATCTCGTCGAGCGATTCGCAACCCGCGCTGAGTCTGCGCTCGTGCAGCGTGGTCAGTTCGTGCGCACTGCGCAGCAGTGGGTTGCTTTCGTGCAATTCGCCTCGGCAGGCTTGCAATACTTGATGTTTCGCGGGCAGGGCGGCACTGGTCGTCATCGCCGAACCGTTCTCGTGCAGGCCCGGACGGTGTCGATGATGGACGAGCCGGAAGGACGGAAACGGCTGCGCGGAGCGATGATCCAGTGTCGATAGCCCGCATCGGCATCGGCGGGTGAGGGCAAGGCGATCTCGCCGCCGCTGGGCACGATCGATACGTTCAAGCGGAACAGCTCCGCGAACAGCCGCACGTCGTCGGGTAGATCCGGGCGGGTCAAGAAGGTCCACCGTTTGGAACGCACGTGAGAGATGATCGGACCCATATCGATTCGGCGATGGGTGAGGTCGTCGCGAACTTGCTGCCCCAGCGCGGCGGGCATCGTGATCGCGCCGACGAAGCCGGCGCGCAGGACGATACGGCCGATATCCGGATGAACTCCGGCGGGCAGGTCGCAGGTGTGTCGATAGTAGGCGCATCGGGCGGTCGGGGTGTCCGCCAACGCCAGTTGGTCCATGAGGCCCTCGGGTAGCTTCGTGTGATTGTTTACAAGCCGCCCGGTCGGCGCTGCGGCAGCGATGCTGTGATCCGGAGCACCGTGCGGGCGTTGTCTCAGTAGAGCACTCCATGGAACAAATCAAACATTCCGTTCAATTAGTTCTCGAGAAATTAGTTCGCCCGCTGGTTACCGGTGGGTGCGGTAACCAGCGTGGTCCGGTGCGCGGCCACGCGTTCACTTCGGCGTACATATTTCCTGGTCAAATGACCTATGCGGATGCGAGAGCGGAAACCTCGGGCATTTTGTTCACCGCCGCCGCGACCATGGGCGCTACCTTGCCGCAAATCGATCCCGCGCCAGGGATATCCCTACCGCGGCTCAGGGCGTGGTGCGGAAGAACAGCACTCGGTCGCCGTGCTCGGACAGTGGCGTGTGCACACTGATCTGGCGCAGCCCGCTGTCCGGCAGATAGGTGAGGTTGGCGAACACCTTCGTGTTGCCGAAGGCCGCGCGCAGTTTGGATTCGGTCGCCCGGTCGGGGTTGTAGAGGGCCAGCATCTCGAAGTTCAGTGGTGCGAGCGGTTTGTCGAGGGGAGCCTGCCCGGCCGGACGTCCGAGCGCGGCGTACTGGGTGGCCGCGCCGTGCTCGTACCAGCACAGTTCGTAGGCGACGTTCTCCGTGACCGTGATGGCCGCGACCGGCCAGTCCTGGGAGAGTCGCAGCGCCAGGGGATTCTTCGCAACCGGCGTCAGCTCCCAGTTCAGGCTCAGGACCGTCACCCAGCCGCCGTAGGGCTGGTCGATCAGCACGATGTCGTCGCCCAGGGTGGTCGAGGTGTTCAGTTCGGGTTCGCGGGTCTTCCAGTTCGACTCGTGGGTGCCGAAGTAGCTCTCGCGATCGAGCGGGTAGGCGTCATCGACGGCATAGGCGGCGATGATCGCGGCGCGCACCTGGGCGATGGCGTCGCGTTCCGGTAGATACACGCTCAGCGCGCCGAAGGTGGAGCCGATCTGCACGGGCATCGCGGGCTGATCCTGCTCGGCGCCCGGCGCGAGCGGCCGCAGGCCGACCAGGGCCAGCTTCCAGTTGATCTCCTCGACGGTCGACAGGTCGCCGGAGGACTTGAACATGACCTGCTGCTGGGTCAGGCGACCCGCCTGTTCCAGCGTGCGGCAGCCCAGTTCGAGCAACGCTCGGTGCGACTTCGGGGTGAGGTCCAGGTCCTGGATGCCGCACGCGCGCAACCGGATCGACATGGTGGTCGAGGTCAACGCGGCGTACCGCTCCCGGTACATGGCGATGGCCTGCTTGCGCGAACGGCCGACCATGAGCGTCCGCAGCAGCGTGCTCAGGCTGGCCAGGTATTTGCCGGACAGCTCCGGGTTCGCCGCGGCCAGGGAAGCGCGGATGCGGGCCGCCTCCTCGGTCGCGGCGACCGCTGCGTCCTGATCCAGCCTGCCCAGCCAAACCCCGCATTTGGACAATCCGTCGGCGCACGGGCCCGCGACCTCGGGATGCGCTCGCGCCACTTGACGGTAGACGTCACAGGCGCGCCGGATCGTCGTGGTCGCCAGCTCTCTGCGGCCGCTGTGCCGTGCCGCCTGCTCGAACGAGCGCAGCGCGTCGTTCAACTCGCCGGCGAGACGGGCGGTCAGCACTTGGCCCCGGGACAGCAGGCGCAGGCGGATCGCCACCGCTTCTTCGGCGGGCGCCAGCGCCTCCCTCGTGCGGTCGCGCGTGGAGCCGTTGGTCTTGGTGGCGATCAATCCCTTGGCGAGTTCGCCGAGGGAGGTGGCCAAGCGCAATTCGGACTCGACCGTACGGTCGAGCGCCGCATACCGATCCGCAGCGATCTGACGCTCCATCGCGTCCAGATCCATCGCGCTCCTCGTTTCCAGCATGATCCTCCGCCAACGCGCGGCAACCGCGCAACGCAACCGTCTGCGCACCGAGTTTGTCATGGTTGCCGCCCGCGCGCACCTGTATCCGGCCAGGCAGACAGGGCCGTGCGGCGGGCGGCCACCCACGGGTCGGCCCGTGCCGGACGAGAAGGCATGATCGAGGGTTGTGCGAGCCCTATTACAGCGCGTCAGTTCGGCGCGGGTAACCGTCGACGGCCAGGTCGTCGGCCGTATCGACCCGGCGGCCGACGGGGTCCCGCACGGCTTGGCCGCCCTAATCGGCGTGACGCACTCCGACACCGAGGAGACCGCGAAGGCGTTGGCCGACAAAGTGTGGCGGCTGCGCATCCTCGACGGCGAGCGATCGGCGGCGGATCTGCGCGCGCCGATTCTGGTGGTCAGCCAGTTCACGCTGTACGCAGACACCAGCAAGGGGAGGCGCCCGTCCTGGTCGGCGGCCGCCCCCGCGGTGATCGCCGAACCCCTGGTCGACCTCTTCGCACACACGTTGCGCGAACTCGGAGCGACGGTCGCCACCGGACGGTTCGGTGCGCACATGCACATCGACTTGGTGAACGATGGCCCGGTCACCCTCATGCTGGAGATGTGAGCGGTCGCTACCGGAAATCGTTGGCAGCGGCTGGATCCGATGACCTGCGCCGCGGTCGACCGGGAACGCAGTCTGTCCGCAAACGCCGAGGAAGATCCCGTTCACGTTGACGTCACCGGTGATTAGTCATCCGGTGTTACCGTGGGTGGGAAGGAATCGAGGGTGGAGGAGCGGACGCGATGGCGGACAATGTCGAATTCGATGAGCATCTGTTCCGCAAGGCGGCCCAGAAGACGGGGCATGTCCAGGACCGGGTGACCGGCATCATCGACAGGTTGAGCACGTCGATCGCCTCGCGCGGAAACTGCTGGGGCAACGACACCATCGGCCGCAACTTCGCCAACGGTCCTGACGGCCAAGGCGGCTACACCACCGCCCGCGACAACCTGATCAAGGGCGGGCGCAACGTGGCGGGGACATTCGGCAACTTCAGCGAAGGACAGACGAAGACGGCCGACCTGCTGCGGGACATGGAGCAGGGCAACCGCGACGGCGTGCGGTGATGCGGGGCCCCCGATGACGAACGAGCAAGCCAAGTCGGACTTGGCCGAGATCCTCGACGGTGTCCAGGAACAGATGCGGATCATCGTCCGGTTGCAGCAGGAGCGCGCCGAACTCACCGGCCGCGCGACGGTGCGCGGCAAGCGGGTGACGGTGGTCGTGAACGCCGACAACACGGTCATCGATACGCAGTTCGGCGCGACCATCGAGGACCTGAGCTATGCCGAGATCGCCAAGGCGATCACCGAGGCCGCGCAGCAAGCCAGCGCCGATGTGGCCCGCAAGACCCGAGACCTCATGGCGCCCCTCGATACTCACCGCGCACGAATGCCGAAGTTGTCCGATCTGGTCGAGGGCATGCCCGACCTGCGGGCACCGGAACCGGTCCCCGCCCCGACGGCGCCGCCGAACGCCCGTGAACGCAGGGATTTCTCGGACGGCAGCGGCATGCGTTTCACCGACACCGAGACCGTAGAACGCGATCGTGGTGGATCGGTCACCGATTCGAGCTGGTGAACTCGGTAGCCGCACCGGGCGATCGAGGTAACCGGCCATGGCTATCGAGCTGCCCGCGGCACTGAAGTACCTCGAGCCGATCGTCGGCATGGAGTGGCCCGAGGGCAACGAGGACCAGATGTGGGCCTTGGGCGGTGACTGGCGTACCGCCGCGAGCGAGTTGCGCTCGGTGATCCCCGACATCGAGGCGGCCAAGAGCGCCTCGACGACCGCGTATCCGTCAGGTGACGGTTACGAGGAAATGGTCAAGGCCTTCGACAGCTTCCTGCAATTCAGCGGAAGCAACCCGCAAGACGACCAGACGCTGGCGAAGCTGGCCGACTACTTCAAGGAGATCGGCGACTCGGCCTACGACGTCGGCACCGAGATCGAGTACGGCAAGTTGATGTACTGGTCCTCGCTGGCGTTGCTCGCGGCCGAGCTGGCGGCCTCGTTCTTCTCCGGTCCGTTCAAGCCCGCGGTGGACGCGGCGGCGATCGCGCTCACCAGGATCGCGGTCCGCATCATCGGTCAGCGGTTGGTGCAGGCGGTGATCCAGCGGGTCGGGCGGATCGTCGCGAACCGGTTCGTGAACTTCCTGCTCCGGCATGTCGCGATCGACACGATCCTCGGCACCATGCAGGAACTGGGGGTGCAGGCCTACCAGGTGGAGCAGGGGCACCGCAAGAACATCAACGTCGAACAGGTCATCGTGACCGCCGTCAGCTCCGCGGCGGGCGGTGCGGCGGCCGGACCGTTGGCCGAACGGGTCGGCAACGCGCTGACCCGGAAGTTCGGCCCGGAATTCAATCCGTATCTGCACGGCGCGATCACCGGGACGACGGCGGGATTGGCGGGGGCCGGAGCGGGTTCCGTGGCCGCGACCGCGACTCAGTTCGGGTTCGACGTGGCCACGGACGGGTTGGACAAGGCGCTGCAGAACCTGGGGAACACGCCGGTCGACTGGCGGATGTTCACCGCCGGCGCCTCCAACGGCGCCATGACCAGCGTGACCAAGGTCGGTTCCGCTCAGATGTGGAACAAGCTGATGCCGACCACGATGAGTCGTCCCGACCTGGGAACCCGGCTGGACAGTCTCTTCGCCGACGTGGGGCCACGCGTGGGTTTCCGGCCCGATGGCGCGGGAACGCCCGGAGCGGGTGACGGCAGCGGCCTGGCTCCCGGTGCTGGGACACCCGACCTCGCGGGTGGGTCGAACAATCCGGGGGGATCGAACGGTGCGGGTGCGCCGCGCGCCGGGATGCCCGCCGCCGGGAACAGCAGCCACACAGCGACGAGCCCCGCGAACTCGGATACGTCACGCTCCGGCGCAGCCGACGATACCGCTGCCACTGGTGGAGACCAGGTGTCGAGCGCCGACTCCAATGGGGCGCGGCAGGACGGCAATCAGGCCGGGCGCGACGGTGGGTCCACCACGGCGACATCGACATCCGGTGATCAGGGTTCCTCCGGCGAGCGTGCGTCGTCGGGGGAGCGAACATCGTCAGGCGAGCAGTCCTCGTCGAGTGAGCAGTCCTCCTCGGGGGAGCGGTCTACATCGGCGGAGCAGTCCTCCTCGGGGGAGCGGTCTACATCGGCGGAGCAGTCCTCCTCGGGGGAGCGGTCCATATCGGCGGAGCAGTCCTCGTCCGGGGAGCGGTCCACGTCCGACACCGGGGCGGGACTCGCCGACGAAGGAAAGCAAGACCGCGGGGCAGGCGCCGATCGTTCTGAGGAATCCAATATTGCTGCGGGACAACAGAACAGCGCCGTGTCGGGGGATCCGGCGGGTACGCAGCGCGGCACCGTCGATGGCGTGCAGAGCCCGGAGACACGGTCGCTGTCGGACGCGCCGACGCCGAGCGCGACGCCGGTCGCGGGCGCCCCGCTGACCGGCCCGGCGGCCACACCGCCCGCCGGGCCGACCACTGCGAGCGTGCCACCGTCCAGCAATGCGGCGCCGGGAACGGCGGCGTCACCCGCTTCGCCCGGATCGAGCGACGCGCGGCCCGCGCCGGCCGCGGATCCGCGCGGCCAGGCCGCCGCGCCGGACAGCGACGCGGGTCGCAAGGCGCCCTCCGACAGGGTCCGGGCCGGGGTCGCGGATCGCGGCTCACGTTCGGGCGGCGACGAGCCCGCCGTGCGGGCGGGCAAGGCCGACTCCGAGGCGCCGCGCGCCGAGGGTGAGTCCCGCCAGGACGGGCAGACGCGTCGAGAAGGGGATACGCGCAGCGACGGTGGGACGCGCCAGGCGGGTGCGGACCGACCCGAGGACGAGACTTCGCGATCCCGCGCCACTCCGGAATCCGACGACGGCCGACGCGACAGCGCCGAACCACTCGTGCTGCCGCTCGCCGGTGAAACCGGCGAGTCCAGAACCGCGCGCCGCCCGGGTCCCGACACCGATGGTCCGGCTCGCAGGAACTCGGACGACACCTCCCGGAACGATCCGGAATCCGATGCTCCGCGACAAGATTCGAGGAACCGCGGGGAGTGCGCCCGGCTCTCACTCGAGGAGATCCAGCAGGCCACCGGAAGCAACACCATACGGCCACCGGACGAGCCGGTCGGCGAGCGCGGCATGTCGCTGCGTGACATCCAGCAGGCTGCGGGTGGCCGCCTGTGGGACTACCCGGACGGCGGACCCGACCAGCCTCGCCACCAAGGCATCGCCGACGAACTGCTGCGAATGGCCGCTGGGATGGATCCGCGCGATATCGCCGAAGGCCGTGGGCCGCGCGCCCTGGTGGTGGACGAATACGTCGGCCCGGTGGACGAGCACGGGGTCGGCGCCCATGCCTATACCCTGACCGTGCGCATGGATCCGGACACCGGCGAATTCCACATCGAGGTGTCCGATCCGGCGGCGGGAAGCCGCAGAGGGTTCCCGCCCGACCTGCCGATGGACGTCCGCACGGTGTCGGCGATCCTGTTCGACGGTGCGGGAAACGCGTTGCGGCCCAGCGGATCCGACCCGCGAGTGCGTCCGACCGACGACCGCCCGATCTACAACCCCGACGGCGAGATCGCCGGTCGGCGCGGCGACGAATCGCCGAAGCGGTTCCAGGCACGGATGCGGGCCGAGATGGCCGACATGCGCGCCCGAGGAGAGGCCGAGCGCGCGCGGCGCCTGCGCGACCTGCTGGGCCGCATCGACGACGCGGATCTACCGGAAGGAGTGTCGAGGCGGTCGCTGCGGGTCAGGGCCGCGCAGGCGGAATGGCATGCCCGCGAGTTCCGCAAGAACGCCGACACGTGGTGGCGGGTTGCGGGCGGCAGACCCCCGGACGATGCCCGGATACCGCCGCGTTCGCCTGCGGACCCTGCGCCGGCTTCGGAACCTTCTCGCGTCGGTTCGAACCCATCGGACCCGGCACGGATTCCGCGGGGCGATCGCGATCCGGACGCCGAGGACGAGGCTCGGCGGCCATCCGATCCGACGACCCCGCCGCGCGACGCGGACGACGCAGCGCCGGCGCCGGAGGATCGGAGGGTGGCGCCACCGGCCCGCGACGGTGCGCAGCACGATGACGCGGCACAGCCCTCGCACGACCGCACACCCGACGAGACGCCGGATTTCCTCGGTGAATCCGACGACGTCGAGGAGCGATTGGAGCGCGGAGCGGACGACGATGTTCCGGCCGGCATGTTCCGCGACGCCGACGGGCTGCTGCACAAGTTCGGCGATCGTCCCGACTCCTACCGTGATCCGGACGGCACGTGGCACCACGAGGACGACGGTCCGGGCACCTACCGCGACGACAGCTTCCGGTTGCGCAACGCGCAGAACAATGAGTACATCTCCGATCATCTGACGAAGCGGCCGTACCGGTTCCTGGCCGATCCCGGCCCCGAGCGTGCGTACCCGGTGGTCGACGAGGTGATCGCCGAGCAGATCGCGAAGGCGGTCACCGAGCGCAAGACGTTGCAGGCGCAACGCGACGCGGCCAATGCCGCGGTCAAGCGTCATATGGCGGAGTTCGGGATCGAAGAGATCAGCGACCTCGCCGAGAACCAACTCGCCAAGCGGGTGGAGAGTCTCGAGATCGAGATCCTGGAGTCGGAACTCTCCGACGACGAGAAGCAAGCGAAACTGGATCGTCTCGGCGCGATGGAGCGCAACGCCGCGGAGTTCAACCGGCTGGGTCCGCCGCTGGTGAAGGCGTCGAAGACACTCGGCGAACTGGGCGGCAGGGCATTCGCGCTCGATGCGGATCAGCGGCCGGGTGCGGTGCTGCTGGCCCCCTTCGAGGGCGCGATCGATGGTGCGGACACCGTCGACATCGCGGTGCTGGTCCCTGGTGCGGACGGCGGGCCGCCGAGGCTGGTGGTGATCGAGGCCAAGGGCGTCGGTTCGCAGTTCGGTGGCTCCAAAACGGCCGAAGCGCAGCAGGGTTCGCCGGAGTATCTGCGCCGCACGGCCGCGATCGATAAGAATCTGCGGCGGATCCTGACCGAGACGCCCGAGGAGATGGCCGCGCGCGGTGTCGATCCGGACAGTGCGGCGGGCCGCGCCCTGCTGCGGGCACGTGAGCAACTGCTCCAGGCGCACCGGGACGGGACGCTCGAGGTGGAATACCACCTCGTGCACGTCTCCAAGAACGGGCACGTCACCGCCAGCCAGTTCAATCTCGAACGTGACGGTGTGCTGGTGCGCATCGACGTCATCGGCGGGATCGAATCGCCCGCGCTGGTGCGAACACCGGATCAGGCGACACCCGCCGACGCACCGGCACGCGCTGCCGACGACTCGGCGCTTCCGCCGCAAAGCGACAACGGTGATGCCGCGTCCGCTCGGCAGCTGCTCGGCGTGCCGGGCGAGGACGAATGGTCGCCCCTGAGTCCGGAGGAGGTCGGCGAGCGGCTGCGGGAGCACCTGCGCGACGCGATGGACGATCCCGGATTCGAGGTCTTCGGGTTCGACCTGCCCGGTCTCGATCCCGAGGTGGTGCGGGAGTACGCCAGGGCGATGGTCGATCTGTTCGACCGGTACCCCACCGTGGACCTGCGCAGTGTCGGCATCGGCGGGCTGCCGCCCAAGGTGATCGGCATGGCGCAACCGCGGCTGGATGCCTCGGGGCGCATGTTCACCGACTCGATCGTTCTCAGTTACGACCACGCGACCAGCGCGCAGACCTTCCGGGATCGGATGCAGGCCGGTGTCGACAACGGCCGGTTCTCCTCGGAAGTGTTGCGCCGTCCGGTGCGGGCCGTCGTAGCGCACGAGTACGGTCACGCCCTGGACTACGCGAGTCAGCAGAGTGCGCGGCATCGAGCCGAGGAATTCCTGTACGAGCGCTATCTGGACGACGACACCCGCATCCCCGGTCTCGGTTTCGAGGACTGGCTCGACCAGCTCAGCGGTCACAGCTTCGACCGCGACGGCGACCTGCGGCCGGAAGAGGCGCTGCCAGAGGCGTTCGCCCACGAGGTGCTGCGTCGTGACGACGACGATGCCGACCCGCTCAGCGCCCCGGCGCGTGCGCTCAACGACCTGCTGACCCAGCTGGCCGCCAACCCGCCGGACACCGCCGAGACGCCCCTATCGCTGGAACCCGACCACCTGGGTCCGCCGGCGGATGAATCCCCAGCGCGCGGTGGGGCGAAGAAACCACCGGACGGTTCGGACGGTGTGCCGGAGCCGGGTGATCGAAAAGTGGCGTCGCTGGACCGCGACGGCCCGGACGACAGCCCCGAGCCTCCGGAAACCGGGACGGCCGATGGCGGGGCGAACAAGCCACCCGCCGATCCGCCCGCCCGTACCCCGGACGAACCGAATGACGGCGGCGACGACCGCGACGAGGAGTCGGCGGCGAACGACACCACCCCGATCGCTCCGGAGCACGCTACGGCTGGGCATCGGCCCGAGGGCACGGACGAGCCGGGCGACGCTGACACCGCGCAACCCGTCTCCGGTGACGGCGGCGCCGGAAAGCCCTCCGCCACACCGCCTTCGGCAGACGAGCCCGGCGACGAGTCGGGCCCGCGGTCGGACTGGTACTTCCGGATGCGGATCGAACAGGCCGACTGGGAGGCGGACATGGCGGCCGACCATGCCGCCTGGCTGCGCGAGCTGGCCGACGCCCACCCAGACGACCCGTGGTCGCGATTGCGCGCCGAACAGGCGGAATGGAATGCCCGCATGGCCGCCGATCGCGCGGCCTGGCTGCGGCTGGAGGAGGCCGAGAACGACACATGGTCCGCCGCCGTCGAGGCGGATCGGTTGCGGCGCGCCGCCGACGCCGACCGTGACGATCCGTGGGCCGAACTCCGCGCGCAACAGGCGGAGTGGAACGCCCGGATGGCGGAGGACCGGGCACAGTGGCTGCGCAGGCTCTACACGCCTATCGGGACCGCGTCACAAGACGATTCGGGGGTGGGCACACCGGACTCCGGTTCGCCGGCGCGTCCCGGTTCCGTGTCCTCGGCCGACGCACCCGCCGTCGCACCGGAAGCGGGCGCAACGCCGCGCGCGGCGGACGAGTCGCGCACCGGCGACGTCGATGCGGCCGAGGACCCGCGCGACCGGATGTCGCCCGAGATCCGTGCGGAATACGACCGGCTCGCGGCCGAACTCGAGCAGGCGCAAGCGCGGCGAGCCGAACTGCGGCAGCGTCGCGACGACCTCGCGTCCCGGTTCCCGATCGATGACGCCGACGACTGGGCGGCCCTACGACCCGCACCCGACGGACTGGACCGGACGCTGGAGGACCTGCGCGGCCGGACCATGCCGGTCACCGAGATGCCGGAGCGGCTCGCCCGGATCGACGAGCTGGAACAGGCCGCGCGGGACTTCGCCGAGGCCGACGCCGAAGCCGCCCGCCTGGAGACGGAACTGGCGAACCTGGAGCTGTCCACCACGCCGCTGGCCCGATACGACCAGCTCGTCCAGCAGCGCCAGACACTGACTCGCGAACGCGAATTCTGGCGCGCCAAGCGCGACGACAGGGCCGCGCGCTGCGACCGCTGGGGCGAAAACGTCCGCTTGGAGGACTCGGCGCTGCGCGGTGATCAACTGGAAACCACGATCCTCCAGCTGTACGAGGCGGCCAACGTCCGGACCATCGACGACCTGGGCGGCCTCGACGACGCGCCGCACACCGACCGGGTCGCGGCGCCGCCGCTGGAGGCCGAGCACCGCAGGCAGGTGATCGGGAAGCTCGCGGCCGCCGCCGAGCGGGTCAACCAGCTCGACGAGCAGATCGAGCAGGTAGACCAGCAGATCGCCGATCTGCGCCAGGCCGGCGTCGGAACGGAACGGTCTCGCCCGCAGGACGTGATCGACGCGCTGGAAGAACTGGCGCAGGCCAGGGCCGACGCGCTGCGCGAGATCAAGCCGCGCAGGCACGAGCGCGACGACCTCGCCGCCTGTCTCGGCCTGCTGGACGAGCAGGGACGGGTCGACCAAACGGCCGGTGAGCCGGACCGGCTGGACCGGACCGTGGCCGACCTGCGCGCGGCGGTGCGGGACGGGGTCGCCGACGGAACGCTGTCCGGCGAGGATGCCGCCGCCCGCCGCCGGGACATCGCCGCACTCGACGCCGTCGCGCGGGAGGTGAACACCGCGCACAACGCGATCGGCCGCATCCAGGACGACATGGCCAGGGTGGCGGGCGCGTACCGTGACCTCGTCGAGCGCAGCGGCGGCCGGATGGTGACGGATCGAGTCGGCATCGTCGACGGTGAGCGACCTCGCGTCATCGTGCTCGGTCCCCGGCCCGACCCGGACGCGCCGCGCGCCGACCACGACGCCGCCCTGGCCGCCGCCCTGCGCCGCAGCTCTGATGTGGCGCAGGCGATCGTGCGGCCGGAGACCACGGTCGAATACCGGCGGGTGCTCGCCGACCGCGAGGACAACGTGCGGGCGGAGGAGATGGACCCGCCCGAGATCGAACGGTTGAGCACCGGTTGGGTCGGTGGCCGCCGCCTGGACATCACCTCCTGGCGCGACGCCGACGGCGTGTGGCACCACGTCGATCCGACCCGTCCGGACTGGGAGTTCGGGCGCGACCGGTCCGAGCTGCCCAAGAAGTTCACGCCGAAGGATCCGCCGGACGGTGTCAGCGGGTGGGCGATGGAAGATGTCGTCAACGACATCACGCTGCCGACCGACGACGTCCCGGCGGGCAAAGTCCCGGAAAGCACTCTGCCGGTGCACATGCCGCAGGCGCCGTCGCAGTATGACACCTCGGGCGTCGACCCGAACGACCTGTTCAGCCAGCACTGGGGCGCGGATTCGTACAATGTGGTGCGCCTGCTGTTGATGGCGGCCCAGGTGCCGAAGCATCCGGCGGTGAAGGCGTGGATCCAGCGTCATCCGGAGATCGGCGAGTGGGTGCGGGCGCGGCCGTGGCTACAGCACCTGCCGCCGTTCGGCACGGTGTTCCGCGACTACGCGTGGTTCGCCCCGCCGCGGCGCAACATTCAGCCGATGCACCGGCCGTGGATCGCGGCCGACCATGTGCCGCCGGGTGACCGGGTCGACATCCCGGCGGGCTTGCAGCGCGAGTGGGACCGCGACATCGCGGCCTGGCAGCGGGTACAAGACTGGGCGGACGCGGAATACCAGCGGTTCCTCGCCGACGACAGCGACCTCGACGGGATCGCAGACGGCATCGACAGACATCGGCGCGCCGAGCAGGAAACGCGGGCACGCGAGGTGGTCGACATCGTCGCGCGGCAGCTGGTCCTGCGGCAGCCGGGCATCGACCCGCTCGGCGACGTGAACGCCCAGCTGTCGCGCATCCAAGACGAGATCGACCGAGTGGCGGGCGAAGTCGCGGACCGGTTCGCCGCCGAGGATCCCGAGGCCGTCCGCGACACGATCGAGGACATCCGCGAACTGCTCGCCGGCGGTAGCGATCCCGAACAGCTCGCGGCCGCGCTCGCCGAGCACATGCGCGACGACGTGCCGACGTTCACGCGCGAGGAACTGGCGCGGATCAAGAACCACCTGATGGCCGACGAGCACCGGGTTCGCGACCACGCCGACCCGCACGGCCGGTATGTGCGCACGAGGATGGATCGCCTCGCCGATGTCGCCGAGGCGTGGAACCGCCTGATCGACGGGGCTCCGCTGCCCCAGGACTTCGTGCTGCTCAACGACATGCTGGCCGAGGCGCGTTTCCTCGCCGACAATCCCGGGGCGACCTGGCAGCAAGCCAATGCCCACGCGATCGCGCTCGGGTTCCACTGGGACGCCGACCGCCCGCCGCTGACCGGATGGCGCGCGGGCATCCCGTACGCTCCGGCTCCTCTTCCGCCGAACCCGGGTTACCTGCCGCCCGCGCCGGGTGCGCTCGGCGCGCCGCGGCCGCAGGGGCCGACCGGTGGCCCCGTGGAAGGTCCCGGAGGTGGCGGCGGCCGCCCGCGGGAGGAGCCGTCGCGTCCGCGGGAGGAGGCCGAGTCCTCGGCGCCGCAGCCGAGTGCAGACGGCGGCGCGCGGAAACCACCGGAGGACCCGCCAGCCGCGCGGCGTCAGGACGAGCCCGACGACTCCGGCGACGGCGAGCAGGCCGTGCCGGAGGAGTCCGGGGGCCGCGAGCGTCTGCCGGAGCTGCCGCCTGGCATCGCGCGTCCGGACGAGCCCGGGTTACCGCCGTCGTCTTCCGCGCGAGACGATGCCCACCGGGTGCTCGCCGAGCTCGACGCGCTACACCGTCGCATCGACCAGCAGCTCGATGATCTGCTGCGCCGGGCGAGTTCCGACCTGGACCGGATGCAGCAGCGCGCTCTGGACCGTCTCGCCGACATCGAAGCCGAGGTCACCGAACGGTTCGACGAGCTGTCCGCGCGGCTGCGCCCGGACCAGGCCGCGTCCGAAGGCTCAGCGCCGCCGCTCGGATCACCCGCGGCTCGCCTCGGCGCGGAGCCGGATGACCGGGCCGAGGCGGCGCTGGAGCGCATCCGCACGCAGTTCGATGAAGCGGCCCGCCGCACCGACCGACAGTTCGACGAGCTGCTCCGCGACACGCTCGCCCAGCTCGACGGGGTCGCGGCGGATCTCGATCAGCGCTTCGACGCCGCCGTCTCCCGGCTCGACCAGCTCGCCGCCGGAACGGACGATGCGGCCCACCCCTCTTCCGAGGCGCAGGCGCTGGACGATTTGCACGAGCGCCTGATAGCCGAGCTGGACGAGATCCACCGCCGCGCCATGGACCGGCTCGCCGGACTCGAACGCGAACTTGCCGGATCATCCACTCCCGACCCGGTCGATCTCGACGCACCACCCGCGCCGTCGCGGCCACTTACGGCCGGGCACCCCGGCGCGGGTACGCGCGTCGGCGACCCGGCGTCGCCGACAGCGGTTCGCGGTACCGAGGAATCGGCGCGTGCAGGAAGAGACGTCGATCGCCTGTCCAGGCAACGGGGTTCGGCAGCGCGGGAGTTGGCTGATGCGCAGGCGAATCTCGCGGAGGCTCGGCGTGGTCTGGTGGTGAACGATGCGGATTTGACGCGGGATGCGTTTGATGACGCGCTCGACGATTTACGCGGGCGCACGATTCGGGTCGACGAGCAGCAGCAATGGCAGGAGCGGGTTGCGGAGCTGGAGCGTGCGGCACGGCGGGTCTTCGATGCCGAGGACGAACTCGTCCGGGCCGAAGACGCCGTGCGCCACGCTCGATCCGCCGAGTCGGCCCGGCACGCCTCGGACGCCACAGGCGGAGAACCTATTTCGAGCCCGGCGGATGCCGAGGAGTCGCCCCGCGCCGATGCCGAACAGGAGCGCCTGTCCGCCCAGCGGGATGCCGCGGCGCGAGCGTTGACCGATGCCCAAACTGACTTGGTTGCGGCTCGGCGGGGTTTGCCGGTCGACGACGAGGATTTGGCGCGGGATGCGTTGGATGACGCGCTGGCCGGTTTGCGTGGGCGCACGATGCGGGTCGATGAACAAGGGCCGTGGCAGCAGCGGGTTGCGGAGCTGGAGCGTGCGGCACGGCGGGTGTTCGGTGCCGAGGACGAACTCGCCCGGGCTGAAGACGCGGTGCGTCGGGCTGATCACGCAACGGGGCTACTTTCGAACGATCAGAGCGGCACAGCGGTTTCGCGTGGAGCGGATGGTGAGGTCGGGGAGTCGGCGTATGCCGAAGCCGATGCCGAGCTGGGACGCTCGATCGCCCAACGGGACGCGGCGGCGCGAGCGTTGACCGAAGCGCAAGCTGACTTGGCTGCGGCTCGGCGCGGTGTGCCGGTGAATGACGAGGATTTGGCGCGGGATGCGTTGGATGACGCGCTGGCCGGTTTGCGTGGGCGCACGATGCGGGTGGATGAGCAGGGGCCGTGGCAGCGGCGGATTGCGGAGTTGGAGCGTGCCGCGCGTCAGGTTTTCGATGCCGAGGACGAGCTCGCGCGGGCTGAAGACGCGGTGCGCGAGGCTGATCGGACAAGGTCTGTGCAACGTTCGGCACAGGAAGGGCAGGCGGGCTCGCGGGCGCGCCGAGATGGCGGGGAACCGGATGTAGAGATGCCGCGTCCGGAGAGCGAGGGCGACCAGGACCCGCCCGAGGGTGGGGTTCGCGCGAGCCGTGACGGTGACCAGCACTCGCCGGAGGGTAGGGCTCGGTCGAGCCGAGACGGTGATTCGGAGCCGCCCGAGGATTCATCGGGTCCGGCTACGGCGCGCCCCCACTGGATGCCGCCGAATTGGGCGCTGCGCTCACACATTCCGCACCCGCCGAAGGACTACGAGTTCGAGATGCCGGGCCCCTTCCACAACGAGGTGGAGCCGTGGCCTGTCCCGATGCCGCAGCCGCCGCAACCTCCGAGGCCGCCCCAGCCGCCGACGCCGCCAGTGCCACCGCAGTCGCCGACACCACAGGTGCCTTCTCAGCCGCCGGTTTCGCCGCAGCCGCCGGTTTCGCCGACGCCGCCGGTTTCGCCGACGCCGCCGGTTTCGCCGACGCCGCCGGTTTCGCCGACGCCGCCGGTTTCGCCGACGCCGCCGGTTTCGCCGACGCCGCCGGTTTCGCCGACGCCGCCGGTTTCGCCGGTTCCGCCGGTTCCGCCGGTTCCGCCGGTTCCGCCGGTTCCGCCGGTCCCGCCGGTTCCGCCGACGTCGCCGGTCCCGCCGACGCCACCGGAGCCGCCGACGCCACCGGAGCCGCCGACGCCTCCGGTCCCACCGACGCCTCCGGTCCCGCCGACGCCACCGGAGCCGCCGACGCCACCGGAGCCGCCGACGCCTCCGGTCCCACCGACGCCTCCGGTCCCACCGGCACCTCCCGGCCCGCCTACACCTGGCCAGCCGACCTCGCCGTACCCGCCGGTGCCGCCAGGACCTCTACCGCCGTACCCGTCGGTGCTGCCAGAGTCACCGCCCTCGTACCCGTCGGCACCGCCCTCGTACCCGTCGGCACCGCCCTCGTACCCGTCGGCACCGCCCTCGTACCCGTCGGCACCGCCCTCGTACCCGTCGGCACCGCCCTCGTACCCGTCGGCACCGCCCTCGTACCCGTCGG
>NZ_VUOT01000006.1:0-237118 GCF_009829295.1 Nocardia sp. CY15
GGCACCGCCCTCGTACCCGTCGGCACCGCCCTCGTACCCGTCGGCACCGCCCTCGTACCCGTCGGCACCGCCCTCGTACCCGTCGGCACCGCCCTCGTACCCGTCGGCACCGCCCTCGTACCCGTCGGCACCGCCCTCGTACCCGTCGATGCCGGCTCCGGAGCCATCCGTTCCGCCCTATCCAGGACCATCCGCACCGCCGTATCCGCCGTCGCTCCCGGGTTGGCCCGGTCACTCGAACGGCCCGTGTCATCCCGACGGCACGGTCCCGCCGATGCCACCGGGTATGCCGGTGCCCCCGATCCCGCCCGGCATGCCGCCGCCACCGGCGGGCGGTAGCCGACGGACCAACGGCCGCGGGCCGCACGGAAACGGGCACAGCCAGGATTCGGCACGGGCTCTCTTCGTCCGCCCGTTCGCGGGCTTCGGTGTGCCCGCCGAGTTCGACCCGACGACCGGCGCGTTGCGTGCCAACCCGTCCGAGGCGAGCGGGCACAGCGGCGTCTACGGTGAACTCGGCGGGGTCTCGGTGGTGTTCTATCGGCACGGCGGCAAGCTCGCGCTGCGTGTCGGTCATCGCACTGTCGACCTCGACGGGCCCGTCGAGGTCGAATGGGGCACCGTCGGGTGGCGGACCACCCGCTTCGCGGTGGTCGTCGGTGGTGTCGTCTTCTGCGAGCTGACCTATCGCTCGGTGCCGGAAGAGATGGACATCGGCGCGCTGGTCCGAGCCGTGGTGGCCGACCCCTTGCGACGCACCGAGATCTTCGCCGGATGACCGGAAGCCGACGATGCGGAAAGGTAACCATCGACGTGAGGAGGAATGATGCGTATCGACCATCCGACCGATGACGAACTGCGGGAGAATTTCGACGAAATGCTCCGCTCCGTGCTGACCGGCGGTGGCATCCGCACGGAGACCGGTCTCGACATGAAGACCGAGGACGCGCTGTGGGCGATCGCCCGCGCGTATCCCGACGTGCCGGACGCGCTGGTCGACATTGCGCGCGCGGCCTTCGCCGGCCAGCTCGACGGCTCGAATGCCCGCGAGCGCAAGGAGGCGCTGGCCCGCAAGATCGAGGAGCTCAACCGGCGTCGGCAGGCGCGGTGATCGGCCGGTGGTCACCGATGTCACGACCTAAGGTGGGCTCATGACCGAATGGCGCGCGTTGACAGACAGTGAAATCGTCGACCTGGCCGTCGGCCTGCGGGCGCTGGACGCCTCCCAGCCGATGGACGCGATACCGCGCCTGGCGGAGTCTTTCGGCTGGAAAGTGCTGACCGTCCATCCGGACCGGGCGATGCTGGACGCCGGATTCGGGATGGCCAGCGGCAAGATCCATGGGCGTTCGGGCTCGATCGCCGACATCAAGTTGCGCGTCACCGATTTCGCCCCGAACGACGCGGAGGGGCAGGCCCGTTCGAGGGACGCATTCGTGGCGATGGTCGCGGCCTTGACCGGCGCTCTCGGTGAACCGACCGCTCGGATCCCCGGCCCCACCGCCGAGGTCCGGTGGGCGGGGCCGGAAGCGACTTTGGTGCTGGAGGATCTGGGACGATCGGTTCAGCTGTCCCTGGTGGCCAACTATTGGCTGAAGCTGCACGATCAGGCCGTTGAGTTGGAGGGGCAGGAACAGAGTTGAGCGGGTGGGGAGACCTTGCCGCAGGCCTGGCCGCGGAACTCGCCTCCCTGCGCGCGGGTTCCATCGTCAAGCTGGTTGAAACAGAGACAGGGGCGCGGCGGCGATACGCCCAATTCCTACAGCTCGACGACGCGCTCTCGGCCGAGTTGGTCGATGACGAATGGCTCGACCCCGCCTTGCGCGCCGGTGCCACGGGACGCGCGCTGATCGCCGATTCGGGTTGGCGGGCACGCGATGCCGACCACAGCAACTGGTGGGCCGAGCTGCCCTGGCCGAGTTCCTCGGCCGATTACCAGCGGCTGGCCGACATGGTCGTCACCGGGTTGCGCGACGGGTTCGGCATCCGAGCGCCCAGCGTCCTGGCCTACACCGCATGGAATGAACGCTTGGAAAATCGCAAGCTGGACCTGCCGCTGCTGGGCCTGCGGCAGGAGCCCTGACGCGCGCCGCGCGCGAACCGGCGCTGTGCCAGGATGAACGACGAACCAGGACGAACACAGCTCAGGCATCGTGGCGTGCGCGCCTGCTCCGATGCGGTAGATGAGGGGATTTCCGCGACGTGACCAGATCAGGCGGCGAGGCATCCGGTGACGAGCCCCGCGCCGCGTCGGCTCCGGACCACGACGATCCCGCCGATACTTCCGCGACACCGCCCGCAGGCGAGAAGCGGTCGGCCGAAGTGGTAGCCACCGGTCCGGCCGACCCGTCGGCGGAAGACGCCGAGTCGGGGGAAGAGCCCGATGTGGGCTTCACTCTCTCCGAAGCCCCGCCCGTGGCGGATGCCGCCGAGCGAGCCAAGGCGCTCATGCATCAACTCGCTCGCGAGCTGGGGGCGGGCGGTCCGCCGGGCTGGCAGCGGGTGGATGCGGTGTTCGCGCTGACGGTGGCCGCCGAGGTGGCGTTGGCCGTCTACTCCGCCGATCAGGAACGCGTCGTACGGGTGACCCCCGAGCCGGAGATCATGGCGCTGGTCCGGGAGCACCGGCAGTTGTCGGCCGGGATGGGCGACGGACCTTGGTGGCGTTTGCTGTTCACGCTGACCGGTACGGGCCGGATGGAAGTCGACTACGACTACGGCGACGAGCCGTTCCCGGATGATCAGCTGTTCCCGCCCGAGGTCTACCTCGCGGATCTGGTGGCGTTTCCCCGGAATTCGCTGCCCGTGTGGCTCGGCGCCTACCTCGGTCATGACGACCGTCAGTTGCGGCCTCCGCAGGTCGCCGCGGCGCAGGCGCGGGCGGACCGGGAGGCGGGTGTGCGCGCCGTACCGTGCGAGGACGACCTGCCCGCGTTCCCGTTGATGGCCGCCCGGTGGGCGGTGCTCGCCGCGGCGTTCGTGGCGGCCGGGTCGCAGTGGGGCCCACGTCTGCTGCCGTCTCTGAGCTGGTTCGAGGGCAGCAAGCGCAGCGGCTGTTCGCTGTACGCGCTGCCCGGTGGGCGGGCCGTCCTCTCGGGCGGAGTGTGGAACGCGCCGGAACTGGCGGCGGCGTACAACGGCGGCGTCCGGTTGCCCGACCTGTACGCGGGCGCGCCGGAGTGGGTGGCGAGTCAGGTGGTGAACCACCGCGCCGCCGGCGGCTTGCTGTCGTTCTGCTACTGGTGGGAGAAGGGCCGCTGGCACCGCGGCGAGTCACCGGGGCCGGACCGGTTCGTGGAAGCGGTGCCGGGCGTGTGGACCTCGGACACGGTTGTGGACATCGTGAGCGGCCTGCTCGGCGACGACTCGACCGCCGAGCAGCGCGTCGCCGTCGCCGGCCTCGTGTCCGCGGCCGAGGCGGGTGTCGTCACACGGGACATCCTCGCGGAGGTGTTCGGTGACGACGGCGAGTTCGACGTCGACGCCGCTTTCTTCCAGCTCACCATGGCCGGGGTGACCATGACAGCACCGGGGCCGATGGCGCGGGAGGATGCGATGGCCCGGGTCGAGCGATTCATCCGGCGCAGCGGCGCCGACACCGCGAACTATGCGCTGGAGGACTTGCGCGCCGATCGGATCAGCGTCGGCTGGATGGTGTACGTCCCGGTCCAACCGGGCGAGATCGCGATCGGCCGGGCGATCTACTACGTCGCGGACGACGGTGTGCTGGAACGGTCTTCGTCCTCGGTGGCGCCATCGGTATACATCGCCGAGTTCGAGCGCCGGTTCCGGGACCGGCACGGTCCGGTGGGAGCGTCGTGGTCGAACAGCGAAAAGCGTTGAGCCGCAATCGGTCGAACCCATAACCTCACGGTTTTTGCCCACCGCCGGTCATCCGGAGGTGCGCCCTGTGCCGGCGGATCCCGCGTTTCTTGCGGAGCGAAGTACGAACCCGCTGATCCGGCGTGGTGAGTCGCGCATGCGGCTACCGAGATTCGGGGCTGTACATGCGGGGTCGCCCCGAGTACCCATAGAATCGTTGGTGCGTCTTAAGACAATATTCGGTCTGCCGTAAGAACCGGCTGCCATATTGACGTGTGGCGCACCGCCGGTCGCGGCGCGCAGCGATGAGGAGGGTCATCAGCGTATGAGTTGCCGGGCGCAGAAGGGTGATCCCGTGCGCGGGGGCGGACGGGACCGCGTGCCGTGGCGCGCGCATAGCCGACGCCCACGTGGGGGGTGGATTCAGTTGTGCGGGTCGGAGTCTGTGTCTCCAGGGTCGGACCTCGGCATCATATCGCCGTTCGCTGTGCCGCTGTCCAGGAGCTATTCCCAGCAGTGGTGGTCTGCCTTCGCTGTTTCGGGATCTTCGAGTACCTGGTCAGGAGCGTGACCCATGCCGCCCCCGAGGCCTGAGACCGACAACCCGTGGACCCGCCTCAACGAGCAGGCCCACAATGGAACACTGAAGCTCAGCGACAGCGCGGCAGGGGAAGCGGCCGCACTCGCCGCCGCGGCGGCGAACGCCGTGGAGCTGGTCAAGCGCCATGTGGCAGATGTCCAGAATCCCAGGGGTTTCGGCGCCGCTCAGTCGAGTTACCTCCTGCAGGCGAAGTTCGCGAAGGCGGCCGGAGATCTGGACGACATCCTCCGGCGGTTCCTGGAGATCTTGAACGCCATGGGCGAGACCTTCCTGGCGGCGGGCAAGAAGTACAACGAGACCGAGACCGATTCGGGCGCCGAGTTCCGCAGAATCCGGGACAACACGCCTCGGCGAGGGGATGTGAACCAAGGGGGCAATCCCGCGACGCCTCCCACGGCCATAGAGAACGACATCCCGGGCTTCATGACCGATCGGCAGTATTACAACACCAAGGCGCCGGCCCCGAAGGATGCCGACAACAACGGCCGCGGCGACGAGTTCCGGGCGATGGAGGAATTTTCCGGCGCGCGGGAAGGGCGCGATTCGACTCCGATCGAAGTCGAGAACCCGCACGAGAAGGACCACCCGTTCTTCGAATCCTTCGAAACCGGCATCGATTCCATGGCGGTCATCCAGGACGCTCGAGTCTGGGAATGGATGGCCGTCGAGCTCGACGGAACGTTCGATGATCTGAACAACCGCCTGGCTCGGTTCCCGCTCGACGGTTCGTGGGAATCCCCGCAGGGCCAGGGCGGTATCAACGCGGCGATCGCGGCCGCGAACACGTATCGGTCCCAGGCCACCGCGCTGACCAACAGCATGCGGGTGATGAGTCAGAATCTGACCTACACCGCGGGCTGGCTGGCCGAGACCAAGAGGTTCATGCCCGGTGAGACCCGGGACCGGGGCGGATACGTCGACCGCGAAATCCAGGAAGACAGCTGCCTCACGCTGTGGCACCGGAGGGGCTTCGAGAACTGGTACGCGGAGGGGATCAAGCACACGAACTCGGCGATTCCGGTCCTTCCGGCTCCAACGGTGCGGCCCGCGCAGGCTCCAGCGCCGCCCGGCCCGCCCGGCCCGCCGGGCACGGCTTCACCCGGCACGGCCGCCCCGGGAGCGTCGCAGCAACAGTTGGCGGCTCTGCGGTCCGCGCAACAGCAGTCCGATCAGCAGCGGCAGGCACTGGAGCAGCAACAGAGAGCGCTGGAGCAGGCGCGCCGCACGGCCGAGCAGCAGGACCAGCAGCGCGCCGCCGCGCAACAGCAGCAGCAGGCCCAGCAAGCCGCCCAACAGGCGGTTCAGCAGGCCGCGCAGCAAGCCGCGCAGCAGGCGCAGCAGCTCGGGCAGCAATTGGCAGGGGCCGCGCAGCAGGCGGCGCAACAAGCCGCCCAGCAAATCGCGCAGCAGAGCGCGCTCGCCGGGTTGCCCGGTCTGCCACCAGGTTTGAAAGACATTCAGGACGCCGCCAAGAAGATGGGTGGGGCGGGGAAGGGGGCGACGGGCGGCCCCGGGCCGGGCATCGGCAGTGCCAACCCACCGGCCGGGCAGAACCTCGAGCGAGCTTCCAAACTCTTTCCCCGAGCGACGGCGGACATCGCCGCCACGGCGGCCGGTGTGCGCGCGGGTCTCGCGCAGGGAGCGGGAATGCCCGGCGCGCCGATGGGCGGCATGCCGATGGGTGGCCCCGGCGCCGCCGCGGGCGGACAGCAGAAGGAGCACAAGCGCGCCGACTACCTCGACTCCACCGAGCATCTCGAGGAGGCGATCGGTGAGGCTCCGGTCGTGGCGAAACCGGTGGTCGAGAAAT
The DNA here is from genome assembly GCF_009829295.1 of Nocardia sp. CY15. Taxonomy (NCBI): domain Bacteria; kingdom Bacillati; phylum Actinomycetota; class Actinomycetes; order Mycobacteriales; family Nocardiaceae; genus Nocardia; species Nocardia sp. CY15. The sequence goes on from NZ_VUOT01000006.1 coordinate 6,234, forward strand.
GACGGCCGGGCTCATGACGCACACATGGCGGTTCACCGACCTGGAGTTCGTCGTGCTCTGGGAGGATTTCGGCGAGCCCGGCCCGCCCAGGCCGTTTTCCTTCACCAGCCGCACACCCTTGTTGGACGACTACCGCAACGAAAAAGCGGAGGTGCGTGCCGCTCTGCGCGCCTCGTCGACTCCGGCGATGCGGGAGATGCTGGCGGACCTGTATCGCCCGGACATTCGCGTCCGGGTACTGGGTTTCGACGGAAGGGATTACACCAACGTGGCGAACAACGTGCGGCTGATGGCGGCACGTCGTGCCGATCGCGGGTATCTGGTCACCCAGTTGCCGGGTGAAACCGTCGGCCACAGCGGCGGATTCACCGTCACGGAGTGCGCGGCGGTGGAGTTGGCCGACGTGGTCGTGCGTGCGCTGCCGGAAGCCGACCCGGGCAAGCGGGCCGATATCGTGCTCGCCGACGAGGACGAGGGCTTGGATCTGGATTACGACTACGGCTCCTCGTCGGTGCGGGATTCGTTCGAGGCGTCCGTGCACGATCGCTCGGCCGAGTTCCGGTCGGCTCCGGCCGAGCGTTTCGGATTCATCGACGTCCTCCAAGCGGACTCGATCTTCGGCCCGCGCGGCATGACCCGGCATCGCCTGAAATGGCGGGATCTCGTGGACGACGGCCGTTATGTGATCGATGACGGGCATCCTCCGGTCGCGATGGCGGCCGATAAACGCCGTGTTGTCTCGGTGATCAACGCGCGCATTGCCGAAGTCGTCCGCGCGATCAAAGACGAACGAGGATAGAGGGGGTGGAATTCCGATGACCGCATCGCAGCCCGGACAGCCGGGTGATTTCCCGGCGGAATTCACGGCGAATTCGCTCACCGGCTCGATTTCGGTGCGCACCACCGAAATGGGCCTGCCGTTGGGCATCGAAATAGACGCCGATCAATTGCGCCGCGATCCGGACGCGCTGGCCGGCGAGATCCTGCGGTTGTGCAAACAGGCGGCGAACCGTGCCGCTCTAGCTCGGCGAGCGCAGTTGCAGCAGTGGGGATGGACCTCGGAGATGCTCGCGCTGACCGGATTGCCCACCGAACAGCAGGTGGCGAGGCAGGAGATCATCGAGGAACAGGAGTACGACACCGAACCACAGAGCTGGCTCCGATCCGTCTGAGCAACAGCAGAATTCGCGAGGTTGTCATGGTCGAAACAATGGACGAGCTCATCGCTCGGGTGCAGAATCAGCTCTACCGGCTCACCGATCTCAACGATGCCATGAAGGGTATCCGGGTGAGTGAGACATCGCCCGACGGCGCGGTGACCGCGGAAGTGGACGGTAACGCCGCGTTGGTGGGACTGAGCTTTTCCGCCGCGATATCAAAACTTTCGCCGGACGAGTTCGAGAAAACGGTTGTGGACACCGCGCGGGCGGCCGCGCACAGGGCTTTCTCGGAGCGTGGTGAACTCATCACCACATTCAATGAGGAGGCCACCGGGTAGTCACCGGATGTTAACCACGTCGGGATCGTGATATGCGGTCTTCGCTAGGTAAAGTTGAATACGAAACGTCGGGGGATGTTTCGGGATCGGAAGATGATCATGAGCCACATTGCAGTAGTCCCGGATGCGCTGCGTGTCTACGGAAGTGAATCGGCGGCCATGGCTGCCGGCGTGGGAGCGATCGCGGCGGCCGACCAAGCCGCGACCGTCGCCGCGGTGGTGCCGGTGTTCGGGTTGATCGGCCAAGAGTTCCTCGTCTCGTATGCTTTCGCGCAGGCCAACCACTTGTCGTCGGTGGCGCAACTGGCGGCGGTGCACGCGGGTACGGCGCTGACGGCGCACCAGGCCGCCGCCACCTACGAGGGCGCCGACAGCGGTTCGGGGGCGGCCATCGGAGCGGTCCGCACGCAGTCATGACCACGCCAGGAGCCACTCCGCCGCCCGGCGCCGATCCGCTGGATCCGACGATCCTGGAATTGCTGCGGGGCAGCGCTCTTGCGCCCATGCTGGACATGCCGGTGAACGATGTCCTGCACAGCATGGGTTTACCGCAGCTGCCGGACATTCCGGCCTTCGTGCAGTTGCCGGACATGCCGCCGCTGCCGACGATCGATCTCGGCGCGCTCATGCGTCCGCTCGCCGATCTCGCCTCCGCGTTCGGCACCGGTCAGCTCGGCGCGCCACCTCCGCCCGCGCAGGCCGGTGACACCGCCGCGGCGCCACCCCCGCCGCCGGTCGACCCGACTCAGTTGCTGCAGAACGTGTCCACCGTGATGCAGACCGTGATGCAGGTCGGCTCGTCCCTGGTGCAGACCTTGATGACGGTCTGGCAGGGCATGGCGGCGATGGAGGCCGCGAAGAAGGCCGGTGAGGCGCGCACCGACGCCGACAAGCTGGCGGCGCAGAGCGCGCAGGAGAAGTCGGTGCTCGTCGACGCCGCAGGCAGCGTCTTCACGGGCGCGGGCCTGATGACGGCGGTGATGGCGAAGTTCTCCACCACCATGGCCTTCGCGCCGCTGCTGGCGGCTTCCCCTGGCGGACAGGGTTTCCTGGTCGCCTCCGCGATCGAGGCGATGACCGAGGCGCTGGCGATCACCGCCAAGACGAAGGCGGAGATGGTCGGGCACAGCGCGAGCATGACGCAAGCCGGGCAAAAGGTTCCGATCACCAACGCGCCGACGGGCGTGCAGTCGGCTGAACAGCTGACCCAGCTCATGAGCATGATCACGCCGCTGATCGGTACGGCCGGACAGGTCGTTCAATCGCTGGGGCAGCTGGCGGCGGCGAATCCGTCACTGCTCGCGCCGAAACCCATCAGCGCCCCTGGCGGGCACGAGGGCACAGGCGAGCCCGCGGAAGGCGAGGACGGCAAGAAGAGCTCGGCCGTCGGCGGCCCGGGCGGCGTGGGTGGCATCGGCGGTGGTATCGGCAGCGCGATCGCCGCCGCCGCCGCACCGCTGAACCCTTGGCCGGGAACCCGAGTGGCCGGCGGCTCGTTGGGCGGCATCGGCGTGGGAGCGCCCGGTACCGGCCCGGGAACGTCGTCGGCGATGTCCACTACAGCGGCGGGCACCGCTGCGACGGGGACCGGAACCGGTGGCGGATACATGCCGATGGGCGGCGGGGCCATGGGTGGCGCGGGACTGGCCCGCGAGGGCGAATCGACCACCGACGCGCTGCGCGGCCAGATGATCACCGGCCGGCACGGCGACGAAGTGGTCGGCCGGATCGAAGGGGTCTCGCTGCCGGTGGTCGGCGCGGCCGACACGACATCGGAACCACCGCCCGATAAGGAACTCACGCTCTGACGCGAGTGCCGAACAGTACACAGGAGGGTCTCATGAGTGACGGGAGGGGTGAGGTGTACGACAGCGTGCGATTCGACTCGGTCACCGCGGGCAAGGCGTCATCCGGACTGGACGCGCTGGCCGATCGGTTGACCTCGGACCTGCGCTCCGCCGAGGAAGCGCTGACCATCGTCCCCGCGGGCGCCGACGAGGTTTCCGGCCGGGCCGCGCAGACCGCGAACGACGTGGCGTCGTCGTATCTGGCGAGCGCGCAGGCCGGCGTGCACGAGATGCGCAAGCTGGCGGCCGCGTTGCGGCTGCACTCCAACCAGTTCGACGGCATGGAATCGGCCAACACGGCGGACTTCGACAGCACGGGCGACAGGCCCGCCTGACCGGTCTTTCGCGTCGTCGAGCAACCGAAAGGTCCTCCCCTGCAATGATCGAACCACCGCAGCCAGGTTTCACCGGCGTGGTGTGGACCGCGCGACCGCCCGAGCGGCTCGCGCGTGACCTCACCGCGGGGCCGGGCGCCGTGCCGATGGCCGAGGCCGTCGCCGCGTGGTCGCGCCTGGCCGCGTCGTTCGGCGCCGCTGTGGTCGAGTACGAGAAGGTGCTCGTGAACATGCGCGGCGCCTGGCAGTCGGGGCGCAGCGACGAAGTCGTGCAACGCGTCACGACCTTGCGGGACTGGCTGGTCGACGCGGCCGGCGCGGCGGCGGCCAACGCCGCCCGGTTCCAGGCCCAGGTGACCGCGTACGAGATCGCCCGGCTCGCGATGCCGAACACCGCCGACCTCGAGGTCATCCAGCAGGTACAGCGGATGTTGGAGTCGATGGGCGGGATGGTCGGTGCGCCGATCCGTGCGGTCGCGGCCGAGACCGACGCCGAGCAGGACGTGGCGAAGGCGGTGGCCTCGCGGGTCATGCAGAACTACGAAATGGCCACCGAACCCCTGGCCGCGCCGTGGCAGCAGCAGGAGCCGCCCGTGGTGGCGCCGGAGCAGGCGCTGACCGCCGAACAGACCGCCGCGCGGGCCGAGGTCCCGAAAACGACCGCAGCACCGTACGGTGCGGTGCGGATCGGGACGGTGCCCGTCCCGGCGATGCCCCGGGTGCCCACCGCCTACCGCGCACCGGTGTACGCGCAGTCTGCCGCCACAGCCGAAGTCGTTCCGCGTGCTACGCCCGCCGCCACGGTGAGCGCGAGCGGACAGCCCGCACCGCTCGTGCCCGGTGCGGTCGGCCAGGCCGGTCCGGCACCGGATACGGCTAGGTTCCCGCGCGCCGCCCTTCCCACGGAAGCAGGTGAGCAGATCGGGTTCGAGGGTGGCATCCAAGCGGCGCCCGCGGTACTCGGTGGCGCGGAGCCCGCACCTCACGCCGTCGCGCCGACGGAGACCAGGCCCGAGACGGGGGGTGCGGCGTGACGTCACTGACGAACGACGCGTTGCTCGTCGTAACCGAACGGCTGGGAGTGCAAACTCTCCCCTTGGCGCTCTCGGTTGCGCCACAACAGGATTCGATCGACGAGTACCTGGCCGCCCAGGAACACGCGCTGGCCGGATTGATCGGTGACGGCCTGCTCGACGCCGAGGGCGAAGTCGAATCAGAACTGGCCGCAGCGCTGTTCGTCCTGGCGCAGCCGGACCGTGAGCTGGTCGCGCGCATCTACACCGAGGACGGTCCTCGCCGCTTCTGTCTGGCGCGCCGCGGCGAACAGCACGCGCTCGCCGTGCGCTCGGGCGAGTGTTTCGAAGTGCGCTCGATCTGGGCCGACGGCTCGGACGTGACGCTGGCCGGTCCGCTGCTGGCCGCGCTCGGCTCGTGCGAACCCGCCGAGATCGCCGGATTCAGCGCGCTCGCCGCTGATCTGGCCGACCGGCTGGACGCGGCGGAGGACTCCAGCGGCTACGCCGACGCGATGTACGCGCTGGGCGTCGGCGAACGCGACGCCGCCGTGCTCGGGCTGGCGTTCGGCTCCTGCCGCGCCTACGCCGAGATCGTCGCCTACAGCCACCAGGACGGGCTGACCAGCCGGGCGCCCGGCGCGGTGGCGGTGTACGACACCGGCCGCGGGCGCATCGTCGTCGCTCCCATGGTCTCGCCGGATCAACAGATCTGGTCGACGGTCACGACGGGCACCGACCACCGGGTGACCCAGGCGGTCGCCACGTTGCTGGAAGGGCTACCCGGGGGGAGGTGGCTGCCACCGTAGCTCTCGGGTCGCCAGGCCCGGTAACCCCCTGCTCGGTGAGATCGCCCGGATCTCCCTATCAACACGAATTCTGACGGAAGGAAACGAAATGTCTTACACAACTCTCGGCGGTGGCTCGGGGCAGACCTACGGTGTCGAGGAGGGCGGCATCGACAGCGTCGTCAGCCGCATGGAGGACTCGATCTCGACGCTGCGCACCTCGATCAACCAGATCGACGAGTCGGTGCAGGCCGTCGCGCGCGGCTGGCAGGGTGACGCCCACCGCGAATTCAACACCGCGGCCGCCGAGTGGCACGACGAGGTCACCGCGCTCAACGGCAAGCTGGACCGACTCTCGCAGGCCGTGACCTCGGGTAAGAACACCATCGTCGGCTCCGACCAGGCAGGCCTGGCGTAACCCTCGACGGCGTCGCCGTCCAGTCGGATCGCCAATCTCTCACCAGAAGGAAACAGCAATGACGATCATGTACAACTCGCCGGCCATCACCGAGATGGTCAGTGACCTCAGCCAGTACGGTTCCACCATGAAGGCGCAGATCGACGAGCTCAACAGCGCCGCCGCCGCGTTCCGCGACAACCTGCAGGGTGAGCAGGCGGTCTCGAACTTCGACACCGCACACCGAAACCTGACTTCCGAGCTGGAGGACACCCTCCAGAAGCTCGACAACCTCGGCGTCAAGGTCGAGAACGCGCTCAATCGCGCCATCGAGGCCGACGGCAAGGTGGGCGACGGCTTCGCCGCCTTCTGATCGCGCGGAGCGACGACCAACGGCCGGCTGGAACGGTAAGGGTTCCAGCCGGCCGTTTTCGTGTGCGCGAGTTATCGCGCCGCGAGCGACTCACCGATGTAGTGCATCTCGTCCGGCGTGGTCACCATCAGCACGGTCGCGCTGCGCGCGGCCGTGCGCACCGTGATCCGGTTGGGGGCCTGGGGATCCTGCACCAGCGTCACGTCCGCGTCCACCGACCCGACGGGGTCCTCCGGCCGCCGCACGTGCACGATCGTCGCGCCGCCCGCGTGTGCGGTCGGCGGGATGCCGTCGAAGACCAGCACGGTCGTGCTCGGATACGGAGCGGCGGGCGGTGGCGGGGGAGCGGGCGGATGACAGCTGGCGCCCGCGGCGCGCGGAGCGATGGAAAGCACCTGCGGCGCAGCGAGATTCGCCACCATGGTGTGCCATGCCTCGGGCCGGGCGGTGTGCACGATGACATGTGCGCCGAGCGCGGTGGCGCGCAGGATCACCTGCTGGGCCAGGTCCAGGTTGCCGATGACTTCGAGGTGGCGGGTGCCCTCGCCGATCAACGGCACCGCGATGCCCTGGCCGCGCTCGTCCGCGCCGATGAGCTGGCCGCAGCCCGCTGTGGGCACCGCGAATCCGGTGAGGGCGGCCAAGGTGCCGCGGTATGCGATGTCGCTGCCCCACCGGCCCGCGTAGCCGATGGGCAGGGTGTCCAGCAGGATTCGCAGCTGGTTGCCCACCAGTTCACGCAGCCCGGGCAGCGGCGGCTCCTCGGGCGCGGTGACGGTGTCGAAGCGGACCACAGCATTGAGCACCACCGTGTCGGCGAGATCGGTGTGTCGATCGTGGCGGCCGGCTCCCGGCCGTAGACGCAACGTCACCGTGGTGGACAAGCTGGGCACCGCCCAGATGCCGGCCAGTCCGCGCGGTCCGATCATGTCGGCCGCGATCTGGTACTGCGTGAGGAAGCGGCCCTGGTACTCCAGCGATTTCGGCGACTCGACGAGCTGGTCGACATCGAAGCCGTGGGTGAGCTGGCGCACCGCGGTGTTCATCTCGGTGGCGGTCAGCACGGAGGCGGCGATGTCGTGGGCGGCGAGCCGGTTGGCGACCCGGCGGGTGGCGATGATCGCGGTGCGCAGCGCACCCGCGCCACCACCGCCCCGGTTGTCCACCGCCTCGGCGTTGGCCAGCGGATCCATCCGCAGCACCAGCCAGCAGGTGCGATGGGCTATGGCGGGCAGTGGGCCGAGGATGCGGTCGTACAGCTGTGCCGCGACACCGGTGCCCGCGGTGCGCGCGCCGGTGCTCACCACGTCGATGCCGGCCAGGGTCAGATCGAATTGATCGAGGCAGCGGGCGATTTCGGGGAGCGGGAGCAGCTGGTCGGTGCTGAGTGAACCGCGATCGAGCAGGGTCAGCGTGTCCGGCGGTGGATCGATCCGGAGCATGGTGAGCAGCAGATCGCCGTCCCAGCGCACGCCGTAACCACCCCCCTCGGTGAGCGGCACGTCGAGGGCGGGCGCCTGCGCGAGGCGTTCGGCGGGACGCAGGCCGGGACGCTTGCGGCTGATCGCGCTACCGATGCGCGCGGCGGGAGTGTGACCACGGATCGGCGTGAGACCGGCCAGCGCGATCACCACGCCCGCGGCGCAAGCCCCCCAGATCGAATCGCAGACCGCGAGAACAATCCACGCGACGGTCGCGGCCAGCAACATGACGGGCACGATCACGCGAAGCGGAAAAATGCGAAACAACCAGAATTCCGGATCACGCAATGTGTCATAGGCCGACCGGCGTCGATTTACCGCCCGCGACGCCTCCGATATTTCGCTGTCGGTTGGCCCGCCGTTCATCGTCTCGTCCACAGTTGTTTATTCCTGCCTCGCCTGCGTGCGACCGCCGTTGATCGGCTTCGGATTCCATCGGTTCAGAGCCGTCGGAGAATTACGGTACCGTGTCGAAAGAGATGGCGATCGATTGCTCGATGGAGACCATGTGCCGGCACAGCTGACAACCCGCGCCCAGGTCAACGGATACCGATTCCTGTTGCGCAGGCTCGATCACGCACTGGTTCGCCGCGACGTCCGCATGTTGCACGATCCGATGCGTTCCCAGATTCGCTCACTGCTCGTCGGCGCGGTGCTCGGCGTTCTCATGGTGGCGGGCGCCGCGATCCTGGCCTTCCTGCGTCCGCAGGGCGCGATCGGCGACGCCCTGATCGTGTCGGGCAAGCAGAGCGGCGCGTTGTACGTGGTGGTGCAGCGCCAGGACGGCGGCAAGACCCTGCACCCGGTGCTGAATCTGGCGTCCGCGCGGTTGATCACCGGGGCCGACGCCGAGCCGCACGCGGTGAAGGACGACAAGCTGAACGATCTGCCGCGCGGACCGCTGCTCGGCATTCCGGGCGCGCCGGGTGCGTTGCCCGAATCCAAGCAGGGCGGCAGCTCGGAGTGGTCGCTGTGCGAGACGATTCCGCTGTCGGAGGGCGGTAGCGCCGCCTCCTCCTCGGGTGCGACGACGACGGTGATCGCGGGCCGCCCCGCGCTCACCGACCGGATCAGGACCTCCGGTCAGGACGAGGCGCTGCTGGTCCGCCGCGACAACAAGACCTACTTGGTCTACGACGGTAAGCGCGCTGAACTCGACCCGGCCGATTCGGTATTGACCAGGGCGTTGAACCTGACCGCTCATCGGCCCCGGCCGGTCGGTACCGGATTCCTCGGCGCGACGACGCAGGTGCCCGCGATTGCCCCGCCGCAGATCCCGCGGGCGGGTGAGCGGGGGCCCGGCCCGCTGTCGGATCTCCCGATCGGCGGCGTCATCTCGGTGTCCGGCGTGGGGCCGGAGGGCGACTCCTCGCTGTATGTCGTGCTCGCCGACGGTGTGCAGCCGGTGTCGCCGTTCGCCGCGCAGGTGATCAGGTACGCCGATTCGCACGGCATGCGGGAGATCGCGACCATGCCACCCGACGTACTCGAGCGGGTGGCGGTGGTCCACCAGTTGCCCATCGACGACTTTCCGGTGCGCACCCCGAGGATCCTGCCCGCCGAGGACGCGCCCGTCACCTGTGTGGCCTGGGCGAAGTCGCCGGGCACCGCTCCGGCGCAGCGCGAGGCCGAGGCCGGCGACGGACCCGGCGAACGCGCCATGGTCAGTCTGCTCGTCGGCACCCGCCTGCCGATCGCCCCATCCGCGAAACCCGTCGATCTGTCCACCTCCGACGGCGCGGGCGACCGGGTCGACGCGGTCTACTTGTCGCCAGGCTCGGGTGAGTTCGTCCAGGTGACCGGCATGGAGCCGGGCAGTCCGCGCCGGGGCAGCCTGTTCTACGTCGCCGACACCGGTGTCCGCTACGGCATCCCGGACGCGGCCACCGCGAACGTACTCGGGCTCGGGAGCAGTCCGCGCCTCGCGCCATGGGCGATCATCGGCCAGATGGTCCCCGGGCCCACGCTGTCGGCGCGAGAAGCGCTGGTCGCCCACGATTCGCTGCCCACGCAATGACGTTCGGTGGACCGGTGATCCGGTCCACCGACGGTGTAGCGGGGTTGGTCGGCCTCAGTCGGTCCAACCGACGTTCAGCGAGCTGAGCAGGCCGGACAGGGCCAACTTCATATCCGACGCCTCGATGCGGCGCAGCACCGCCTCATCGATGTCGGTCAGGTCCAGCGATTCGTCGTTGGCCAACCGGAATTCGCGCTCTTCCTCGGCCGCCTCGATCACGTTGCGGACGAATCGCCCGTTGCCCGCGAGGTCCACGCCGCGGCGCGGCTGACCGCTCTGGTCGGTGCTCTGCATCGCGTACAGGCGCTCGCAGGCTTGTACCAGCTGCTCGAGCGCTCCTTCGGACAGGTCCGAGTCCCGCTTCTTCGCGATGACCTGGCCGATCTGCCCCAATTCCTCGGCGGTGTAGGACGGGAACTGAAGCCGCTTGGAAAAGCGCGACGCCAAACCGTCGTTGGCGGCCAGCAGCCGGTCGATCTCGCCGTCGTAGCCCGCGATGATCACGACGAGGCGATCACGGTCGTTCTCCATCCGCGCCAGCAGCGTGTCCACCGCCTCGCGGCCGAACGCGTCACCACCTTGCAGACCGGTCTGGATCAGCGTGTACGCCTCGTCGATGAACAGCACGCCGTCCATGGCGGTGTCGATCAGCTTCTCGGTCTTGATCGCGGTGCCGCCGAGGTTCTGGCTGACGAAGTCGACGCGTTTGGCCTCGACCACCTTGTCGGTCTTCAACAGCCCGACGCCGCAATAGATCTTCGCGACCACCCTGGCGATGGTGGTCTTACCGGTGCCGGGCGGCCCGGTGAAGGCCAGGTGCTGGCCGCGCGGTTGGCTCGACAAACCCTTCTCGGCCCGGATCTTCGCCAGCTGCGCGGACGACTGGAGCTTGGCCACCTGGGTTTTCACCGAGGCGAGGCCGATTTGCGAGTCCAGTTCGGCCCGGGCCTCGGTGAGGATCTTCTTCGCCCGGTCCTGGCTCTCGGCCTGCTCCATCTGCTCCATGGACGGCGAAGAGGCCGGATCCCACTTGTCGGTCCGCGCATCGATCACGTCGCGGCTGGTGACGGTGATGCGGTAGGTGCGGTCGCGCATCGCGGCCGCGTTGGCCTCGAAATCCGGCGCCTGCGAGTACACCTTCTCGAACAGCGCTTGGGCTTCCTCTTCATTGCCCGATTCCCGCAGGCACAGGCCGCGGCAGAACATCGCGGTGGAACGAGCCGCCGGGATCGGGCCCGCCTCCGCCTGCTGCATCCGCCGGATCGCCTCGCCGAACAAGCCGAGCTGGGCACACGCGGTGCCCACCATCACGTGCGCGCCTGCCGCCAGATACGGATCCTCCCAGTCGGCCGAACCGGCGAGCACCGTCATCACGTCGGGCCAGCGCTGGGTGTTGTAGTGCAGTACGCCACGGACATACGCGCAGATGCGGTTGTCGATCTCGGCGTCGGGATTGCTCAGCTGGCCCCGGCGGAATTCGTCGAGGTCGTCGAGCACCCGCTCGGCTTCGTCGTACTCCTTGTCGGCGATCAGGTGCGCCGCCCAGGCCAGCGTGATCTCGGTGTGGTTGGCCAGCGGGTAGTCGATGTACAGGCCGGGCAGGAACCGGCCCGCGAGCTCACGCGGGCGCAGACCGAGCCTGCGCTGCTCGCGATAGAGCGTGCTCGCACTGGTCTTGTGCAGATTGAACAGAACGTCCTTGGTCAGTTCGCCCGCGGCGGCGCGGCCGAGCCACGCGTCGCACATCGTGGGATCCCACTCCGTGGCGCGTTGAAAAGCCAGTTTCGCATAGTCGAGATCACGTGCGGATTCTTGCCCCTCGATGGACAATCCGAGCGACAGGATTCCGGCATCGAATGCGCGTTGTGCTTGGCGGTTGCCGGTCATTGCTGTCGAACCCCGAAATCTTCGTTTCTCGTAGTAGAGACGTTCATCTGGATACCAGACTACCGATCGCGCGTGGCCCGGTGCGTCCGTTACATTAGGTTCAGCTGCCGGGAGGTCGCAACGCAAGAGTCGTCTATGTGTGAAAGTGCTTGACGAGTGTTGAAATCGTTCACTCTGGACGTGTCGGGCAAATGTCGTCGGCGGGTCGTGAATCGTTGTTCCGGATGAGGGCGGGGGAAGATTGCCGTTGATCGAGTCGGCGAGCGGTACACGTACCACCGAGCCCGTTTTGAGTCGTGTTTCGGTCATCGGTGGCAATACTCAAGTCGATGTCGGGTTGCCCGCCACCGTGCCGATCGCCACGTTCATCGGCGAACTGGTGGCGCTGATCGAATCGCGCAACCCCGAGCGGCCGGACGCGGAGGAGGAGGCGGCGCCGCTGGAGGCGCGGCACTGGACCTTGGCTCGGCTCGGCCGGGAGGCGATCGCGCCGAGCCGTACGCTCACCGAGGCCGAGGTCTACGACGGTGAGCTGCTGGTCCTGCGGTCGGTGACCGCGAAGGAAGCGCCCGCGCTGTTCGACGACGTCATCGACGCCGTATCCCGGCTGACCGCAGAGGAATTCCACAGCTGGTCCGGTGTGGCCGCCCGCTGGATGGGTCTGATCGTCTCGGTACTGAGCGTGCTGACCACGCTGGCCGTGCTGGTGGTCTCTCGCGGGCACGGCGATCCGCTCGCGCCCGCCTTCGCCCTGCTCGGCGGCGGCGTCGCGGCATTCGTCGCGGCGGGCATCGCGGCGCGCCGATACACCGACTTGGTGACCGCCACGTGGTTGTCGCTGGACGGACTGCTGCTGCTGTTCGGCGGCGCCGCGCTGCTCGTCCCGGGGCCCCTCGGCAGTCCTCATCTGCTGCTGGGTTGCTCGGTGCTGCTGGTCGCCGCGGTGGTGGGATACCGGACGACCGGCACCGGCGCCACGCTGTTCTCCTGCGCCGCAACGCTCGCCGTGATAGCGGGCGTCGCCGCGGCCGTCTACCTGATCTGGCACCCGGGCCTGCCGAAACTGTCGGCCGGTCTGCTGGTGGCCGGAATCGCGATCATCTCGGCGGTGCCGCGACTGGCGGCCGTGCTCGCGCGGCTGCCGATCCCGCCGGTCCCGACCGCGGGCGGCGCGATCGACCCGGCCGACCACGAACCGAGACCGACCATCGAGGGCATCGGCGCCATCGGCGCCAGCGCGCTGCCCTCGGCGGCGGGGCTCGGGGTACGCGCCCGCGCGGCCAACCAGTTCCAATCCGGTCTGATCGCGGCATGCGCCGCGAGCGCGGTCGTCGGCGCGTTCGGCGTAGCCGATCCGCTGGGTTCGGCACGCTGGCAAGGGGTCACGCTGGCGATCGTGACCGCGATCATCCTCGCGTCGCGCGGTCGCTCGTTCGCCGACCTCACCCAGGCCGCGACGATGATCGGAGGCGGGTGCCTGGCCGCCCTCGCCATGACCGTCGGTTTCGCCGTGGGCGACTCCGAATACACCCTGTTCGCGGCGGGCGTGCTGCTCGCGTTCGCGACCGGTGTGGTCGGCTTCGGGGTGATCGGTCCGCACATCGAGGTCACGCCGGTGACCAGGCGGATGATCGAAATCTTCGAGTATCTGCTGATCGTGTCGGTGATCCCGCTGGTGCTGTGGGTCATGAACGTCTACTCGATGGCCCGGAACATATGACCGGCAGCGCCTTGCGCCGGAGACTCTTGCGGATGGTCTGCGCCGCAACGGTCATCGGCGCCGGGATGGGCGTGCCCTGGCCGAGTGCCCAGGCGATCGCGCCGCCGGCGATCGATCCCGGCGCGCTCGGCGCCGCGCAGGGTCTGAGCGTGCGCCCGGCGCCGCTGGAACCGACCGAACAGCGCGCCGTCTGCGCCGAACCCGTGCTCACCGGCGCGCCACCCAGCGAGCCCCCGATGGCGCAACGGGTACTCGATCTCCCGTCCGCGTGGCAGTTCAGCCGCGGCGCCGGACAGAAGGTGGCCGTCATCGATACGGGGGTGAATCCGCATCCGCGACTGCGCTCGCTGCAACCGGGCGGTGACTTCGTCTCCGACAGCGACGGAACGGTCGACTGCGACGGACACGGCACGCTGGTCGCCGGAATCATCGCGGCGCAACCGAGTCCGCGCGACGCCTTCGCCGGCGTCGCGCCCGATGCGGATCTGCTCACCATCCGGCAGCTGAGCCTGGCCTACGAGCCGAAGGACCGGGGCGGGCAAGGCGACCCGCCGGGCAAGATCAGCAGCGACGGTTACGGCAGTGTGCTCACGCTGGCGGCGGCTGTCGTCCGGGCCGTCGATCTCGGCGCCACCGTCATCAACATCTCCGAAGTCGCCTGCACCGCAGCAGGTTCCGACACGGCCGACGCCTCGCTCGGTGCGGCGGTGAAGTATGCCTACGACCGCAATGTCGTCGTGGTCGCGGCCGCGGGCAACCTCCAGCCCGACGGCGCGTGCTCGAAGCAGAACGAGGGCTCGGGGTGGGGCTCGGTGCTCACGGTGGCGAGTCCGGCCTGGTTCACGCCCTACGTGCTCTCGGTGGGCTCGGTGGACTCGACCGGCCAGGTGTCCGAACTGTCGCTGCACGGCCCATGGGTGGCCGTCTCGGCGATCGGCCGCAATATCGTGTCGCTGGACAGCAAGCCGGGTGGCACGGGGCTGGTCGACGGCGTGCAGACCACCGAGGGAATCAGGTCCGTCGAGGGCACCAGCTTCGCAGCGCCCTACGTGGCCGGGCTGGCGGCGCTGGTGCGTGCGCGTTTTCCGGAACTCACCGCGCAGCAGGTGATGGACCGTATCGTCCGCACCGCCCACGGACCGGGCACCGGACGCGACGACCGGATCGGCCACGGCCTGATCGACCCGCTCGCCGCGCTCACCGCGCAACTGCCGGAGAAGCCGGTGAGCGCCGGGGCCGACACTTCGCGAGTCGTCGCCGCGCCGGTGATTCCCCCCGGCCCGGACCCGCGGCCGCGCCGGATCGCTGTCATCGGCGCCATCGTCTGCCTGGCCTGCCTCGCGATCGGCGCGGCGCTGGCGATCCCCTTCCGCCGCTCCGGGCAGGACCTGAACGCGGAATTCGATCCGTAGCGCGGGCGACGTCTCGACCGCTCGTCGCCGACCGAACGAAGGAACCATGGTTACCGAAGGCTTTGTGCGCCGCCCCCGCATTGCACCGCCCCGGGCACCCGGCGGCGAGGTGGCGCTGACGGCTCCGCCGGAGATTCCGCGCGCACTGCCCGCGCCGCTGATGATGAAGCTGATGCCCGTCGTCATGGTGTTCGCGGTGGTCGGCATGATCGCGATGATGGCGATGATGGGCCGCAACCTGCTGGCCAATCCGTTCATGATGATGTTCCCGATGATGATGCTCATGTCGATGGTCGGCATGATGGCGGGCTACCGTGGCGGCGGTCCCAAACGCGCGGTCGAGCTCAACGAGGAACGCAAGGACTACTTCCGCTACCTCGACCAGGTCCGTAAGGACGTGCGCCGCACCGGCGGCAGGCAATTGGAGTCTCTGCGGTGGAGTCATCCCGAGCCGGCCGACCTGCCCTCCCTGATCGGGACAAGGCGGATGTGGGAGCGCAGGCCGAACGACCCGGACTTCGGGCACGTGCGCGTGGGCGTCGGTAGCCACCGGTTGGCAACCAAACTGGCGCGCCCGGAGACGGGGCCGCTGGAGGACCTGGAACCGGTGTCCACCGTGGCGCTGCGCCGCTTCGTGCGCACCCACTCGGTGGTGCACCGTTTGCCGACGGCGGTGTCGCTGCGCGCTTTTCCCGCGATCAACATAAGCGGTTCGAGCGAGGACGCGCACATGCTGGTGCGGGCGATGCTGATGGAGCTGGCCGCCTTCCACGGTCCCGACCATCTCGCGATCGCGATCGTCTGCGCCGATCCGGACGGTCCGGCCTGGTCCTGGGCGAAATGGCTGCCGCAGTTGCAACATCCGACGCTGCGCGACGGCATGGGGTCGGCGCGGATGATTTACCACTCGCTCGGCGAGCTGGAGACGGCGCTGGCGGCGGAGCTGCTCGAACGCGGCCGGTTCATGCGCAACCCGCAGCCGACCCAGGGACGGCTGCACCTGGTGGTCGTCATCGACGACGGCTACGTCAGCGGCAGCGAACGGCTGGTCAGCGAGTCGGGCTTGGATTCGGTAACGGTGCTCGACCTCACCGCACCGGAGGGCGGGCTCGCGGCGCGGCGCGGACTGCAACTGGTCGCTGCCGACGGCGAGGTGGCGGCACGCAGTGCCGCCGGAGTGGAGAAGTTCGCCACCGCCGACCGGGTGAGCACGGCCGAGGCCGAGTCCTTCGCTCGATCGCTGGGCAGATACCGGCTCGCCACGGCGGCGCAGATCGTCAGTCTCGGTGAGGGAACCGCGACCGATCCGGGACTGATGGCGCTGCTGAAGATCCCGGACGCGGCCCAGATCGATCCGGCGAGGGTGTGGCGTCCGCGCACCGGCCGTGAGCGCCTGCGGGTGCCGATCGGCATCACACCCGACGGCACTCCGGTGGAGATCGACATCAAGGAGTCGGCCGAGAACGGCATGGGGCCCCACGGGCTGTGCATCGGCGCCACCGGCTCCGGAAAGTCGGAATTCCTGCGCACACTGGTGCTTTCGCTGGTCACCACGCATTCACCGGACGCGCTCAACCTGGTGCTCGTCGACTTCAAGGGCGGCGCGACCTTCCTCGGCCTCGACTCGCTGCCGCACGTCGCCGCGGTGATCACCAACCTGGAAGAGGAACTCTCGCTGGTCGACCGCATGAAAGACGCGCTCGCCGGTGAGATGAACCGCCGCCAGGAACTGCTGCGCTCGGCGGGCAACTACGCCAACGTCACCGACTACGAGAAGGCGCGCGCCGCGGGCGTGCCGCTCGATCCGCTGCCCGCGCTGTTCATCGTGGTCGACGAGTTTTCCGAATTGCTGTCGCAGAAGCCGGATTTCGCGGAACTGTTCGTAATGATCGGACGCCTCGGCCGATCGCTGCACGTGCATCTGCTGCTGGCCTCGCAGCGCCTGGAGGAGAACAAACTGCGCGGCCTGGAATCGCATCTGTCCTATCGCATCGGCCTGCGTACGTTCTCGGCGAACGAATCGCGCGCGGTGCTCGGCATCACCGACGCCTACCACCTGCCGAGCGTGCCCGGTTCGGGGTATTTGAAGAGCGACGCGTCGGATCCGTTGCGGTTCAACGCGAGTTACGTGTCCGGACCGTACGTCGCGCCGCAAGGAGCGGTGACCGGTGCGGACGGCAGCCCGGTCGCCGGAGTGCGGCCCGCGTTGTTCACCGCCGCGCCGGTGGAACTGCCCGAGACGATCGAGGCCGACGCGGAGTCGGCGGCGCCGTCGAATCCACTGCTGGAGCTGCCGCCGCCGCCTTCGGCCGTCGCGGCCGTGCCCGGCGCCGATGACGGCATCCCGGACACGTTGCTCGACGTCGTCGTCAAGCGGCTCACCGGGCACGGCCGCCCGGCGCACGAGGTGTGGTTGCCGCCGCTGGAGGAATCTCCGACCGTGGACATGCTGCTGCCGGACCCGGACTGGCGTTCGCCGGTCAACCGGCACGGTCAGTTGTGGATGCCGATCGGCGTCATCGACAAGCCGTACGAGCAGCGGCGCGACGTGCTCACCGTCAATCTGTCCGGCGCGCAGGGCAACGTCGCGGTCGTCGGCGGCCCGCAGTCGGGCAAGTCGACCACCCTGCGCACCATCGTCATGGCGACCGCCGCCACGCACACCCCCGAACAGGCGCAGTTCTACTGCCTGGACTTCGGCGGCGGCAGCATGGCGGGCCTGTCCGGCGTGCCGCACGTGGGTTCGGTGGCAGGTCGCCTCGACGGTGACCGCGTGCGTCGCACCGTCGCCGAACTCACCACGCTGATGCGTCAGCGCGAGGAGCGGTTCGCCGCGCTGGGCATCGAATCGATGGCCGAGTTCCGCCGCCGCAAGTTCGCCGACGGGCAGCGCGTCCCGGACGGCACGGCTGGGCCCGCCGGCCCGTTGGCCGAGGACAAGTTCGGTGACGTGTTCCTGGTGATCGACGGCTGGGCCGCGGTCCGTGAAGAGTTCGACGTGCTGGAACCGCAGATCAACGCCATTGCCGCGCAGGGCTTGTCGTTCGGCATTCACCTGATCATCGCCGCCTCGCGGTGGGCCGAGATCCGTCCGGTGGTCAAGGACCAGATCGGCACCCGTCTCGAGTTGCGGCTCGGCGATCCCTCGGACTCGGAGATGAGCAGGCGCACCGCGCACCAGGTTCCGGTCGGCCGCCCCGGCCGCGGCCTCACCCCCGACCAGCTGCACATGTTGATCGCGTTGCCACGCCTGGATTCCGACTCCGATCCGGGCAGTGTGGCCGAGGGCGTCGCGCGAGCGCGGACCGAACTCGAGCAGCTCTACCCGAGCCGCCGCGCGCCCGAAGTGCGCATGCTGCCCCTGCGGTTCGGCCGGGACGAGCTGCTGGCCTCGGCGAGGGCCCAGGGGATCGAACTGAGCCCCACTCGGGTGGTCGTGGGTCTCGGCGAGTCCGAATTGCAGCCATTGGTCCTGGATTTCGGTGTCGAACCGCATTTCATGGCTTTCGCTGACGTGGAATGCGGCAAGACCACTCTGCTGCGCAATATCGTGATGGGTGTGGTCGAGCAGTCGACCACCGAGCAGGCCAGGATCATCATGGTCGACTACCGCCGCACAATGCTGGGCGTGGTCGAGGGTGACCACCTGGCCGGGTACTCCACCTCGTCGCAGACCTGCGGTCCGATGATCCAGGAGGTGGCCGGATATCTGGCCAAACGAATCCCCGGTTCGGACATCACCCCGCAGCAACTGCGGGAACGCAGCTGGTGGAGCGGCCCGGAGATCTACATCGTCGTCGACGACTACGACATGGTGGCCACGGGCAGTATCAATCCGTTCGCGCCGCTACTGGAGTACCTGCCCCAAGCCCGCGACATCGGCATGCACCTCGTAGTCACTCGCCGCAGCGGCGGCGTGTCCCGCGCGCTGTACGACCCGATATTGGGCACCATGAAGAACCTGTCGGTCGAGACTTTGATCATGAGCGGATCGCGCGACGAGGGCAAGCTGATCGGCGACGTGCGACCGAGCAAATTGCCTCCCGGACGCGGAACCCTGGTCTCGCGCAGCAGAGGCATCGAGATGGTGCACATCGCGCACCTGCCACCGGTCTGACCAACTGTGGTCGGGTAGCCACGACGAGGCGGGCGGCGAAGCGTGGTCCAACTCGCCCGGCCCGTGTGGCCGCTCGGGCGGACGCGATCCGCAAGGGTCACCTGCCCGCGCTGTGGCGTACCGGTCAGTTGTTCGACCGGGGGGATCGCAGAATCGCCGACGTAGCCGATCGTGTGACCGCCGGGACCGGTACGGGCAGTGCGCGATCCCAGCTGTCGGCTCGTCGCTCGAACAGCGCGCGCGACGGTCCCACCGCGAGCGGCCCCGCGATGCGAACCAAACGGAAACCGGCGGACCGATAATAGTCGTGCAGGTCGGAATTGGTGGTCCACGCATCCAGCCGGACCCATCCGCGTTGCTGTCGGCGGGCGAGCATCCCCGCGTGGGCGAGCATCCGGTGACCGACGCGTCGCCCCGCGAAACGCAGATCGACGATCATGAAATGGACGATCACCGAGTCATCGAGTTCCCATTGCGACCACAGACCCGCATCGGCGCGGTCGTTGACCGTGATGGTGCCCGCGGGCTCGCCCGAGACCTCCGCGATCCAGGTCTCGCCCGCGTCCAGCGAACGTCCGACGGCACGGGCGAAGATCTCGATGGGCAGGCCGCGCCCGGCGACCGTCCACTGATCGGAGCCGCGCGCGGTCAGCCACGCCGTGCGCTGCACACGCAGGCGGCAGATCAGGCCGAGATCGCCCCCCGTAGCCTGGCGCAGCGCGATCGTCATGGGCTAGGCCGGACCGGACCCGTGGGAGTTGGCAAGCGTCGCCCGAATTATCGCGGTGCCTTGGGCATCGCCGAGTTCGTAGGCGAGCCGATTGCCGGTGGCCAGCGAACGATGCCGGGTGGCACGGGTGACGCGCTCGTGCGTGGCTCCGATGCGCAGATGGTCGAGCAGGATGGTGCCGGTGGCGACGCCGAGCACCGAGGCCTCCTCCGCACTGGCCGGACGAGCGACCAGAGTGTCGCGGTGCGCGGTCTCGGCATGGCCGCGGTCGGCGAGGCGGCGAGTGGTTCCCTCCGGAATGTCGTGCGGGGAGTCGATTCCCGTGGCCTCGGCCAGGTCTCGGGGATAGAAGCTGACCTCCCATGACCACGGTTCGTGATCGAGATACTGGACCACGGTCCTGGCCAGTACCCAGGAATCCGGCGGTATGCCCAGCCACGACGCGACCTCGGGACTGGCCGGCTCCATTCTCGCGCTGAACTCCTTCGACGGCTCCCGGCTCGCGGCCCGCGCGATCTCCTCGAAGATGTCGTGCGGGGTCTGCGGCCGGTCGGGGCGAATGGAGTCGGTGACAACGGATTCGAGAACCTCTTGGTTTCGAACGATCGTCCCGCGGGAAGTTGCTGTGTAGACCAAATTCTCGGTCACCAGCACCTGGATCGCGTTGCGGGCGGTGGTTATCGAGACCTGCATCTGATCGGCAAGCTCGGAGTGACTGGGCAGTCGATCGCCCGGCTTCCACTTGGCTGCGCGGATCTCCTCGCGGAGGAGGTCTGCGATCCGGTGATACGTCGGACCGTCCGCCATCTTGCTCCTCGGTTGGTCGTGCAGGTAACGAAGTGTACTCTTCGTGACTCCCTACGGCCGGGTAACGCTTGACAGGGGCCTTCAGAGGTTTATTGTAATGAACGTCCTGATCCGGTGTTGTGCGGCGATGACGGCGAGGCAACGTGGCAGGTTCGGATACAACGGTCGTAATGGCCCTTCCCGGCACACCGAGGTGTGTCGATCCCTCGGTGCGCTCTTCGGCGCCGGGATTGCTTCCCACGTCCGACCTATTGGTCCGGGCGTGTCGCGGGCACCGTGTGGTCGGTGGTCCGCTCCTGTGGTTCGCTCGCGATCTGGCAGTGCTACACGAGCGTCGCCTGGTCGGCCGTGGTGGTTCGGTGGATACCGCCGTGGCGGTGGTTCGCGAAATCGAGCGTCGCAGAGTCGAATTGGTGATGGCCATCGACGACTGGGTGATGCGCAGCGTGCCGCAGCATCGGCTCGGTGCCACTCTGCACACCGAAACGGTGGGCGCGGTGATCGATCGCCTGGCCGAGTCCTCGGTGCGCGCGCACCACGCGTTGATGACGCTGAACGCGCACGACGAGCTGCTGCACAACGCGTGGCATCATCTCGCCGAACTCGCCGACGCCTACGACGATCTGGTGCGCGACGTCATGGCGGGCAGGCGGCGTCTGCCCGAGTGGTGAGCGGCTGATCCGCTCGCCCTTCTTGCCCGCCGGGCCACGGCCCCGGCGGGTATCACGGGTGATAACGGCGGTGATCGGTGGCGAAGTCGTCCGCGACGGTCGCCGCCAGCTCGACGTAGGCGCGCTTGGTCTGCTTGTGCAGCCGGTGCAGATCGATTTCGGCGCCCTCGGACATGTGCGGGTCGAACGGGATGATGTGCACGGCGCGGCACCGGGACAGGAAGTACTCCCGTAGTTGCTGGATACCGACATTCGGCGATCCGGCGCGCGGAGAGTTGATCACCACCACCGCATTGCGCACCAAGTGGTCGTGACCGTGCAGCGACAACCAGTCCAACGTCGCGGCGGCGCTGCGGGCTCCGTCGATCGCGGGGGAGGAGATCAGCACCAGCGAGTGCGCCAGGTCCAATACCCCGGACATGGCCGAGTGCATGAGTCCGGTACCGCAGTCGGTGAGGATGATGTTGTAGAACCGCTGCAGAATTCGGGCGACAGCGCGGTACTCCTCCTCGCTGAACGCCTCCGACGCGGCCGGATCGCGTTCGCTGGCCAGCACTTCCAGGCGGCTCGTCGCCTGTGAGGTGTGCCTGCGCACATCCGAATAGCGCTGGATGGACGAGTCGAGGAGCAGGTCGCGCACGGTGGACCTGGTCTGTAGCGGCACCCGCTGCGACAGCGTGCCGAAATCGGGATTGGCGTCCACCGCGATCACCCGGTCGCCCCGGATGGAGGCGAAGATGGAGCCGATACCCATTGTGGTGGTGGTCTTTCCGACACCACCCTTGAGCGAGAGCACCGCGATCCGGTAATCGCCGCGGACCGGCTGCCTGATCCGCGCGACCAGTTCTTGCAGCCTGCGTTCCTCGGCGGACATGCCGGGGTTGATCGCGCCGCCGGACACGTGATGCACCGCCTTGCGCCACCCGGAGCCCGGCGCCTTCTTGGCCCGCCGCAGCGGCACGTTGTCCAGCGAAGGCTGGAACGGCACGCCCGGCTGCTGGGCCTGCGGTTGCGCGTAGCCCTGCGGCGTGCCCCACTGCGGGCTTGCGTGCGGGGCGGGCTGGGCGTGGGGCTGCTGATCGGCCTGGTACTGCGGAGGCGCGGAATACGGCGCCACCGGGGCGGATTCGGGCGCGGCGACCGGTTCGGCGGTGTTGCGCCACTGATCGGCGGGGGCCTGCGGTGCGGTACCCGGCAGCTGCCCACCCGCGAACTGTGGCGGGTGACTGGCGTGTTCACCGATCGGCGCGTGTGGTGCCGGCTGCGGATCGCCCGCGTAGGCGGGGCCCGGCCGGTGCTGAGGTACCGGCTGCTGGTCGAAGTCAGGCGCCGGTGCGATCGGCGCCTGCGCAGCAGAGGAGGCGCTCGTCTCGGCAGGCAGCCGGTGTCGTCCGCCGCCCACTGGGCGCGCCGACGCGGAATCGGCTCCGGCCGTGCTCGTCCAACTCGGCGCCGTGAAACCCGGATCAGGCTGCGGGAGAACCGGAGCAGGTTGCGCGGGAACCGGACCAGGTTGCGCGGGCGGAGGGCCGACAGGGCCGACCAGGTTCACAGGACCAGGTTGCGCGGGAACCGGGCCAGGTTGCGCGGGAACCGGATTCGCCGCCCCGGCCGTCTTCGGTCGAGCGGTGAACGTGGTCGGCTGCGCGGCGATATCCGGTGTAACCGGAGCGCCGGTCGCGGAGGCGCTATCGGGGGCGGGCAGCACCGGACCGACCGCACCCTGTTCGGTGTGCGGAGGGGGCACGGACGCGGCCGGTTGCGCGGCACCGAGATCCGCGGGCTGCGGGTTCGACGCCGGTCCGCGGTCGGCGGGCAGCCGCGGTGCCTGCCCCGAATGCTCGACGGGCACTCGGCCGCTCTGTGCGGCGACTTCGTTCGGCACAGGCGGAAGTCCGGGTCGGCCCGGCTGACCGGTTTGCTCCGGTGCGGTGTGACCGAGCCAGGGCGGCGGACCGTCCGCGCTGCGCGGCGGCGGGCGGTGCTCGTCGTCGGTCGGCGCGACGTGTGCCCGCTCGTGCGGCGCGGGCGGATCGGGTAGCGGCGGGAGACGCCGAGGCGGGTCCGTCGCGGGTGCCTCGTTCTGCTCGGGCCGCGGCGCCGCGAGCCAGGGCGGCGGACCGCCGGAATCCGCGACGGTGGGACCGGATGGGCCGGCCTGCGTTGCGGGCGCGGGAATGCCACCTGCGGACGGCCGTGCGGATGGCACATGGTGCGCCACTGCGGGATCGTCTTCGGCGGACGACGTTACCGGGCCGGGATCTGCGGGGCGGTCTGCCACGGGCGTCCGTCCGGCATCCATCGTGGATGCGGCGCCGATCGTATCGGCTGCGGGGCGCTCTCCGGATTCCGCAGCCGCCGACCTCGGGTGGTCGGCTGCGGACGATGGCACTGCGGGGTGTCCGCCGTCTACCGGCGCAGTGGGCGTGTGGCCGCTGGACGGAGTCGGCGGCTGGTTGCCGGTCGGCCACGTCTGATTCGGACCGCTCGGCGGGATCTCCCGCTGCTCGGCAACCGGCGCTGCCGCGGTGTTCCTTGTCGTGTCCGTGCCCACCGGTGGTGCGAAGGGGTGGTTGCTCGGCGACGCGGATTGGCTGCTGGGCGACGCGGATTGGCTGCTGGGCGCGGACTGGTTGTTTGGCGGCGCGGCCGCAGGCCAATGGTTCGGCAGCACGGCCGACAGCGCGGCGTCGAGCCGAGGGTTGCCGGTGGATGGCCATCCGCCGTTCTGCGGCGCGAGCGGAGGGCGGGTGGTGCCCGCGTCCTGGCCGGGCGCGCTCTCGCCGCGGGGCGGCCGGGCCTGCTCGTCGGTCGGCATCGGAGCGGACCTCTCACCGTCCGGCTGCCGCGGCGGGACGGGCAGTGGCGGCGGGGGCGGGAGATCCGGCCTGCGGGCCTGCGGAGGCGCGGGCTGATCGTTGCGCACGGACGCGTCCGCGGGCCTGCTGCCCAGCGGCTGGAATCCGGGAGAGGGCTGCGAGGGGTTACGGGTGGGCAGGCCGCGCTGCGGCGAATTGTCGCGCGGGGGTGGCGCCTGCCACGTGTTCTCCTGCTCCGGCGGTATCCGGTCGTAGCCGGTGGATGGCATCTGACCCGGTACGGGCTCGACCGGCGCAGGCATCGGCGCGCGGTTCGGCTCGCTCTGCCGCGGTTGCTCGTCGGAGGGTCCGTCGTGCTTGTCGCGGCGCCAGCCCTTGCGGCGCTTCTCCGGCCGCGCGGCCTCCGGGCGTTCCGCCTCGGGTGCGCGATTCTTGAAACGTCCGCGTCTGCGGCCGAGGGATTCCTCGATGAGTTCCTCGTGCGGGAGGTTCTGCACCGGCGCTTCGTAGCCGCTCTGTGTGACGTCGCTCTCCGACAGCCACGGCGGCAGCATGGGAAGGCCGTCATTGCTACGGCTCACGGCTGCGCCTCGCTGCGGCTCGGTGTGCCGATGACTCGCTCGCTGCGTTCACTCACGACTTCCCTCGCTGCTGCTCGGCTCGGTCGTGGCCAGGGGCGCACTGCCGGTGACTCGCTCGCTACGCTTACTCACACGGCCTCGCCTCCCTGCCGCTCGCTCGGCCCAGACCGAGGGCGCCTCCGCCGGTGCCTCGCTCGCTGCGCCGGCTCACGCATCCCCCTCGATCTGCTCGACCCAAATACCTGGACAGCGGCCAGTTTACGCGACAACCCGGTCCCGTCGCGGCGCAGGACCAGACGCCCGCCACCGGTGGGAAGGCGGCTGCGAAACGGCAGGCGACACGGGTATACAGGGAGGCATTTTTGCCCGAACGGGAACGGGTCGGTAAGCTGGAGCGGCGGTGCACCTATGCGCCGCCTGTTTGTGTGCGAGCGGTCCGCTCAGGCGACCGGTCCATCCGAGCAGAACCAGGCAAACAAACCAGGTTGAGTGTAACCGGGATCGCGGAGGACATGGCGAAGAAAGACGGGGCCATCGAGGTCGAGGGTCGGGTTGTCGAGCCGCTGCCCAATGCGATGTTCCGGATCGAGCTCGAGAACGGGCACAAGGTTCTCGCGCACATCAGCGGGAAGATGCGGCAGCACTACATTCGCATCCTCCCCGAGGACCGTGTGGTCGTCGAGCTCTCGCCCTACGACCTGTCGCGTGGCCGGATCGTTTACCGCTACAAGTGATCGCGCCCGGCGCGATCGGGTCGGCGCGGCCGGTTGTCCCGGCGTACGCCGGGACCGAGTCGAAACGACTCACCACAGAGCTTCCCCAGTCGCCGACTGGGGAAAAACTGTGTTCACACCCGTGTGAACCACAACAGATTGGACGGACGTGAAGGTTCAGCCGAGCGTCAAGAAGATCTGCGAGAAGTGCAAGGTGATCCGCCGTCACGGCCGGGTCATGGTGATCTGCGACAACCTGCGCCACAAGCAGCGCCAGGGCTGAGCGGAGGCGAGGGAGACCTCGCTTCACCCGCCCGAGGCATGCCGACGGCGCCGCTCGACGCAACACCAGCCAAGCACCGAACCGCAGTTCGGATTGGCAAGAAGAACTCCCAGCACCAGCCGCACGCTGCGGATATCAGGGTTCGCCCTGGGGCGTGCGCGCCTACCACCGGTTCGGAGGCCGGTGCCCCACAAGACGAGGGGACGGACAGGGAGCAGACCTCCGCAACGATTAAGGAAACTGCCAGATGGCACGTCTCATGGGCGTCGACCTCCCGCGCGAGAAGCGCATGGAGATCGCACTGACCTACATTTTCGGCATTGGCCGTACCCGCTCCAAGGAGATCCTCGAGGCCACCGGCGTCAGCCCGGACCTGCGTTCGAAGGATCTCAGCGACGACGATCTGACGAAGCTGCGTGACTACATCGAGGCTTCCGAGTTCAAGGTCGAGGGTGACCTGCGCCGCGAGGTGCAGGCCGATATTCGCCGCAAGATCGAGATCGGCTGCTACCAGGGTCTGCGCCACCGTCGTGGCCTGCCCGTCCGTGGCCAGCGCACCAAGACCAACGCGCGCACCCGCAAGGGCCCGAAGCGCACCGTCGCCGGCAAGAAGAAGTAGGGATAACCGATGCCTCCGAAGAGTCGGGCCGCGGGCCCGAAGAAGACCCAGAAGTCGCGTCGCAGGGACAAGAAGAACGTCCCGCACGGCAACGCACACATCAAGAGCACGTTCAACAACACGATCGTGTCGATCACCGACCCGAACGGCAACGTCATCTCCTGGGCGTCGTCGGGTCACGTCGGCTTCAAGGGCTCGCGCAAGTCGACCCCGTTCGCCGCGCAGCTCGCCGCCGAGAACGCCGCCCGCAAGGCGCAGGAACACGGCGTCAAGAAGGTCGACGTGTTCGTGAAGGGCCCCGGTTCGGGCCGTGAGACCGCGATCCGCTCGCTGCAGGCCGCGGGCCTCGAGGTGGGCACGATCTCCGATGTCACCCCGCAGCCGCACAACGGCTGCCGTCCGCCCAAGCGGCGTCGCGTCTAGCGGGAAAGGAACAGCGAACAATGGCTCGTTACACAGGCCCCATCACCCGCAAGTCGCGTCGTCTGCGCGTCGACCTCGTCGGAGGCGACCAGGCGTTCGAGCGTCGCCCCTACCCGCCCGGCCAGCACGGCCGCGCGCGGATCAAGGAGAGCGAGTACCTGCTCCAGCTGCAGGAGAAGCAGAAGGCCCGCTTCACCTACGGCATCATGGAGAAGCAGTTCAGCCGGTACTACAAGGAGGCCAACCGCCTCAAGGGCAAGACCGGTGACAACCTGCTGCGTCTGCTCGAGACCCGGCTGGACAACGTGGTGTACCGCGCCGGTCTGGCCCGTACCCGCCGTCAGGCTCGCCAGCTGGTCTCTCACGGCCACTTCCTGGTGAACAACAAGAAGGTCGACGTTCCCAGCTTCCAGGTCACCCAGTACGACATCATCGATGTCAAGGAGAAGTCGCTGGGCACCCTGCCGTTCCAGGTGGCGCGTGAGACCGTCGGCGACCGCCCGGTTCCGGGCTGGCTGCAGGTGATCCCGGGCCGACTGCGGATTCTGGTCCACCAGTTGCCCGAGCGCGCCCAGATCGATGTGCCGCTGCAGGAACAGCTGATCGTCGAGTACTACTCGAAGTAATACTTCGACGAGTACAGCACTGTGCTGCTGGTGCGTGGTCGCCCGACATGGGCGGCCACGCACAACCCCTGAGACGAGGCGTCAAATAGCGGGCGCCCAAAAAGGAGGATGATCCCCATGCTGATCTCACAGCGTCCGACGCTGACCGAAGAGGTCGTCGCCGAGAACCGGTCGAAGTTCACCATCGAACCGCTCGAGCCGGGCTTCGGTTACACCCTCGGCAACTCCCTGCGGCGTACCCTGCTGTCCTCGATTCCGGGGGCCGCGGTCACGAGCATCCGCATCGACGGCGTCCTGCACGAGTTCACCACCGTTCCCGGCGTGAAGGAGGATGTCACCGACATCATCCTGAACCTCAAGGGCCTGGTCGTGTCCTCGGAGGAGGACGAGCCGGTCACGATGTACGTGCGCAAGCAGGGCCCGGGCACCGTCACCGCCGGTGACATCGTCCCGCCGAGCGGTGTCGTGGTGCACAACCCGGACATGCACATCGCGACCCTGAACGACAAGGGCAAGCTGGAGATCGAGCTCGTCGTCGAGCGCGGTCGCGGCTACGTCCCCGCCGTGCAGAACAAGGCCTCCGGTGCGGAAATCGGCCGGATCCCGGTGGATTCGATCTACTCGCCTGTGCTCAAGGTGACCTACAAGGTCGAGGCCACCCGCGTCGAGCAGCGCACCGACTTCGACCGTCTCATCCTCGACGTGGAGACCAAGAACTCCATCAGCGCACGGGACGCGCTCGCTTCGGCGGGCAAGACCCTGGTCGAACTCTTCGGCCTGGCTCGTGAGCTGAACGTCGAAGCCGAGGGCATCGAGATCGGCCCCTCGCCGGCCGAGGCGGACCACATCGCCTCGTTCGGACTGCCGATCGAGGACCTGGACCTCACCGTCCGGTCCTACAACTGCCTCAAGCGCGAGGGTGTGCACACCGTGGGCGAGCTGGTCGCCCGCACCGAGTCGGATCTGCTGGACATTCGCAACTTCGGCCAGAAGTCCATCGACGAGGTCAAGGTCAAGCTGCACGCGCTGGGCCTCTCGCTCAAGGACAGCCCGGCGTCGTTCGATCCGTCCAGCGTGGTCGGCTACGACGCGAGCACCGGCACGTGGAGCGACAGCGGCACGTTCAGTGACACCGATGGCGGCGAGCAGGACTACGCCGAGACCGAACAGCTCTAGGCCGCCGGGGGAGGCGCCCCGGCCCGGCCTCGCGCCCGCGGCGTAAGCGACGCGCCCGGGAGCGCCGAGAAAAGACACAGGAGAACATCACAATGCCCAAGCCCAAGAAGGGTGCCCGCTTCGGCGGGTCGGCGTCGCACCAGAAGGCGATCTTCGCCAATCTGGCGACGGCGCTCTTCGAGCACGGCCGGATCACCACCACCGAGGCCAAAGCCAAGGCCGTGCGCCCCTACGCGGAGAAGCTGATCACCAAGGCGAAGGCCGGCACCCTTGCCGACCGTCGCGAGGTGCTGAAGGTGATCCGCAACAAGACCGTCGTGCACGAACTCTTCGCCGAGATCGGCCCGTCGTTCGAGGGGCGCGAGGGTGGCTACACCCGCATCACCAAGACGCTGCCGCGCAAGGGTGACAACGCGCCGATGGCGATCATCGAGCTGGTCCGGGAGAAGACCGTGACCAACGAGGCCGATCGCGCCCGTCGCGTCGCGGCGTCGAAGCAGGCGGAGGAGGCTCCGGCCGCCGAGGTCGTCGAGGCGCAGGCCGACGAGGCCGCCACCGAGACCGCCGAGGCCGAGGCTCCGGCCGCCGAGGAGCAGCCCGCCGAGGAGAAGAAGGACGCCTGACGCTGAGCGTCGGAGTTTCACGTACGAGCCCGCCACCCGCACTGGGTCGGCGGGCTCGTTCGTTTCGACCGGAGGATCATGTGACCGTGGAGGAATCGGTGGGATCGATGTCGGACCGGCCGCGCGAGGACACGCCCGGCGAGCCCGTGACCGGCCTGTCCCGGGTCCGGCTGGACATCGCCTACGACGGCACGGATTTCGTCGGCTGGGCGCGTCAGCCGGGTCTGCGCACCGTGCAGGGCGTGCTGGAGGACTCGCTGAGCAAGGTGTTCCGCGAGCCGATCCAGCTGACGGTGGCGGGCCGCACCGACGCGGGCGTGCATGCGGAGGGACAGGTCGCGCACTTCGACACCTCCGGCGAACTGGATGCGGGCAAGCTGGTGCACCGGATGGCGCGATTCCTGCCGAAGGACGTGCGGATCAAGGACGCGCGCCTGGCCGCGCCCGAGTTCGACGCCCGGTTCTCCGCCGTCCGCCGCCACTACGCCTATCGATTGACCACCGCACCGTACGGCGCGGAACCGCTGCAGGCCCGCGGCGTGGTCGCCTGCCGATCCGGCGTCGACGTCCCAGCCATGCGCGTGGCATCGCGGAAGCTGCTGGGGCTGCACGATTTCGCCGCGTTCTGCCGGCGTAGGGAGGGCGCGACGACCGTCCGCGAGTTGCAGCGCTTCGATTGGGTGCGCGACGGCGATCTGCTGGTCGCCTATGTCAGCGCGGACGCGTTCTGCTGGTCGATGGTCCGCAGCCTGGTCGGCGCGGTCCTCGCGGTCGGCGAAGGTCGCCGCACTCCGGAATGGGTCGCCGAGCTCTTGCGTGAGCGGGAGCGTTCCAGCTCGGTGACCGTCGCTCCCGCCCACGGTCTGAGCCTGATCGGCGTCGACTATCCGGCCGACGGGGAACTCGCCGCCCGCAACGCGCAGACCCGCGAGATGCGGTCGGTCCCGGTCCCGGACGCGGGTTGTTGCGGCGATTGAGAATGGGGACTACCCGCACCCGTGCTCGGGTGCGGGTGCGGGTGCGGGTAGCGACCCGGTCACTTGGATGACCCGGGGTATTGCTGCTGGGACTGTTCGGACTGCTGGGATTGTTCGCGCTGCGTCGGCGACAGTTGTTCGGTCTGCCTCGTCTGCGCTTCGATCGTCCTCGGCTCTTGGGATGCCCCGGAGATCTGGATGCGACGCGGCTTCGCGCGCTCCGCGATCGGGATCGTCACCGACAGCACGCCGTTGTTATAGGTCGCGCCGATGTTGTCGACGTCGACGTTCTCGCCGAGGGACAGCTGGCGCATGAAGGCGCCCGCGAAGCGTTCCGAGGCGATCCACTGGACGCCTTCCTCGCTCGGCACGGTGCGTTGCGCCCGCAAGGTGAGCGTGCCGTTGTCGACGCTGACATCGATCGAACCGGGATCGACGCCGGGCAGGTCCGCGTTCAAGACGTAGTGATCTCCCGCCTTGAACAGATCCATCGGCATGAATCGGGGTGCGCGAGCGGTTCCGGCGCTCTCACCGAGCAATTGGCGGGTGACGGTGTCGATGTCATGGAATGGATCGAATCTGAGCACAGCGATCACCTCCATTTCGTAGTGGTGACGCCTGCCACGGCGGCGGGCGCCGATAGCTGTGCAATTGCCACAGTAGCCCTCTTGGAGCGGCGCGGCACAGATCCGACGGGGGTGAGAAGCCCGGGATCCGTCCGCGCGGAATAGCCGCCCGCGAGCACATGTTGGGTCCGGACATGGCATTCGACAGTCTCGGGCGGTTCGGAGTGTGGCGGGCGTACAACGGGTTCAGCCCGGAGGACGCGCGGGAATTGGAGCAGCTGGGATACGGCGCGCTGTGGTTGGGGGCCTCGCCCCCGGCGGATCTGCCAGTGGTCGAACCACTGCTGGAGGCGACCGAAACGATCACCGTGGCCACCAGCATCGTGAACATCTGGGCGGCCCCGGCGAAGGAGGTTGCCGACTCCTATCACCGGATCGAGGCGCGCTTCCCCGGCCGGTTCCTGCTCGGCGTCGGCGCGGGACATCCGGAGCACACCGGCGAATACCGCAAGCCGTACGACGCGCTGGTCGAGTATCTCGACGAACTCGACGCGGCGGGCGTGCCCGCCGAACGTCGCGCGGTGGCAGCGCTGGGCCCGCGGGTGTTGAAGCTGGCCGCCGAGCGGTCGGTGGGCCCGCTGCCCTACTTCGTGCCGACGGCGCACACCGCGAAGGCTCGCGAGATCATCGGCCCGGACGCGGTGCTGGCGACTGAGCACAAGGTGGTGCTGACCGATGACGTCCGGGCGGCGCATACCGTCGCCGACGAGACCGTCGGGTTCTACCTGGGCCTGACCAACTATGTGTCCAACCTGCGCCGGTTCGGTTTCACCGACGCCGACCTCACCGTCCCGCCCGGCGACCGGGTGTTCGACGCCGTCGTCGCGCACGGCACGCCCGAGCAGATCGCCGACCGGCTGTCGGGGCACCTGCGGGCCGGCGCCGACCACGTCGCGGTGCAGATCCTCGGCGACAACTACCTACCCGCGCTGCGTACTCTCGCTCCGCTGCTCGCCGCGCGTTCCTGAGCATTCCGATTCGAGCCAACCCGGCCCCCGGCTTCCCGCCGGGGGCCGGCGATGTTTCGCCGCCGCGGCGATCGTCCTAAGGGACTGTTAGGAAGCGTCGAGAGCCGTTCCGAGAGCTTGTGACTGCCGACACACTGATCTGCGACGACGCGATGAGGCGTCGAAGAAGGAGATCTTGTGACTACGCCACAGCCACAGACACAGACACAGCCCGTGGGCGAGCGCCGGGTGGTCGCGAACGTTTTGCGCGGATCCATCGGCAACCTCGTCGAGTGGTACGACTGGTATGTCTACGCCGCGTTCAGCGTGTACTTCGCGAAGACGTTCTTTCCCAAGGACGACCCGACGGCGCAGCTGTTGTCCACCGCCGCCGTGTTCGCGGTCGGCTTCCTGATGCGCCCGATCGGCGGCTGGGCACTGGGCCGGTACGCCGACCGGTTCGGCAGGCGCTCGGCGCTGACCCTGTCGGTGACCGTGATGGCGGCCGGTTCGCTGATGATCGCCCTGACCCCCGGTTACCAGACCATCGGTCTCGCCGCTCCAGCCCTGCTGCTGGTGGCCCGGCTGCTGCAAGGCCTTTCGGTCGGCGGCGAGTACGCCACCAGTGCGACGTATCTGTCCGAGGTGGCTTCGGCGGGCAGGCGCGGGTTCTACTCGAGCTTCCAATACGTGACCCTGGTGGCCGGCCAGCTCGTCGCGCTGGGAGTGCAGATCGTGCTGCAGCAGTTCCTCGACGCCGACCAGATGAACGACTGGGGCTGGCGGATTCCGTTCGTGATCGGCGCCGCCGGGGCGCTGATCGTGATGTGGCTGCGGCGCGGCATGGACGAGTCCGAGCAGTTCCGCGCGGAATCCGGGCGGGCAGCGGAGCAGGGCGCGGCGGGTGGAGGACAGTCGCGTGGTTCGCTGCGCATCCTGTTGCAGTACCCGCGCGAGTGCCTGCTGGTCGTCGGGTTGACCCTGGGCGGAACCGTCGCGTTCTACACCTACACGACCTACATGCAGAAGTTCATGATCAACACCTCCGGCATCTCCAAGTCGACCGTCGCGTGGATCAATTTCGTCGCGCTGCTGGTCTTCGTGGTGCTGCAGCCGCTGGCGGGCGCGCTGTCGGACCGGGTGGGCCGCCGCAAACTGCTGATCTTCTTCGGTGTGGCGGGCAGCCTGCTGACCGTGCCGATCATGACCGTGCTCGCGCGCACCACCGATCCGGTCGCCGCGTGGGGCCTGATGATGGTGGCCCTGCTGATCATCACCGGATACACCTCGATCAACGCGATCGTGAAGGCCGAGCTGTTCCCGACGAAGATCCGCGCGCTCGGCGTCGGGCTGCCCTATGCCCTGACCGTCGCCATCTTCGGCGGCACCGCGGAGACGATCGCGCTGGCATTGAAGAAGGGCGGTCACGAGTCGCTGTACTTCTGGTACGTCGCGGGCTGCATCGCCATCTCGCTGGTCACCTACTACTTCATGCGGGAGACCTCGACCTCGTCGACGATCGACGCGCCCGAGCCCACCGCGACCGCCGACACCGGGTCCGGCGCCGCGGCGGCCGAGCCGGGACCTCCGTTGGTCACCGTGCGTGACTGACCGCCCGGCACACGCGCCGGTCCATCCCCTGTGGAAGGATCGGCGCGTGCGGCTTGCGGTGGTCGAGGACGACGACGGCGTGGGAGACGCGCTGGTCGAGGCGCTCAACGCCCGCGGTTACCGCGCCGAACGCAAGCGACGCGGCGCGGACCTGCTGATCGCGCATCGCGACTACGACGCGGTCATCCTCGATCTGGGCCTGCCCGACGGCGACGGTTTGCAGGTGCTGCGCCGACTGCGCGAGGTGAGCTCGGTG
The DNA here is from genome assembly GCF_009829295.1 of Nocardia sp. CY15. NCBI lineage: Bacteria > Bacillati > Actinomycetota > Actinomycetes > Mycobacteriales > Nocardiaceae > Nocardia > Nocardia sp. CY15. Next base: position 39,607 of record NZ_VUOT01000006.1, read on the forward strand.
CCGGTGGTCATCCTGACCGCGCGCAGCGACGAACGGTCGATCGTGCGCGGCCTGCGTGGCGGCGCCGACGACTATCTGGTGAAGCCGCCGCGGATCGCCGAGTTGGTCGCGCGGTTGGAGACGGTGACCAGGCGGGCGGCCGCCGCGGCGCAGCAGGCGCAGACGGTGGTCGTCACCGGTGATGTGCGGGTCGACCTCGGCGCACGCGTGGTCGAGGTCGCGGGTGCACCGGTGCCGCTGACGCAGAAGGAGTTCGAACTGGTCGAGGCGCTGGTGGAACGACCGGGCGCGGCGGTGAGCAGGCAGCAGTTGATGGATCGCATCTGGGGCGACGCGTTCGTCGCGGTCTCGCGCTCGCTGGACGTGCACATGACCGGTTTGCGGGCGAAGCTGAATCGGCCCGGCCTCATCACCACCATCCGCGGATACGGGTACCGGTGGGGGGAGTGAGCGTGGTCCGGCGGTGCGGAGGTAGGTCATGCGGCGTCGCCTGCTCGTCGCGCTGACGGTGTTCGCCGCCATCGCGGTGCTGGCGTTCGCGGTGCCGCTGTCGCTGACCATCGCGACCAGCCGCACCCAGGCCTTGGTGCTGGCACGGTCGGGCGACGCCGACCGGTTCGCCACCCTCGCCGACAACGCCGTCACTGCGGGGGACAGCCGCGCGCTGGCCGACGAGGTGCTGCGCTATCACGAGCTCTACGGCGAGAACGTGCTGGTGGTCGACGCCAGGGGCGCGACGACGGTGAACGCGGGCGCCGACGTGAACGACCCCGGCATCCTCGCGGCGGTGGCGGCCGCGCGCCGCAATCAGCGCCCGCACTCGGTGGACAAGCTGACACCGTGGGGCGCGCCGACCATGCTGGTGGCGCGGCCGGTCGGCACCGGCGTGCAGGTGAACGGAGCCGTGGTGATCGAGGCGTCGACCGCGCGCGCCCGTGGCGACATCGCGCGGGCCTGGGCGGTGATCGTGCTCGGCGGCGTCGTCGCGATGGCGCTGTTCGTGCTGCTGGCGGTGACCATCGGCCGCTGGGTGCTGCGGCCGCTCGCGGCGCTCTCGCACGGCGTGGCGGAGTTGACCGCGACGCTGCCCAAGCCACGCGCAGGCACCGTCGCGCCGGTGTCGATCGCGGGCCGGTATGGCGGGCCGCCGGAGATGCGGGCGCTGGCGGAATCCTTCGACGCCATGGCCGCGGCCGTCGCCGATTCGGTGGACGCCCAGCGCCAACTGGTCGCCGACACCGCCCATGCGATGCGCAACCCACTGGCCGCCCTGACCATCCGGCTCGATTCCCTGGAGCCCGCGATCCCGGCGAGCGCGGCGAGCACCTTTCGCGGCGCCGGCGCCGAGGTCGACCGCCTGACCGCGCTGCTCGACGGCCTGCTCAGCCTGGCCGTCGCCGAGACGCCCGCGGCGTTCGACCTCGCTCGGACCGCCGAGGACGAGGACCGGTGTGACGCCGTGCAGGTGGTCGCCGACCGATTCGATGCCTGGTGCTCGGCGTTCGACTCGGCCGGGCAGCACCTGCGCGTCGCGCCGACGGTAGAGCGCGCCGATGTCGCGGTCCCGGCCGACGTGCTCGCTCAGATACTCGACGTACCGCTGAGCAACGCCACCCGCTACGCGGGGGCGGGCGCGCACACCGATCTGGTGGTCGAGACCGAGCCGGGCTGGGTCACGGTGAGCGTCCGCGACGACGGAGCCGGTGTTCGCCCCGACGAGATCGACAAGCTCACCACGCGTTTCTTCCGCGGTTCCGCGGCACGAGCAGGCGGCTCGGGGCTCGGCCTGCCGATCGCCGCGGCGTTGGCGCAGGCGCGCGGTGGCGTCCTGACCGTGGCGGCGGTGCGTCCGCACGGTCTCGCGGTGCGGGTGCGTTTGCCCGCGGGGGAGGCCCGATGAGCCGGGAAACGATCGTCCGTCGCGGCTTCGGTCGTCGCGGGTTCCTCGCGCTTGCCGTCGCGGCGGGTGTCGCGGGTTGCGCACCGCGCGGCGCCGGCGCGACGGTGCGGCTGGCTTCCGGCGAGGTGGGCGGCTTCTATCACGCCTTCGCCGGGTTGCTCGGCCTGGCCGCCGCGGCGGCCGCGGACGTGCGGATCGAGCGGGTCACCACCTCGGGATCGCAAGCCAACCTGGCGTTGCTCGCCCGCGGCGAGGTCGACGCCGCGCTCGCGCTCGTGGACTCGGTGCCCGACAGCGCCGATCGAGTGTCGGCGCTGGGGCGGGTCTACGAGAACTATCTGCAGTTGGTCGTGCGCTCGGACAGTTCGATCGGCTCGGTCGCGGACCTGCGCGGCGCCCGGGTGAGCCTGGGCGCGGCGGGGTCGGGCGCGGCGCTGACCGGTGCACGGATCCTGCGCGTCGCGGGACTGGATCCGGCCGCCGACGTGGCGATTTCGCATCGCCCGCTGCCGGAGGCGGTGGCCGCCCTGACCGCGGGCGAGGCGGACGCGCTGTTGTGGGCGGGTGGCGTGCCGACCGCACTGCTGGCGGTGCCCAGCCGGATGCGGCTGGTGGACATGGGCGAGCTGGCCGCGCCGATGCGGGAGTGGTTCGGCCCGGTGTACGACCGGGTCGCGATCCCCGCGGACGCCTACCCCGGCGGGGTCTCGGTGCACACCATCGGGGTGGCGAACCTATTGCTCGCCGCCGACACCATGCCCGAAGACGTGGCCGCCGCGATCGTCGAACTGCTGGTGTGGCACGCCGACGCGCTGGTCCCCACCGAGGCGGCGGGCACCCAGTTCCTCGACGGCCGGTCGCTGATCAGCACCGGGCCGATCCCGCTGCACCCCGGCGCGGCCGCGGTCTACCGCCGCTGGCACGGATAGCCCGCTCAGGATCGGACCAGGCGCGCGATGGCGTCGGTGGCTTCCTTGATCTTGGCTTCGGCCTCCGGCCCGCCCGCGACGGCCGCGTCCACCACGCAGTGGCTGATGTGGTCCTCGAGCAGGCCCATCGCCACGGCTTGCAAGGCTTTGGTCATGGCGGACACCTGGGTGAGGATGTCGATGCAGTACTTCTCCTCCTCGACCATCCGCTGCAGACCGCGCGCTTGGCCCTCGATCCGGCGCAGCCGCTTCAGGTAGTCGTCCTTCGCGGTGATGTAGCCGTGCGCCGAGTGGTCGGTCGCTGTGTGGTCGTGCGGGGAATCCGCCACCGATGTCTCCTCGCTGCCTGTCGGTCCCGCGAAGCGGGATCAATACCCCCCTAGGGTACAGTTTCCTGCCGGGATTGTCAGGTCCGGCGCCGCGCCGACCGCACGGCGCGGCAGGCTCGCGACCGGCCGGACCAGTCGGAGGACCGGTCCGGTACCGCCACGCGAGCAGCGTAACGCCGATCCCGGCGCGCGACGGACACCCCGGGACGAGACAATCGGGGTATGAGTTCGCACCCCCGGCCCGCGCTCGCCGTCATCGGCGGCAGCGGCTTCTACGATTTCTTCGACAACGAGGCGACCACCGTCGAGGTCGAGACACCTTATGGCGCCCCGAGCGCGGGTATCGCGGTCGGAGAAGTCGAGGGCAGGCCGGTGGCATTCCTGCCGCGGCACGGCAAGAACCACGAATTCGCACCGCACACCCTGCCCTACCGGGCGAACCTGTGGGCACTGCGCTCGCTGGGCGTGCGCCGGATCTTCGCGCCTTGCGCGGTCGGCAGCCTGCGGGCGGACTGGGGCCCCGGCACGGTCGCGGTCCCGGACCAACTGGTCGACCGGACTTCCGGCCGCCCGCAGACGTACTTCGGCGGCGGCGGCATCCACGTGTCCTTCGCCGACCCCTACTGCGAGGAACTGCGCGCCGCCGCCATCAAGGCCCAGTCCGACGCGCTGCGCATGATGCACGAGGCGACCATGGTCGTGGTCGAGGGACCGCGCTTCTCCACCCGCGCCGAGAGCCGGTGGTTCGCCGCGCAGGGCTGGGAACTGGTGAACATGACCGGTCACCCGGAGGCGGTGCTCGCCCGGGAACTCGAAATGTGCTATGCCGCAGTCGCTCTCGTGACCGATCTGGACGCCGGCCTGGAGGAGGGCGAGGGAGTGCACGCGGTCGACGTCTTCGCCGAGTTCAAACGCAACCTCGCACCGTTCAAGGAACTCATCCGCCGCGCGGTGGCCGCGGTGGACGGCACCGGCACTTGTGACCGGTGCCGCGTCCACGCGGGAGTGTCATTGCCGTTCGAACTGCCCTGAGCGCGCGGGTGCTGGTCACGAGGCGGCCGGGTCGCCCGGCGGGCACCTGCGCCGGGCGCTGCTCGCCGCGCGACATCGAGTGACCGAGGCGGCGACAGTGGCGGCCGCACAGGGCCTGGCCGAGTTCGCGGCCGCCGAGTTATACGTCACCCGGACGGCCGCGCGTGGTCGGTCAGCTCGGCGCCGTCGCGAATTCTTCTGCGTGAGCAGTCGCCCACTGCTCGAAAGTGCGCGGCGACCGGCCGGTCACCTGCTCGACGGTCGGATAGAGCGTCTCCTCGTCCAGCGTCCCCCCGACGAAGAAGCTGAGAAACGCGTCGACGTACTCCCTCGGCATGGTGGCGGCCAACTCGGCTTCGGTCTCCTCGTCGTCGAGTTCGCGCGCCACCAGCGGCCGGTTGAGCACCGCGCCGAGCACCGCGACCTGCTCGGCCGGTCGCAGCGCCTGCGGGCCGGTGAGCTCGAGCGCCTGTCCTTCCAACCCGTCCCTGATGAGCGCCGCGGCCGCGGCCGCCGCGATATCGGCGGGGTCGATCACTCCTGCCCGGATACCCGGGAACTGGACGCGGACAACGTCGCCCGAGGCCAATTGCGGCAGCCAGCGCAGCGCGTTCGACATGAACTGCCGCGGTCGCAGCAGAGTCCACGTCAGTTCGGATGCTCGCACCGCGTCCTCGGACAGCGCCATGTAGCGGGACACGGCATTGTCCATGTCCCGCAGCGCGGCCGAACCCCCGGACAGCAGCACGACCCGGCGTACTCCGGCCTTGTGCGCGCGATCCAGCAGATCCGGCAGGTCGTCGTAGCCGGGGAGCAGGAACATGCCGTCCACGCCGTCGAGGGCGTCGGCCAACGTCTTCGGTCGGTTGAGATCGCCGGTCACGGCCTCGGCGCCCGGCACGAGCGCGGCCTTGGCGGGATCGCGCACCAGCGCTCGCACCTGCTCACCCGCTTCGCTCAGAGTCCGCACCAGTTCCGCACCGACATTCCCGGTGGCGCCGGTTACCAGAATCATCCTGTCTCCGTGTTCGATCGACTGCCCGTCCGTCTCAGTTGCACTCCATTGCGCTCATAGGCACTGGCTTCGTCCCGTGGCGCTCGCGGCGCCGCGAGGAGATGGGCCTGTCGACCATAGGATATTCGGCAGGCTCGTCGGTCCGCACTCGCTCGTCAATGGCGGGAAGACAGCTCGTGCTCGGCGTTCGGTCGACCCGACGGAGTCGGTGGCTTCGGGTGGGTGCCCGTTGCCGACGGGAGCAGAGTTCACGGGGAGTATCCGAGCGCGCCGGGGGCTGGGGCGGTCAGGTCGCGAGTTAGGCTCGCGCGGTGGATACCCCGTTGCGGCTCGAGGTCATCGTGGCCAGTGTGCGTCCGGAGCGGTTCGCGCCGGTGGTCGCGGATTGGTTCCTGCGTACGGTGCGCGCTCGCCCCGAATTCGACACGGGCGTCATCGATCTTGCACACACACCGTTGCCGGTCGAGCTCACCGAGAACGAGCACACCACGGCCTATCGCGCGCGACTGCGCGACGCCGACGCGTTCGTCGTCGTCACCTCCGAGTACAACCACGGCTATCCGGCATCGCTGAAGACGGCGTTCGACACCGCGAAACACGAGTGGCGCGCAAAACCCATCGCTTTCGTCTCCTACGGGGGCCTGTCCGGTGGCTTGCGGGCGGTGGAGCAGCTGCGTCAGGTCGTCGCCGAGATCCACATGGTGTCGGTCCGCGAGACGGTCAGCTTTCACCAGGCCAAGAAGCGGTTCGACGAGGCGGGGGACACTCGCGACGGCGCCGCGATCGATGCGGCGGACCGCATGTTGCGCCAATTGGCCTGGTGGGCCCGCACGTTGCGAGCCGCCAGAAGCGCCGACCCGTACCCAGGCTAGCCGCGATGACGCCCGGCTCGGCGGGTGGGCCTGACGTCGAATCGGTAAGTTCGGTCGATGGTGACACCCGCGGCCTCTCGACCCGAACCGCGCGCTCTGCCACAGGAGGCACGACTCGATGACCACCCCCGAACACAACGACGAGCTGCGCCGTCAGGGTGAACCCGCTCGGACCGCATCCCGGTGGTGGCGCGTGTCGGTCGCGGTGATCACACTGTTGGTGAGCCTGTGTTGCGTAGCGACGCTGTGGTTGCTGATGTCGGACGCCGCGTTTCCGTATCTCGTGCTCGCCGGCTGGGCGCTGGTGCTGCTGGGCGCGCTGTGGCTGGTGATCGGGCTGTTCGGTGCGATCCGCTACCGCCGCTACCTGCGGCTACTCCTCGCGCCCGGCGCGGTCGCACTGACCTGCGCGCTGGCGTGGGCCGACCTTCCCGAGGACTTCGGATGGCGGGTTTCCGCCGGCAGTCTCGAACGCCTCGCAACCAGTTGCGACGCCTCGGCCCACGGCCGGTACGGCGTCTACACCATCACCTCGGTGGTAGAACGCGACGACGGCTGCCTGCTCTATACCGACGGAGGCCTCATCGATCCCGTCGGATTCGCCTATTTCCCACACGGCGCACCCAGACAGGGCCCACCCCGCTCCGACGGCGACGTCGGCTACACGCCCCTCGAAGGCAGCTGGTACCGGTTCGTCCAACGGTTCTGAATCATGCTGCGCCGACTCGACATCGGACCCACCCGCCGAACTGCGTCGGCATCGGGTCAGCCGCTACTGGGCCGCAACGGCGCGGCGGCCGCGTGGGTGGCCGATGTAGGTGGCCTCGCTGGGAATCGACACCAGCGTCAGATCGACCTGCGCGGTGCCGGTGCGCAGCACGACGTGGTTGCCGATCGCGCCGGGCTGCTGGATGGCCAGGTCGGGACGGCTGGCGGGCCAGCCCATCGGGTCCCCTGTGACGTAGATGGTGGTGACGCCCGCGTGCGGGGCGGGCGCGAGCACGCCGTCCACCACCGTGGCGGTGAATCCCGCGTCGGATTGGTGGATTTCGACGGCGATGGTCAGCCGCTCCGGGTTCCCGATCGTGGTGACCAGATTTTCCCATGCCCGCGCCCGGTCGGTGCGGATGAGGATCCGTTCGCCGACCGCGAGCGCGCGGAACACCAACTGCTGCGCCAGGTACAGCTCACCCGCGACGTACACCGTCGAGATGCCGGCGCCGACGATGCGGACCGCGACACCGTTGCCTTCGTCGTCCGAGCCGATCAGCTGGCCGCAGCCGGACGAGGGCAGGTGCAGGTCATCGATCACGTCGATGAAGTGCTCGATCATCGGGACGGTGTCGTCCACGCCGGGAACCGCGATCGGCAGGTGGGCGAGCAGTCCGTCGCGGTGGCGTCCGTTCATCGAGATCATGCCCGGCAGTTCGGACCCTTCGGGCAGCTCGCGTGCGGTCAGCCGCCACGCGGCGCCGATGCTCACCGACTCGGCCGAACTGCCGGGGCGCAGCCGCACGGCCACGGTGGTGCCGCGCGACGGCGCGACCCACAGCTGCGCGAGCAGATCGGAGTCCAGGCGCTTGGGATCCACCGCGCTGCCGACGTTCACGCTGTTGCCGATTTCGGCGTAGCGCCAGCGGTGTTCGAGCGTGCGCGGGTCGTAGCCGCTGGTGATCTGCAAGACCGCCTTGCGGATCTCGGGCGCCGTCAAGATGCGGGCGTTGCAGCCGGCGTCCTCGAGTGTGCGCATGATCCGCTGGGTCGCGATGGTGACCGCCCGCGATGCGCCTTCGGCTCCGCCGCCGCGCCGGGCCGTCGCCTCCGGGCAGGCCACCGCGTCGAAGCTGATCGCCAACCACACCGTGCGGTGCGCGGTGGCGGGCAGCGGGCCCAGCAGCGATTCGTAGATCTTGCCCGCGGGCGTGCCCGAACGGCTGCGGTGCCCGTGGCTGATGATGTCGATGCCGCTGAGCAGGATGTCGTGCTGATTAAGACATTTGGCCAGCTCCGCCAGCGGGAGCAGGTGCGAGGCGTGCACCGTGGTGCGGGCGATCCTGGTCAGCCCGCCGGGCGGGGGCAGCACCTCGACCACCGTCGCCACGCGGCTGCCGTCCCAGAACAGGCCGAGCGAGCGTCCATCCGCGCCGCGGAAGTCGACGGTGTCGCCGAGCTCGTAGTCGCGGTGGGTCAGATAACGCCACCACGTGGCGACCCAGTCCAGCAGAGTGCGTTTGGCGACCGGGATCAGCGGTATCAGCGCGACGACCACCGCCACGCCGAGCGCGGGAAGCCCGGGCAGACCGGCGAACAGTGCGACGACTCCGGCGAACAGCCCGATGATCTGCGCGATCAGCAGGTTCTGCATCGAGATGCGCCCCAGCAGCGCTCGTGGTCCCGCGCCTGCCGGTTCCGCCATTGTCGTCCCCCAAGTACCCGGTGTCGGCCGGTTCGCTGTGGCCGAGCTGAACAAGAATCCTCGGGAACTGTACTGTGTTCGGCGGACGTGAGCACTGTTCGGGGGAGGAATAATGCCTTCAAAACCCACCACACGCTGGCAGGTGAGCGGCTACCGCTTTCTGGTCCGGCGGATGGAGCACGCCTTGGTGCGCCGGGACGTGCGAATGCTGCACGACCCCATGCGTTCTCAGTCCCGCGCGTACGCGGCGGGCCTGATCCTGGCGTGTGTCGTTCTGGCGGGATGCGGCGTGCTCGCGTTGCTGCGCCCGCAGGACAAGATCGGTGACGCCAAGATCCTGGTAGGCAAGGACTCCGGCGCGGTCTACGTGATGATCGACGACGTGGTGCACCCGGCTCTCAACCTCGCTTCGGCCCGCCTGGCCGCGGGCGAGGCCGCCAAGCCCGCGATCGTGAAGGAGTCCGAGCTGGGGAAGAAGGCTCGCGGTCAATTGATCGGCATCCCAGGCGCTCCCGGGTCGGTGCACTTCGACAAGGAGGGCAAGGGCCGCGCCTGGACGGTGTGCGACTCGTTGAAGACCGACGGCACCGACGACCGCAGCACCTCCGTGTTGATCGGCGACGTGGAACTCGGCGACAAGGCGTCGGCGACGGGCTCGGACAAGGCGCTGCTGGTCAAGGGTAAGGACGCGACCTACCTCGTCTGGAACAAAACGCGCGCCCGCGTGGACATGAACGACCCGTCGGTCGCGGGCCCGTTGGGCATCCGAGGCATGACCCCGCGCCCGATCAGTGAAGGTCTGCTGAACGCTATTCCAGAGGTGAACGCGATCGTGCCGCCGAAGATCGACGATCCGGGCGGGCAGCCGTCCGGCTACTCGATCAACGGCCTGAAGATCGGCACCGTTGTCCAGGTGACCGGCAAGGCGAACCAGAACTTCGTCATTCTGCACAACGGTTTGCAGGCCATCAGCCCGTTCACCGCCGACGTGATCCGCAGTTCGCAGCGCAACCCCGATCACGGCACCGCCATCGGCGATTACGAGCAACAGCATGCGCCGGTGTCGAACGCGTTGAACGTGGATACCTACCCCGAGACCGCACCGACCATCATCCAGCCCAAGGCCCGGCCCGTGAGCTGCTTGTCCTGGAAGCCCATTCCGGGAGTCGCGGGCAACGCCGACGTCGCCTTGCGTGCCGAACTGACCGTCATCGACGGCAGCGACCTGCCGATGCCCGGTAGCGCCAAGCTGGTTCCGCTCGCCCAGGCCGACGGCAAGGGCGACAACGTGGACTCCGTGTACTTCAAGCCGGGTTCGGGCGCGTTCGTCCAGACCACCGGCATCGAACCGGACAGCAGGCGCAAGGACAGCATGTTCTACATCGCCGACACCGGTGTCCGCTTCGGCATCAAGGACAGCGAGGCCGCCAAGGCACTCGGGATGGACAAGGAATCGGGCGTGACACCCGAGCCCGCGCCGTGGCCGATCGTCGGGCTGCTCGCGAGCGGACCGACGATGGGCCGCGACGCCGCCATGGTCGCCCACGACGGCGTCGCCGCGGACCCGGCGCCCGCCAAGCAGCCGATCGCCGCGAGATAGTCCCGCCGTTCAGCGGTGCGCGTCGGCGAATCACCGCAGTGCGCGCGCCTACTCGCACCGAAAGGCCCAGCCCCGCAGCGGATGCCGGGATTCCCGAGTCATATATCGTCGTCGGACACACCGAGTCGTCGGCGGATCGGGAACGAGGCGAGCAAGCCCAAGGCGAGCAGTGCCGCGATGGTTCCGCTGCCGATCAAGGCCACATCGCGCGCGCTGTGGTCCGGCGGCGGGGCCGGAGCGGGTACCGCGAGTTGCACGCTCTTCGACGGCGACGGCCGTTTGGGCGGCAATATGTCGCCCACCTCGGCGGTCAGCGCGGCCACCGGATCGACCGCGCCGTAGCCCACGTACGGGTTCCACCCTTCCGCCGGGGCGTGGGCGGTGGCCTGAATGCGTTCGACGACCTCCAGCGCGCTCAACTCCGGGAAACGAGCCCGCACGAGTGCGGCGACACCGGACACCAGGGGCGTGGCGAAACTGGTGCCTTGAATCGGCCCGAGCTGCCCCTGCTGACGGATGCTCCCGACCTGGACCGCGGTTCCCCTGCTGTTCGGATCGTTGAACAACGGATCGAGCGAGGTGATGTTCTCACCGGGCGCGGCTACGCCCAGCCATGGCCCCGGCACCGTGAACGTCGACGGCTGGCCTTGCCCGTCGATGGAACCGACGGCGAGCACGTAGTCGTCGTAGCGGGCGGGCGACACGTTCAAATCCACCTTGCTCCACGGGTCGGCGGCCGGGTCGAGCGGATCGATGACCTGGTTGGAGCCCTTGCAGGCATCGGCGCTGTTACCGGCCGCGACCACGACGACCACGTCCTTCTCGATCGCGGCATATCGCACCGCCGCACCCAGATCGGTGTCTTCGAAGGGCTCCGATGTCGGCCTGCAAGCTACCTCGGACACATTGATGACGCTGGCTCCCATGTCCGCCGCACGACGGATCGCCGAGGCCATCGTGCGAGTGGTGCCGTACCCCTCGGGTAGGGCGTCGGGCCCCTTGTCCCGATTCGCGCCTTCCTTCTGATACAGCTTGCTGGTCTGGCGGATAGTGAGGATCTGCGCCTCGGGCGCGACCCCGGAGAAGCCCTGACCGTCGACCTTCGTCGCCGCGATGAGTCCCGCGACGAACGTCCCGTGCGCATCGCAGTCCTCGGTTCCGTCACCGCTGCTCACATAGTCGCCGCCCGCGATCAGCCCGGGCAGGCGGGGGTGACGGGCGACACCGGTATCGATGACCGCCACGAGTTGGCCTGCGCCCCGGGAGAATCGCCAGGCGTGCTCCAGGTTGAGCGAGCGCTGGGCCTCCGGGATGGACGGTCCGCTGCCGCCGGACCCGGTGCTGACGCACGGAGTGTTCGTCGCCCGCTCGGTCTTGTCCGGCGGAGCGGCTGGCTCCCCCGGGGGCGGTGGCGTATTCGGGCTCACGGTCGGCTTCTCCGCGTGCGCCGGGTTGCTCGCGGTCGCACCGAACCCGACGGACACCCCGAGCGCGAGAACGCATGCCGCCGCTCCGGTCCGAACAACACGAAAACGCTGCGAGCCCAGATGTTTCGGAGTCATCGAGCCGAGCTCACAGACCCCGGACGAGGGAATAGAGATCCGAGACCCAGAAGACCAGCGGCAGCACGGCGGCGACGAAGGTGTACTCGAGCAGTTCGACGCCGCGGCGCATCGGCGGGGTGGCCGACTGGTTCGGGATGATGATGCCGAGGATCAGCGCCGCGACCAGAACGATCATCGCAGCGCCGAACACGGCCAGCGGCTGGTGCATCGCGAAACCGGCGCCGACCAACATGATCAGCACGATCCCCGCGCCGCCCGCGATGAGCACGACGGCCTGCTCCGCGCCCGCGTAGGTGCGGCTGCGGAACATCAGCACCGCCGCGCAGACCAGCGCGAGCGCGACGCCCTGCCAGTACGGGTCGTCGGATGCCGGGTCGGTGGCCGCGAGCGCTCCCGCGGCGGTGACCAGCGTCGTCGCCGCGACGAGACCGGCGAGGTACATGCGGGCGCGTTCGGACTTCACCCGCAGCACCTCCATGGTCGGCAGTGCGCGGTGATCGTCCGGGTCGTCTTCGGTCGGGTCGATCGGGGTGCCCGGCGACGGGACAGGCGGCAGCGGCAGTTTCGCCAGCAGCATGGAAATCCGCGGGGCCAGGGAGAGCCCGCCGAGACCGAGCGCCGCCGCCCCGGCGCCGATCGCGCGCTCCGGTTGGTCGGTGAGCAGGCCGACCAGCGCCGCGGGCACCGTGTACGTGGCTAGCGTGGCCATGCCGATGAACAACGCGAGACCGACGCCGGTGACCCGCCAGGCCAGGATCGCCGTCGCGCCCGCCAGGACCGACCCGAGCAGGATGTGCGCCCAGCCGTAATGGTCGGGTACATAGAGCATGCCCGCGCTGAACGCGGCGGGCAGCGCGCAGCCGCCGAGCACCAGCGCGGTGCCGGTGTCGCCGTACATCCTGCTCAGCACCATCGCCGTGACGACGAGCAGGATCGCGACCACCAGCGCGATCGAACCGCCCACCGCGATCGGCAGCGAGCCGGGGGACAGCAGCAGACCCAGGCAGCCGACGACCATGGTGATCGCCGCGAGCACCGAGCCGGTGATCCGCGCGACCCGCGGGGTCCAGCTGCGGTAGTGATCGGTGTCGGCGATCGCGACGTTGTACATGATGTCGTCGAACAGCGGCGTAGGCGCGGTGTGCGAGGCGCTTTCCAGCATCAGCAGTTCGCCGTCGCGGACACCGTGCTCGCCGAGGCTGAGCGAGTTGGAGAACGGCGGATGGCCGATTCGGGCGAGCACCCATTCCGCGGGCTCGTAGCGCTCGCCCTCGTTGTCGAAGTCGTTGGTGCGGCTGTGCTGGGCGACCATGTCGACCACGCTCGGAATGACCAGGGCGACCGGCACATCCACCGGTATGGCCATGTCGACCTGGGTGTGCTTGGCCAGAATCGTCACCCGGGCGAGGTCGGGAGCGCGGACGATCCCGCGCGAGGATTCTTCGTCGATGTGGTCAAGTCGCGCGTGCGTCAAGCTTCCCCCAACTCGGTCTTCTACCTCGTGATTCCGCAGCCTCGCGGGCCGAATGCGAGCTTGCGAACCCACGGTCCGGGCAGCAGAATGCTGGTCGAACTGTACGACATGTCAGCGGTGACCTCTACACTGAGGCCGAATCACAGCTGGCCGAAGGGGGATTTCTCGTCGATGAGCACTGTCCGCTTCCAGCGCCGTGCGCGCCGCGAGATGCCTCGAACGCCGGGGGGCGAGGTCACGCTTCAGCCGCCGCCCGAAATCCCCCGGGTCACACCGGGAAACCTGGTCATGAAGCTCATGCCGGTCGTGATGGTGATCGGCATGGTCGGCATGATGGCCCTGCTGTTCACCCAGGGTGGCGGCATCGCCTCCAATCCGATGAGCATGATGTTCCCGCTCATGATGCTGTTCTCCATGGTCGGCATGTTCGCCGGTCAGGGCGGCGGCAAGGGGCAGAAGGCCGCCGAGGCCAACGAGGACCGCAAGGACTACCTGCGTTACCTCGACCAGGTTCGCAAGGACGTCAACGAGACCGCCGCGCAGCAGCGCGCTTCCGTCGAGTGGAGCCACCCGGAGCCCGGCCTGGTCTGGATGCTGGCGGGCACCAGCCGCATGTGGGAACGCCGCGCGGGAGACAAGGACTTCTGCCACGCCCGCATCGGTCTCGGCGGGCAGCGCTTGGCCACCAGGCTGGTCGCCCCCGAGACCGGCCCGGTCGAGGAGCTCGAGCCCATCGCGGCTGTTTCGCTGCGCCGGTTCGTGCGCGCGCATTCGACCGTGCCGGACCTGCCGACCGCTATCGCGGTCAAGGGCTTCGCCACCATCGCGCTGGACGGCGACCGCGGCCAGGCGCGGGACATGACCCGCGCGATGCTGGTGCAGCTGTGCATGTTCCAGGCGCCGGACCAGGTTCTCGTCGCGGTCGTCTGCGGGCCGGACACGGCGGCGGAGTGGGAGTGGACCAAGTGGCTCCCGCACACCCAGCACCCCGACTCGCAGGACGGCATCGGCACCGAGCGCATGTTCTACGGTTCGATCCGGGAGGCCATGGCCGGGCTGCATCCCTTGCTGGGCAACCGGGTCCGGTATTCGCGAAACCAGCCGGCCAACGCGAACATGGTGCACATCGTCATCGTGGTCGACGGCGGTCTGCTCGAGGCGGAGGACGATCAGCTGCGCGAATCCGGCTACGAGGGCGTGACCATCATCGACTTGTGCGGTTACGCGCCGCGCTTGGCGGTCTCTCGCGGCATCAAGATGATCGTGGAGAACGGCGAGTGCGTCGGCCGCGGCGCGACCGGCAATCAGGAGCGCTTCGCGCTGATCGACCGGATCAGCCCCGAGCAGGCGCAGCAGGTGGCGCGCAGGCTCGCGCCCTACCGCGCCGCCACGCAGCGCAGCAGCGACGTGGAGAACGACGACTCCGAGGTGATCTCGACCTGGGCCCAGCTGATGGGTCTCGGCGACATCGGCTCCTTCAACCCCGAGCACGCCTGGCGGCCGCGCTACGGGCGGGAACGCCTGCGCGTCCCGTTCGGTGTCGGCGCCGACGGCCTGCCGGTGGATCTGGACATCAAGGAGGCCGCCGAGAACGGCATGGGGCCGCACGGTCTCTGCATCGGCGCCACGGGTTCCGGTAAGTCGGAGTTCCTGCGCACCTTGGTGCTGAGCCTGCTGGCCACGCACTCGCCCGATCAGCTGAACCTGGTTCTGGTCGACTTCAAGGGCGGCGCGACATTCCTCGGCCTGGAAGGGGTTCCGCACGTCGCCGCCGTCATCACCAACCTGGAGGAAGAGGCCGACCTCGTCGACCGCATGAAGGACGCCCTGGCCGGTGAGATGAACCGCCGCCAGGAAGTGCTGCGGGCCGCGGGCAACTTCGCCAACGTCTCCGAGTACGAGAAGGCCAGGGCCGCGGGCGCCGACCTGGATCCGCTGCCCGCCCTGTTCGTGGTGCTCGACGAGTTCTCCGAACTGCTCACCCAGCATCCGGATTTCGCCGAGCTGTTCGTCATGATCGGCCGTCTGGGCCGTTCGCTGCACGTGCATCTGCTACTCGCTTCGCAGCGCCTGGAAGAAGGCAAACTCAAGGGCCTCGAGGCCCACCTGTCCTACCGGATCGGCCTGAAGACGTTCTCCGCCAACGAATCCCGGCAGGTGCTCGGTGTGCCCGACGCCTACAACCTGCCGAACAACCCCGGTGGCGGCTACCTCAAGGCGGATTCCGGTGAGATCCAGCGCTTCCAGGCTTCCTATGTCTCCGGACCGTACGTCGGCGGGGGCTCGCAGCGCGACATGATCGTGGCGACGCAGTCCGGCGAAATCGACGTCAAAGCACGGCCGTTCACCGCGACGCATGTCGACTTCCGTGCCGCTGACCGCGTTCCGCTGCCACCCGAGCCGACTCTGGAGCAGGAGCACCAGGACGAGGACGGCGAGCAGGTGTCCAACCTGAACATGCTGGTCTCCCGGATCCGCGGCCACGGCCGCCCGGCGCACGAGATCTGGTTGCCCCCCTTGGACGAGGCGCCCACGCTCGACCAGCTCCTGCCGCGCTCCCTCCTCACCGGCGAGTACTCCGCGGTGTCCACGCTGCGCGCCCCGATCGGCATCGTCGACCGGCCCTACGACCAGCGCCGCGACCCGATGATCATCGACCTATCCGGCGCCCGCGGCAACGTCGCCGTCGTCGGCGGCCCGCAATCGGGCAAGTCGACCGCGCTGCGGACACTGATCATGTCGATGGCGTTGACGCACACCGCCGAACAAGTGCAGTTCTACTGCTTGGACTTCGGTGGCGGCACCCTGGCGGGCCTACAAGGGTTGCCGCACGTCGGCTCGGTCGCGAGCCGGTTGGACGAGGACCAGGTCCGGCGCACCATCGCCGAGATGACCACCATCGTCCGTCAGCGTGAGGCGCGCTTCCGCCAGCTCGGCATCGAATCGATGGCGGACTTCCGCAGGCTGCGCGCGATGGACCCGGCGAGCAGTCCGGGCGCCGCGGGTGCGCACGAGGATCCGTTCGGCGACGTGTTCCTGGTGATCGACGGCTTCAGCTCGATCCGCCAGGACTTCGAGATGCTCGAGCAGACCATCATGAACCTCGCCGTGCAGGGTCTGTCCTACGGCGTGCACGTGGTCATCGCGCTGAATCGCTGGGCGGAGGCACGGCCCGCGCTCAAGGATCAGATCGGCACCAGGATCGAGCTGCGCCTGGGTGATCCGATGGACTCCGATCTGGGACGCAAGTTCGCCTCCCTGGTCCCGCAGGGGCGGCCGGGCCGCGGCATGACCCCCGAGTGCCTGCACATGCTGACCGGCCTGCCCCGCATCGACGGCAATCCCGATCCGACCGACCTCGCCCAGGCCGTCGCCGACGCGGTCGCCGCCATCGCCCGGCTGACGCCGGGCCGTCATGCTCCGCAGGTCCGCATGCTGCCCGAGCAGCTTGCGCGCGAGCAACTGCTGTACCTGGCGGGCGATTGGCCGTCGCAGGTCGACCCGAACACCAAGTGCCTGCGCATTCCGTTCGGCATCAACGAGTCGGAGCTGGCTCCGGTCTACATCGACTTCGTGGAGAGCCCGCACTTCATCATCATCGGCGACACCGAGTCGGGAAAGACGACATTGCTGCGCTCGCTGATCGAGGGCATCGCCGCGTCCAACACCCCCGATCAAGCCCGCTTCATCCTCGGCGACTACCGGCGCAGCATGCTCGGCCTGGTCCCGGAGGGGTACCTCGCCGGTTACGGCTCGACGGCGCCTCAGTTCACCCAGAACATGAACGACCTGGCCGCTTACGTCAACAAGCGCACGCCGGGTTCGGATGTCACGCCGCAGCAACTGCGGGATCGCTCGTGGTGGAGCGGACCGGAACTGTACGTCATCATCGATGATTACGACCTGGTCGCCACGTCCGCGGGCAACCCGGTCCAGGCGCTGCTCGAACACCTGCCCCATGCTCGCGACCTCGGCTTCCACGTGATCATCGCCCGGCGTTCGGGTGGTGCGAGCAGAGCGATGTTCGAGGCGACGCTGGCCAGGATGCGGGATCTGGGCTCCGCCGGCCTGATCTTGAGCTGCAGTAAGGACGAGGGAGTCCTGATGGGCACCAAACGACCGAGCCCGATGCCCCCGGGCCGGGGCACCTACGTCACCCGCAACCAGGAGGGCCTGGTACAGACGGCGTGGATGCCGTCGCCCTGATGTCCGAGGTCGAGCTCGTCGTCACGGAAGCGCGCATCTGGGCGCGCGGCGCCGACACCCACTGGGACGCGCCGCCCTCGGTCGTTCTGGGCAGCAATGGCTTCGACCTCGTCGTGGGGCAGCCGCTGACCCCGCCTACCCAGGTGGGGTCGGTAGTCCAGTTCGTGCCCGCCGCCGCCATGGCCTTACCGCCTCGAACGCCGTCGGTGGTGGACGCGATGGGCGCCGTTTTCGCGAGTGTGCTCGAGAATCTTCGCGTTGCCGCACCGTGCGCCCGGATGACGGTGATCTGCCCTACCGAATGGGGCGCCGCCCGTCGCGGCGTACTCGAGGAGGCGGCGCGGCGCTGGACGTCGGAGGTCGTGTTCGAGGGGATCGCGGTGCGATCGGTGGCGTCGGACGAGGGCACCAGCCACAGTCGGCGAACGCTGGTGCTGGAATTCGGAACGTTGACCACCACGGCCTCCGCGGTCATCCGAAGCCATCGCGGCGTACATGTCGAATCCTGTGAACACGACCCCGCACTCGCGCTCGCTGAAATCACCGAGGAATCACCGGCTTTCGATGCTTTGCGCGGGCTCGTCACTCGGCTGCTCGAAGGCGGCCCGATCGACCTCGCCCAGGTGGTGGGTATCGCCGACCCCACGAAGCTCGGCCTGCTCGGTGCGGCGATCGAGCAGGCCGCGGGCGCCGCTGTCGAGCTGCGCTCGGTCGCCGGTAACGATCTCCTCCGGGGTCGCCGGCCGGGACCGAGCCATCGACAGGAAATGCCGCCCGCGACCGCGCCCACCGAGTGGATGCGACCGCTGCGGGACCGCGCCGCAGCCGAGCAGCCCCGGTACAGCACAGCGCGGTTCGCGGTCGTTGCGGTTGCTGCTCTCGTAGTCGTCGCACTGGTAGTCATCGGCGCGGTAATCGTGTCCGGTCGCGGAGACGACGCGGCGACAGCAGCGCCGAGCACGGAGACGGCCTCGACCAGCGTGGCGCCGTCCCCGGCCGCCACATCGGCTGAGTCGGCACCGGAAGCATTCGGCCGCATACGGTTTCGAGTTCCGCCCGGCTGGCGTGTGGCTCCAGCGCCGGAGAGTGCACGCGCCCGTGTCGATCTGGTTCCCGAAACTGGTGCGCGGCAGCGCATTACGGTGATGCAGACGCCATTGACGGCGGGTTCCGGCTATGAACAGGTCGCCGCGAAGCTGGAGGTCCAGATGGCGCAGCGTCCGCCGGGAGTCCTGACCGATCTGGAACGCGACGTCGTATTCGGTAGCCGTTCCAGCCTCGCCTACTCGGAACACCCTGAGGACGGGTCAACCGTGCGCTGGCACGTCCTGCTGGAGTCGGGAATTCAGGTCAGCGTCGGTTGCCAGTACGTGGGGGAAGGGTGGAGTCAGTTGGAGACCTTGTGCACGAATTTCGGGGACTCGGTCCGCGTCGTCCCGTGAGCTGCCTCCGGTGTCGCGGCAGCGGTTGTGGTCGCGGCAGCGGTTGTGGAGGAAACGAAGTTCAGCGTAGAACGATTCGAGCCCCCGGCACCGAAGTACCGGGGGCTCGAATCAGCCGAGACGGGATCTCAGAAGAGGCCCGCCAGCGCGGTGTCGGTGCCCTGCAGGTCGGCGTTGCCGCTGCTGACCAGCTTGCCCGCGCTTTCCAGCGTGGTGTTCAGCTGGGTGACCTGCGTGTTCCACTGGGCCTGCAGTGAGGCGAACGCGTCGTTCGCGTCACCCTTCCAGTAGTTCGTCACGAAGTCGGTGACCTGCTTGTGGAAATCTTCGAGCATGGTCATGACGCTGCGCGCCTCGGCCACGATGGCCTGTGCGCCCGCATCGACTTCGCCGAAGTTGGAGGCAATCCGACCGGGGTCGTTCGCTACCATGGGGAGCTCCTTGTTGTCTGTGGTACGGCTATCGGATCAGGGGAGGTCCAGGCTGGAGGACTGCGCCGCCACCTGCTGGGCGAACTGCTGATCCTGATCCGCGAACTTCCGTCCGGCGTGAGCGAGCTTGTCCGAAGTCTGATCCAGCTGGTCGTTCAGCTTCCGCGCCTGGGCGAAGTAGCTGTCCATGAAGGTGTCGAACGCCTGGCGGGCCGCGCCGCTCCAGGTGGCGGTGGTCTGATCCGACTTGCTGTTCAGTGCGGTGATCGCGGTCTGCAGATCCTGGTGCCGCTGGCGGCAATTGTCTACAAACTTCGTGATCGCCTCTTCGCTCGCTTCGAGCTGTCCTGCCATTTCGGCTCCTTTCGGTTCCCGTCTCGGCCAACGGCGGAAGCCTCAGTTGGCCTGTACATCTGGTTGGACGCGGTGCGGGTCTGATCGGTTCCATCCCGACTCGAGAAAGTTCGGCCTCGAGAAGTTCGGTATCGCCCCACGGGATCAGGGCCCTGCGCCCCTCAGTCCGGCCCGTCCGTGATTTCGGCGGCCGCGCACGGGCCTGCTCGGAAGACCACGATGCGGTCCGGGCCTGCATGACTTGTAACGCCAGCGCTCGGCTCCCCTCCTTCCCCCTGCTCGCTGCTGTAATGATCGGCGAGTGGGCTGGCTGCGGTACACCTTACCGAACGCCTAAGTCCGCCGCTACCAGCAGATTGCAGTTCGACCATGGCGAAACCAGGTTGTCGCGGAACGCGAAAAGCCCTCGAAGCCTTCGCCGCAGCGGATGTGGCCGCTACACAGGATTCCGCTCGAACCCTTCGTGTTCGGGTGTCTCGAGTGGGTGCCTGGGGTGACTCGTAAGTGGCTGCCGGCCGGGCGTATCAGCGACGACCGGAGGGTGTGGAGTCGTCCATGAGATGTTCACGGCCCCAAGCTTCCAACGGGAGCAGGGCTTGGTTGAGCAGTTCGCCCAGCGGGGTCAAAGAGTACTCGACACGCGGGATCAACTCGTCGTATACCTCGCGATGGACGATCCCGTCGGCTTCCAGTTCGCGCAGCTGTGTGGTGAGCACCTTCTCCGTGACTCCCGGCACCTGGCGGCGTAGCTCACCGAAGCGGTGGGGGCGTTCGCTCAGGGGCCACAGAATCATCATCTTCCACTTGCCGTTCAGTATCGACAGTGTGGCGTCGAGCCCGCACGTGTACGCGCCCGGTCTGCGTGTGATCGGCACGACCACCCCTTTCAGCTGCCTGCTGGCTTACCCGGAAGTACGTGCCCACTTCCATGTGCGTACTTGATCCACCCGGAATGCCCGGCCAAGAGTAGCCCGTATGTTCGATCATTCGAAGAAGTCGCTCACCGTCCTCGGTCTCGGAGATATGGGCTCGGCACTCGTCCGCTCATGGCTCACCGCCGGATACGCCGTCACGGTCTGGAACCGCAGTGCCCGGCGTGCGCCGGAGGGGGCGGTGGTCGCGGCCACCGCCGCTGAAGCCGTCGCCGCGAACGCTCTCGTCGTCGTTTGCCTTCTCGACGACGCGTCGGTTCGCGCGACTCTGGACGGCATCGACCTCACCGGCCGGGACATCGTCAACCTGACCACCAGCACCCCCGCCGAAGCCCGGGAGTTGTCCGGCTGGATCGCCGAGCGCGGCGGACGTTTTCTGGACGGCGGGATCATGGCCGTCCCGTCCATGATCGGTGTCGCCGACTCCGGCGGGTACGTCTTCTACAGCGGTTCGGTGGAGCTGCACGAGACCCACGCCGAGACTTTGGCCGTACCCGCCGGTGTCACCTACGTCGGGGCGGACGCCGGTTTCGCGGCTTTGTACGACATCGCTCTCCTCAGCGGAATGTGGGGCATGTTCGCCGGGGCCGCGCATGCCTTCGCCTTGATCGGTGGAGAGGACATCTCACCGGTGGAGTTCGCGCCCCTGCTGGTCGGCTATCAGCAGGCGATGGCCGGGTACGCGTACGGCACCGCCGCGCAGCTGGCGAGCGGCGACTACGCCGAGGACGTGGAGTCGAATTTGGCGATGATGGTCACGACGAACGCGACGCTGCTGCGTACCGCCGCCGAACAGGGCGTCAGCCCCGAACTCCTCACGCCCTTCATGGCATTGATGCAGCGCCGGGTCGCCGAGGGCGGGGGGAACGAGTCGACTACCGGCGTCGTGGACCTTCTGCGGCGTCGGCGATCGCAACCTGTGGAATGACCTTCACCCGGGGGACGCGCCGATCGACTTCCTACTTCACCCGATTGCGCAGCACCGGCACCAGACGTTCGAGCAAAGTCTGTTCGGAGGACGCGCTCCAATTGCGGACCGCGGCGACGGCTGCGGGATCGTCGAGCGGGATCACCGTGGCGCGTGTGCCCGCCACCTGGTACGGAAGGCCGAGTAGTCCACCGCCACCGGCCTTCTCGTCGCTGCGCACGGCCAGCACGTAACCGTCCGGTGCGACTTCCAGCCTGGAGGACCCCGTCAATTCCCGAGGTCCTGTCTCGTCACCCTGCCGTGCGTAGTTGAGGTTGTAGACGAATCCGAGATCCTCCAGGAACTTCGTCTGCGGGGTACCGCCGAGGAAGATCGAGACCTGCGAGCCGCGGGCCACGTCGACCATCGTGATCGTCTTGCCGCGGAACACCGGGTTGTTCGCCCGCGCCTGCTCCAGCGGCGACAGCGCGGCCGTACTGCTCGGCGTCGCGACCGCGGGCGCGGGCCCGGATTCGTCCCGGTTCAGTGCCCAGATGCCGATTCCCGCGGCGAGGGCGACGGTCACGACGCCGGCGGCCGCCGCGAGCAGCCAGTTCTTGCGTGCGGGTTGCCGGGGGACGGCTCCCTGGACGGAGACGGCGACGCGGGGATCGGTCCTGGGCCGCGGATCGAAAACCTGGATCGGATAGGTCGGGGAAGTGTTGGTGGCGACCGGGTTGTAGCCGGGAGTGAGCGCGGCGGCGGCGGCGTCGGTGAATTCGCGGCAGCTGGAGAAGCGGTCTGCCGGGTCCTTCGCCATGGCTCGGGCGAAGACATGGTCGATGGCAGGCGGCAATCCGGGGTGGACCGAGGTGGCCGACGGCGGGGGCTCGTGGAGATGCCCCATCATCACCAGGGCGGGTTGCGTTCCGGGGAAAGGGTTGCGCCCGGTGAGCAATTTGAAGAACGAGCACGCGAGACTGTAGACATCGGCGCGGTGGTCGAGCGGGCTGCCGGTGAGCTGCTCGGGCGGAGCATAGGCGATGGTCGCGACGAAACTGCCGGTCTGCGTGAGTTCGGTGGTGTCGTCATTGGCTTTCGCTACGCCGAAATCGGTGAGCAGGACGCGTTCTTCTTCGCCGTCGGCTGGGGTGGACAGCAGGAAATTCGCCGGTTTGACGTCGCGGTGCAGCAGGCCCTTGCGGTGCGCGTAGTCGAGGCCCTTACCGACCTCGGTCGTGATGCGCAGTGCGCGCAGCGGATTCATCGCGTGCGGGTCGCAGGCCAGTTCGGCGGCGGCATCGGTGCCGTCGACGTATTGCATGGCGATCCACAATTGGCCCTGTTCTTCACCACGGTTGTAGACCGAGACGATGTTCGGATGGTCGAGCCCGGCGGCGAGATTGGCTTCGCGTTCGAAACGCGTGCGGAACTCGTAGTCGCGGCTGAGTTCGCCGCCGAGCACCTTCAGCGCGTCGGTCCTGGGCAGGCTGGGATGTTTGGCCAGATATACCGTGCCCATGCCGCCCGCGCCGAGCACCCGCATAATTCGGTACCCGCCGACGATGGTCCCGGGGCTCATCGCCATCTTTTACGATCTCCTGACTCGACGCGGGCCGCTGCGCTCGCCACGCAGCATACTGGACCCCTGTCGCGACGAAAGTGCGGCATTATCGGCTGTTCGCGAAAATGGAATACTGCGCGGCGGCTCGTTGCTGAGCGTCCAGTAGTTGATTGGCGGCGACGAATCCCACGTATTCCTTGTACGCGACGACGCAGGTGAATCGTCGGTCGTCGAAAAGTCCGGACCGGTTCTCCACACAAGACGAATCCGGCAGATGCTGCGGTGGCTCGGCCGGGCCCGCTACCGTCGTGGGGGTGATACGTTCCGCGGCGACACGTCGCGCCGCCTCCGGGCTCGCCGTGCGAATCACCAAGGTGCCGCCGGAGGCCGCGAATTTCTCGGCGCCCATTGCCGTGAAACGTTGTTTCGCGTAATCGCGGTCTTCGGCGTATTGCATGATTCCGCGCAGACCGAACAGGGCGTGCGAGTCGTCGTAGCTCGGGGACTGGACCTCGGCCGGATTCAGGGTACGGCTCAGCAGATGGTCGGGGTCCCACGGCAGCCGCAACATCTCTTCTTCGGTCAGCGCAGGCAGTTGGTCGAGCAGTGGCAGCTGGACGTCGTACGCCTTCTCCGCCAGCGCGACCAAGGCGTTGCGATCAGGTGCGTTGGCCGAGACGAGGAACGCCACCACATAGGAACCGTGCGCGAGCACCGTACGCAGGAACGGAGAGCCGGGACGCCAGTGCGCTCGTGCCTGCGGCTGCCGCGGCAGCGTGAGGGGTTCGTTCTGATCGCGGTAGGCGCCGAAATCGGCATCGTGGAACTCGGTCGCGGCCTGGCGGGCACGCTCCGGGTCGGGGAACTGCATGACGGTCGTGCCGACCGTCGTGGAGTTGGGCCGTGGCTTGGTCGGCCACCCCGAGGGAAATAGGCTGATGTTCTGGTCGGATCCGTTGGTATGGAACCCGTACATCATCCGGTTCCGCTCGGCGATCGGCCGCATGTCCTCCGATCGCCCGAGTTCTCCGGGCAGTACCCCTTTGCTGACGCTCGCCGATGTCCAGCCGTACTTCATCCGCGGATCTATGTCGTATGCGGAGGCGACGTAATCGGCCAGCCGCATCGCGGCGACCTTCCCCATGTCGATGAACAGCGGTTGATAATCGTCGTCGTGGGCGTTCAGCGGCTCGGTGGGGTAGTTGCCATGGTCGAGACTGCGAACGTCGATCTCTCCCGGCTGCGCGGCACCCGGCATCGTGGAACCACAACCGGTGAGGATCACGGTGGCCACCGTGCACGCGAGCGCCGCGGCGGTGGTGCGGAATGTCGTCATGCGGCGTTCACCAACAACGCGTACTGAGACGAGATGCGCTGCTGCGCGTCGAGCAACTGATGCGACCACGCGAATGCCGCGTAGCGGTCGTAGGCCACCGAGCAGTAGAACCGGACGACGACCGTCTTGTTGCCGATGTACTCCTTGCATCGGGCGACGGGGAGGCCTTTCGGCGACTCGGCCGCGCGGAACTTCTTCGACAGGCCGCCGCGCTCCTCCCGCAACTGTATGGCCGCGGCGGCATCGCGGGTGCGGAACAGATCGGTCCCGTCGGTGGCGTACCGATCCGTTCCGGCCGCTTCGATCATCCTGCGGTCCTCGGCCGAATCGGTGGTGAAGTGCAACGCGCCATGGCCGGTGTAGGCGCCCGGCGGGTCGATCCAGGAATCTTCCCGTGGACGCGGCAGGGTTCGGTCCAGCATGCGGTCCATGTCGATCGGCAGCGTCATCAGCTGGTCGACGGGCGTCGGAGTGAAGCGGCCGATCGCCGGGACGACGGTGTCCAAACTCTTCTCGACCAGGGTGAGCAGCTGGGGAAGGTCGACCTTCTCCAGGAAGATCTTCACGTAGTCGAATACCCAGGTGTAGATGACGAACTTCCCGGTGGCGAACCACGAGCCGATCGACTGGGTCTGCGGTTGCCAATGCGCGTGCGCGGCGGGGTACTTCGGGATCTGCACCGGCGTATTCCGGTTGTTGGCCTCGAAGTCGACGCGTTCCAGGGCCGCGGCCGCGGCGGCCGCCTTCTGCTCGTCCGGGAAGATCAGGATCGCGTTGACCAGGTCCGTGCCGCGATTGTCCGGCGCGCTGCCCGCGCTGCTGAGGAACCCCGCGACGAACTCAGGTGCGGCTTCGGCGAAGCGGGAGACGTCCATGATCCGCCCGAGCGCACCCTTCGGCTCGAGGAAGATCTTGGAGATCGACGGATTCGCGGAGACGAACGCCGGGTCGATGTCCGACGGCAGCGGGACGAAGTTCGCCAGCCGCTCCGCCTCGATCATGCGCGCCTGCTCGGGATTCTTCGCGGTTCCCAGCGAACGTGGCTGGGTCGGGTAGTTGCCCACGTCGAGCTGCGCCAAGTCGATGGGTGGTGTGGTTTGCTCCGGCCCGGCCTCCGAGCCGCCGCACGCGGCGCCTGCGACGGCGACGACTGCGGCGAACGTCAGGGCACAGGCGGTTCGAATAGGTTTCGACATGACGCCGTGCTGCACTTCCCTCCCCTGATTGCGGTAGTTGCGCCGGAATCCTACTTCGGGCCCCCGGCGAGCGGAGACCGCGAAAATGGCGGCACCTACCCTGCTGAACTCAGAAACTGTTCGCCAACAGCGCATACTCCGCGGCGACCTTCTGTCGCACGTCCGGTTCCTTATCACTGGTGACGACTCCGACGTACCGCTTGTACGCCACGTAGCACCGGTACTTGTACTCCCGTTCCGGGTCACCCTTGCTGTTGAGCTGCAGGCACTTGGCGCCGGGAACGTCCCTGGGAGCGCCCAGCGGGTCGTAGTGGGCGCCTTCGCTCTCCAACAGGCCGGTGACCAGCTTCTGGGCGGCTTCCGCATCGCGGGTGCGGGCGACGTAGCTGTCGTCGACGAGGCCGATGTGGTCCACGCCCGCGTCCTCGATCAGGCGCAGGTGGACGGACTCGTCGTCGGCGCGGTGCACCGTGTGGTAACCGCCGTAGACGGCGAAGGACGCCGGGTCGGGAGCGCGGTCCTTGCGGTCGGCGACCGCGACGCGGGCGAGCAGGCCGTCCGGGTCGACCTCGAGGGAGTCGAGCTTGTTCTCCGGGGTGGCTGTGAACTCACCCAGCTGCGCGACCTGGGCGGCAAGGGTTTTGTCGACCCATTTCACGAGGTCGTCGCCATCGGCGGTGGGCCGCTGGATGAACAAGGAGATGACGAACTCCTTGTGCGCCATGAAGGTGCCGACAGTCGGAACGCCGGGTCGCCAATGGATGTGGGCGTCGGGATATTTCGTCGACGACAGTTTGCGGTTGTCCGGGGAGATGGCGATGTCGACGTCTTCGAGTTCGCGCGCGGCCAGCTTCGCGGTGGCCTCGTCGGGAAAACGGAACAGGGCGTTGGTGACCGCCGTGGCATCCGGGGCCGGGTTGGACTGGCCCGCGGGATCGGGGCGGTCCGCGCCGCTGGCGGCGTACCCGACGATCAGCTTGCGGTTGTCGAAGACCGGTTTGGACACCTTGGCCACGAAGTTCAGCGCCTGCTCGGCGTCGGTCACGACGGTGCTGCCGCGCCCGAACTTCAGCATTGGGTCGATGCGCACGGTCGGGACCACGGCATCGGACATCCGCATGCCTTCCAACAGCGCGCCCTTGCCGCCGGAGTCCTGGCTGTAGTCGTGCTTGTCGATTGGATAGGTGCCGACTTCCAGCGCGCGTACATCGATCTCGCCCGCGGTCGGCGTTCCCTGCACGCCTGCGCAACCGGCCAGCATCCCCGCCAGTGTCAGGCAAGACGCGGTGAGCGCGATGCGTTGCGTCCGAACCATCTCAGGCCCCTCGTTCCTCCCGTTACTGACACTGAAGTTACCCGACGGACGACGGGGAGGGGGACCGGTGGTGTTCGTATTGCCATACCCTTGTGGGTGTGGCGACGACCTTGCACTGCACCCCCGGTGGAGGCCGATACCGTTGAAGGATCGGCAGGTCGAAGTCGTCGTAGGCAGCCACGCCGTGGCCAGGGTCGCGGGGGCGGTCGTAGTCGTCGCGCACCGCAGGCCGGGCAGGCCGACGCAGGACTCGCCCGCCGTCGTCGCTGTCGAATCGCTGGCCGAACTGGTGCGCGAGGCGACCGATCGGGAACCGGACGGTCCCGGAGCCCTGGTGGCCCGGCAGGCCACGCGCTGGCTGATGAAACACGCCGAGCGGATCAGCCCGGGGGAACCGATCGACTTCGGCATCCTCTCGCTCGCCGAGAACGGGGGCTTGGCGATCTTCTTGCACGGAGCGGTCACCGCCGTGCTGGCCGGTGACGGCGCCGTCGAGCGGTATCGCGGCAGCGACGCGGCCTTCACGGTGGACCGGGTCGCCGCGATTCCCGCGCGGGCGGCGGCGTTGTTCGTCGACGACGGGAAGGGCCGCATCCCGGATCTGCCGCCGGAGCGCGGCATCGGCTGGCTGGTCGAGGGCATCGCGCAGGCGGGCGGCGCGATCGTCTGGTCGGAGGGTTCCCGCGCCGGTATGCCCGCGAACAGCCACGCGTCGCGTCCAGCGGGCACGCATCGCCGCCCGGAGTCGCCGCCGCTGCCGACGGCGCGCATCGAACCCGAGCTCACCGCATCGGAACGGCAGCACCGGCCCGAGCCGGAGCCGCGGCACGTGCTCGGCCAACCGCGGTACCCGACCGCGCCGTCGACCGCGATGCTCGACGCGGAGGCCGAGCAGCCGCCGATCGATCCGCACCACGCGCCCACCCAGGTGGGTGGCACCAACCCCGCGCCGCAGCCGGATCCGCAACTGCGGCGCAGGCTGGAGGCCACCGCGAAAGCCACCGCGCTCACCGTCAAAGTCATGGGATTCAAGTGCGCGCGAGCGCATCCCAGCGATCCGCGGGCGGCGTTCTGCACCGTGTGCGGGATGCCGGTGGACCAGACGCAGGCGCTGATCGAAGTTGTCCGCCCGCCGCTGGGCATGCTGATCCTCGACGACGGCATGACCTACATGCTCGCCGCGGACGCGGTGATCGGGCGCGATCCGGAGCGTTCCCCCGCCGCGGAGAGCGGACTCGTCCCGCTGCGCGTCGACGACGCCTCCGGCGGCATGTCCCGGGCCCACGCGGAGATCCGCTTGGTGAACTGGGACGTGATGGTGGTGGACTGCGGTTCGACC
The DNA here is from genome assembly GCF_009829295.1 of Nocardia sp. CY15. Taxonomy (NCBI): domain Bacteria; kingdom Bacillati; phylum Actinomycetota; class Actinomycetes; order Mycobacteriales; family Nocardiaceae; genus Nocardia; species Nocardia sp. CY15. The sequence continues at coordinate 67,761 of NZ_VUOT01000006.1, forward strand.
AACGGCACCCGGACCCGGCTGCCGGGCTACCGCGATTGGATGCGCCTGGCGGCGAACCAGTCCACGGTGCTGCTACCGGGCACCGAGATCATGCTCGGCAACCGGGTGCTGCGCTTCGAACTGGCCGCGCCGCCGCCGTTCGGCCGCTGAGCGCGCTAGGCATAGCGTGCGGCGCAGATGCTCTCGCCGTTCAGGACGCCCGCGCGGAAGGCCTCGACCCGGGAGAAACCACTGGGAACGGTCCTGCCTTGGGCGTCGCTCGCGGCCAAGCCGTCGGTGAGCAGACCCGATACCGCCTCGTCCAGATCGCCTGCGGCGAGCTTGATATCGCCCTGACTCACCGGTCGGCCGGATTCGGCGAGCTTGCCGGTGACCACTCCGGACAGACAAGCCGCGCGCAGTCCGGTCTTGGCGCCCACCAGGCTCTGGCCGCGGCTCTGCTGGACGGCCAGGGTATATCGGGAGATGAACACGATGTAGCCGTTGTAGTCGCCGGTCACTTTGAGCGGCAGCGGGTCGTCCTCGCCGGAGTTCGAGGTACCCCGCTCGGCGAGCCCGGGAATGTCCGCGGCGATCGTGTTCTTCGCGGGGCAGTACGACACCGGTTCGGTGACCACGCCGTTGCGGCATTCGATCTTCGCTCGGGAGTAGTCGTAGGTCGGCTCGTGATCGACCGGCAGAATGAACTCGAGCGCTTTGGTGAGTTCGATCAGGCTTTCCTTGGTGATCGGGAATTCGCCGTGCCCTTGGTCGTCGCTGAAACTCTGGGGCAGGTTCGCGCGGCGCTGGTCGATCTCGTCCTGGTCGATGCCCTTGCACCCCTTGGGGCCGTCGGTGAAACCGATCTGCACCGCGGTGACGCGTTCGAAGGCCGAGCCGTGCACGCTCTCCGGGTCGTCGGGGTCGGAGTCGCGGATGGCGACGGTGGCGGCGAGCACCGAGTTCAGGCCGTCGGAGGTGTTGATCGTGAAGTGCCGGGCCTTGCCTTCGGCGACGTGCCGCATGAACGCCCCCGCGAAGCAGTCCGCCTGCTGCTCTTTGACGATCACCGGGTCCTTCGGCCCGACGATCTTGGCCATGGTCTGCACCGCGTGCCCGTACTCGTGCGCGAGCACCATCACCACGGCCATCTTGCCGAAGGCCTCCTCCATGGTGGGAAGCAGCACCGACCGATCCCAGCCGATGGAATTGTCCAAGCGGCAGTAGGCGGCGTTCACCAAGCGGTAGGTGGTCTCCTTGCAGAACTCGACCGCCTCGCTGCGCCCAGCCTTCGCGCTCCACGACAGCAGCTTCTCCACCGGCTTGAACTCGCCTTGGAATTCCTTGCCGAACTCGCCGCGCCAGTAGGTCTGGATGTCGTCGACGGCGTTGAGCGCCAGCGTGTCCACGGCCCCGCCGTCGCCATTCGTCGCGGTCAGTGGGCTGTCCGGGACGCCGGTGCGCGGTCCGCTGGGTCCGCTCGTGGTCGGCAGTCCGGCGACCTTGAACGGATCGTCGTAGACGGATACGGCGCGGCCGTCGACCACTCGGGTGCAGCCCCCGGCCAGTATCAGAACACCCAGCAGCGCCGCGACCAGCGAGGTCGCTCCCACTCTCGGCAAGGTTCCCCCTCGTCGACCGGTACAGCGTTCACGTCGCCGGATCGCGGCAATTGGCGCATCGGGGGCACCGCCGATGTCCGGGTGATGGAATAGTATCCGCTGCATGTCTTCACCGGGGGCGCAGACCATCACCGTGCGCCATGATGGAAACGAACGAGTATTCGATTCGAGCCAGCAGGTCACGATGGGCCGCGCGCCGGAGGTGACGCTGTTCGTCGACAGCCCGCTCGTTTCTCGTGTGCACGCGACGCTGGCCTGGCAGGGCAGCGCCTGGGTGTTGACCGACAACAGGAGCACCAACGGGGTGTTCGTCGACGCGCGCAGGCTGACCCAGCCGGTGTCGATCGACCGGCCAACCCAGGTCCGGCTCGGTGACGCCATCAGCGGTCCGCTGTTGCATCTGCTGCCGGCGAGCCCGCAACCACCGCACCGGCCTTCGGTGCGACCCCCGCAGCAGGCGCCCCAGGCGCAGCCCGGTCCGCCGCCGCAGGCGGTCCGGCGACCCGCGCAGCAGTTCCAGCGTCCGCACTATTCCCCGCCGCAGGACACGCCCGCGCCCGCGCTGAACGTCAACATGACGACCAGGGCCGAGACCTCGAACATGCCGCCGGTCCGGGCCAGGGCCGCCACGGCGCCCATCGCCCGCGCCGACCGGATCCCGCAGACCGGGCTGAGCATCGGCCGCACCACCGACAACCAGATCGTCGTCAACGATCCGCTGGCCTCGCGCAAGCACGCCCGTCTGGTCGCCTCCGCCGAGGGGCTCACCATCGAGGACCTCGGTTCGGCCAACGGCACGTTCGTCAACGGCCACCGCCAGCAGCGGGTGGTGCTGCGCGAACGGGACATCATCACCGTCGGCAACGTCGACTTCGTCGTCCAGCAGGGCACATTGGTGCACCGGCAGAAGCCGGTCGCCGAGCAGGGCCTCGCGGTGCACGGGGTCGGCTTCACCGTCGAGGGCAACAAGCAACTGCTCGTCGACGTGAACATGTCGGCCAGTCGCGGGACGCTGACCGCGCTGATCGGGCCCTCCGGTGCGGGCAAGTCGACGCTGTCGCGCCTGATCGCAGGCACCACCCGGCCCTCGGGCGGCGTGGTCACCTTCGAGGGGCGCAACCTGCACGCCGAGTACGAGGCGCTGCGTTCCCGCATCGGCATGGTGCCGCAGGACGACGTGCTGCACCGCCAGCTCACGGTGCGCCAGGCGCTCGGTTTCGCGGCCGAGCTGCGGCTGCCCCGGGACAACAGCAAGCAGGACCGGCAGAAGGTCATCGACGGTGTATTGCAGGAGCTTTCGCTCACCGAGCACGCCGACACCAGGGTCGACCGCCTTTCCGGCGGTCAGCGCAAACGCGCTTCGGTGGCGCTGGAGTTGCTGACCGGCCCGTCGCTGCTGATCTTGGACGAACCGACCTCCGGCCTCGATCCGGCACTGGACCGCCAGGTCATGGTGATGCTGCGCGAGCTGGCCGACGCCGGCCGCGTGGTGATCGTGGTGACCCACTCGGTGGCGCACCTGGACATGTGCGACCAGGTGCTGCTGCTGGCCCCCGGCGGCAAGACCGCCTACTGCGGCAACCCGGCCGGTGTCGGCGCGGCGCTCGGCACCAGCGACTGGGCGGAGATCTTCGCCAACGTCGCGGCCAACCCGGATCAGGCGTTCGCGGCCTATCGCTCCCGGCAGGCGTTCGCACCGCCGCCTCCGCCGCCTCCGCAGCCGTACGGGTCCGCGGGCAGTCCACCGCAGTCCAGTCGCGGAAAGCAGTTCTCGACCCTGGCGCGCCGTCAGATCCGGCTGATCCTGGCCGACCGCGGTTATCTCACGTTCCTCGTGATCCTGCCGTTCATCCTCGGTGCGCTCTCGCTGGTGGTGCCGGGGAAGAACGGTTTCCAACGCGGCGCGTTGAAAGCGCTGCCGGACGGCACATTCGTGCCGGAGGGCGGCAGTGAGACGCAGCAGCTACTGGTGGTGCTCATTCTGGGCGCCTGCTTCATGGGCTCCACGCTCACAGTGCGCGACCTGGTCGGCGAACGGACCATCTTCCACCGCGAACGCGCTGTCGGGCTGCTGCCTTCGGCGTACCTGATGGCTAAGATCGCCGTGTTCAGCCTGACCGCGCTGCTGCAATCAGCGGTGCTGGTCGGCATCGTGCTCGCGGGCAAGAAGCGTCCTGGAGAGGGGGCGGTGCTGGCCTCCGGCAGCGCGGAGCTGTACATCGACATCGCGCTGACCGCGATCTGCTGCGTGGTCCTCGGCCTGTTGCTCTCGTCGCTGGCGAAGTCGAACGAGCAGGTGATGCCGTTGCTGGTGGTGGCCATCATGTGCCAGCTGGTGATGGCGGGCGGTCTGATCCCGGTCACCGGCCGCATCGTGCTGGAGCAGGTGTCCTGGCTGTTCCCGGCGCGCTGGGGCTACGCGGCCGGTGCGTCGACGGTGAACGTCCGTGAGTTGTTCCTGAACGCGCAGCCCGACACGCTCTGGCAGCACAAACCGGAGATCTGGGCGCTGGACGCGGGCGTGCTGCTGTTGATCACCGTGGTACTGGCGGTCCTCACCTGGCGCCGCTTGCGACTGAAGAAGTCGGCGGCGTGACGCGGCTTCGAGCGTTCGCGGGCGCCCCGGTGCGCGAAAGCGGCTCCGAGCGGCGCGGGAGGGCAACGACGAGCATCTCGGCCGCGAACCGGGCACACTTATGCCTGTGACGGTGCGAGTAGGGGCAGTGCATCTCGGCTGGGATGTGGTGTCTGTGGCGGCCGGTGGCGGTGGCATCCCCATCCGCCCGGTGCAGGTGGAGGGTATGTGGACGCCGCCGGCCTATCTGCTGGCGGATTCGTCGGGCCGGTTGCATACGGCGGGCGTGGAACGCAACAGGCCGGATCTCGGAATGGCGATCGCCGACGTGCGCGACATCCTCGGACATCCGCAGATCGTGGTCGCGGGCGCGACGTGGCCCGCGGAGCTGGTCTTCCGCGCGCGCATGTACAACCCGCTCGCGGAGATCGGCAAACACTTGCGCGGCAAACCGGACCTGGTGGCGCTGCCCTTCCCGGACAACTGGCCGGAGGAGAAGGTCGAGGTATACGCCTCGATGGTGGAACAGCTCGACGTGATGGTGGAGCCGCTGCCGGAGAGCGTCGCGCTGTCCGGCTACGTCCGAGCGCTCGGACTGGTGCACCCGCCGGACCGCTCCATGCCGCACGGCATCGGCGCGACGGGCGTGTACTCGGACGGCCGCAGCATGCTGGTGGTCGCGGTGCACGGCGACGACGAGCAGCCCACCGAGTCGGTCGACGTTCCGGTCGACGCGGAGGCCATGCGCGATGCCAGGTCGGCGGACGACGTGGTGATCGAGGTGATGGCCGCTGCGCGTTCGATCGGCGCGGACACCTCGACGGTCCTGCTGTCGGGCAACGTGCGCTTCAACGACGCGTTGCGCCTGGCTTTCCAGAACCATCTCGGCCACCGGCTGCACGTGGCCGACCATCCGATGCACGCGCTCGTGCTCGGCGCGGCGCACCTGCTGGTCAGCGACACCGAAGCCGAGGAGCCCGAGCCGGCGGGCAGGCATGCCGAGCCTGTCCCGCAGCGCCCGGTGGACGCGCGGCCCCAGGCCGAGTACCCCGCGCCGCCGCAACCCGCGGACGCCGGACAGCGATCGACCGGGCCGGTGCCCGGCGTCCAGTACGGGCCGGGATACCCGACCCAGCACGACGAGGCGCCGCGGGGTCTCCCGCCGAACCTCGCCGAGCTGGGCAGTCGCTTCACCCGGCCGCCGAGCGCGCCCGACGAGCAGCAGACCGGGCGTCCGCAGGGCGACCTCGCGGGCCCGCCGTCGGGGCCGCTGCCCGGTGGGCCGGTGCCGCCGCTGGGCCCGCAGCCGCCCTACTCGGGCGCACCGGAGCCGTTACACGGCGGACAGCGCCAGGACGCCTGGCAGGACCCGGAGTCCGATGCGGACGATCGGCACCGCAAGGGCAAGCTCTGGAACAAGATGAAGGGCAATTTGTTCGGAGCGAACACCGTCGCCGGGGCAGTGGCACTGGCCGTGGTCGCGCTTCCGTCCGGAGGCGATCGGGTCGAGCTGACCGCGCGGCAGGTCGTGGGGGACACGGGATCGGTGGTCGCGGAGGAGATGGCCGCCGACGGTGCGGCCGAGCCGGTCGCGTGTCCGAGCGTCCCCTACGCGATCACCAAGCCCAGACCGGGAGTCACCACAGCGCGGGGGAACGGGCCCGAAGGCCACGAAAGCGTCGCCGAGTGCGGGCGGCCGGACGTCGACACCCTGCGTTACCTGGTCCCCGGCCCGCCCGGAGCCATGGACTTCGGTCCGCCGATCGAAATCTGACGCGATTTCTTCCCGCGATACCCCACTGGTATCGTGGCTCGTTGGCGTGTGGAACGTCCGGTCGATCCCTGGTGGATCGCCCGAGCGTCCACCGAGCCCCGGGTCTCCACCGGCCGCCGGGAACACTCTCGACCGCACGCTCGGCTGGCAACACCGACGACAGACAGGGAAGCACTGTGCCTACGTACAGCCCCAAGGCGGGTGACGTGACCCGTAAGTGGTACGTCATCGACGCCACTGACGTAGTGCTCGGCCGTCTCGCCGTCCAGGCAGCGAATCTGCTGCGTGGCAAGACGAAGCCGACCTACGCCCCGCACGTCGATGGTGGCGATTTCGTCATCATCATCAATGCCGACAAGGTCGCCATCAGCGGCAACAAGCGGCAGGACAAGCTGATCCACCACCACTCCGGGCACCCGGGCGGCCTCAAGTCGCGGACCGTCGGTCAGGTGTTGGAGACCCGTCCCGATCGGCTCGTGGAGAAGGCCGTCAAGGGCATGATCCCGAAGAACAAGCTCGGTAACGCCATCGCGGGCAAGCTGAAGGTCTACGCCGGCCCCACGCACCCGCACGCCGCTCAGCAGCCCATTCCGTTCGAGATCAAGCAGGTGGCCCAGTGACCGCTCCCGAGGAATTCAACGAGGACTTCGTCGAGGAATTCGACGCTGCCGAGCCCGTCGAGGACGGTGCGGGTTACGAGGACTCCGAGGCTTCGGACTCTTCCGAGACCTACGCTCCGGTCGTGATCGACCGCCCGGTGCAGACCGTCGGCCGCCGCAAGGAGGCCGTCGTGCGCGTGCGCCTGCTGCCCGGCTCCGGCAACTTCGTGCTCAACGGCCGCACCATCGAGGACTACTTCCCGAACAAGGTGCACCAGCAGCTGGTCAAGTCGCCGCTGGTGACCGTCGAGCGCACCGAGAACTTCGACGTGCACGCCCGCCTGGTCGGCGGCGGCCCGTCCGGCCAGGCAGGCGCCCTGCGGCTGGCCATCGCCCGCGCGCTGATCGAGGTCACCCCGGACGATCGTCCCGCCCTCAAGCGGGCCGGCTTCCTGACTCGTGACCCGCGTGCCACCGAGCGTAAGAAGTACGGTCTGAAGAAGGCGCGCAAGGCGCCGCAGTACTCGAAGCGCTGATTTCGGCATCGTCGGCCCTCCGCATCCGGCGCCCTCGCGGTGCCGGAGGCGGTACGGTCGACGCGGCAGCTGTACGAGAGCAGGCTTCCAGCGAACAGCTGGTCGCCTGCTCTCGCGCTGTATGAAGATGTGGCGTGCGTGGGGCTTGCATGGTGCACAGTCCGGTGCCTCCCAGGGCCGACGCTCACGTCACGGATCACCAATGAGGGGCGAGGTATGGGACGGTTGTTCGGCACCGACGGAGTCCGCGGGCTTGCCAACGAGTCGCTGAGTCCGGAGTTCGCGCTGCGCGTTTCCGGAGCGGCCGCGCAGATCCTGAGCCGGGGCAAGAAGCGTGCGCTCGCGGTGGTCGGCCGCGATCCCCGGGCCAGCGGAGAGATGCTCGAGGCCGCGGTGACCGCCGGCCTGACCGCGGCGGGCGTGGACGTGCTCTCGGTGGGAGTGCTGCCGACGCCGGCCGTCGCCTACCTCACCGGTCTGTACGATGCCTGTCTCGGCGTGATGATCTCCGCCTCGCACAACCCCATGCCGGACAACGGCATCAAGATCTTCGCCGCGGGCGGGCACAAACTCGACGACGCGATCGAGGACCGGATCGAGGCGCTCGTCGCCGCGGACACCCCGTTCCGCCCGACCGGCGCCGGTATCGGACGGGTGCGCAGCGCGGCGGGCGCGCGGGATCACGGGCTGGTCATCCCGGACCAGTACAGCCTCGCGGGCACCCACGAGCGTTACGTGGAGCACCTGGTGGAGGCGACCGGCCAGGACCTGTCCGGGCTGACCGTCGTGGTCGACTGCGCGCACGGCGCCGCCGCCGAGGTGGGGCCCGCCGCGTATCGCGAGGCGGGAGCGACAGTGATCGCCATCAACGCCGAACCCGACGGGCTGAACATCAACGACGGCTGCGGCTCGACCCATCTCGACCAGGTGCGGGCGGCGGTAGTGGAGCACGGGGCAGACCTGGGCCTGGCGCATGACGGCGACGCCGACCGCTGCCTGGCCGTCGACGCCTACGGCAACGTGGTCGACGGTGACGCGATTCTGGCCATCCTGGCGCTGGCCATGCACGAGGCGGGCGAGCTGGCCGAAAACACCCTGGTCGCCACCGTGATGAGCAACCTCGGCCTGCACATCGCCATGCGCGCGGCCGGAATCACCTTGCGCACCACCGCGGTCGGCGACCGTTACGTGCTCGAGGAGTTGCGGCGCGGCGGCTACACGCTGGGTGGCGAGCAGTCGGGGCATGTGGTGTTCCCCCGCCATGGCACCACCGGCGACGGCATCCTGACCGGCCTGCGCCTGATGGCCCGGATGGCGCAGTCCCGGCGCACTCTGGCCGACCTGGCGAGTGTGCTGCAAACCGTGCCGCAGATCCTGGTGAACGTGCCGGTCAGCGACAAAGCCGTGGTCGCGCGCGCACCGGAGGTGCGGGAAGCGGTGCTGGAGGCGGAGCGGACGCTCGGCGACTCCGGGCGAGTACTGCTGCGCCCCAGCGGCACCGAGGAGCTGGTGCGGGTGATGGTGGAGGCCACCGATCCGGCACAGGCGCGGCAGCTGGCGGACGATCTCGCCAAACGGGTAGCGGCTGTGTGATTTCGGCGGCGCCTTCGGCGCTGGGTGTTCGGTCTCGCTTCGCTCGAAACCGGAATCGCGGTGCGCTGGGCGCGGCGGCGTTCGAGCTCACGCCATGGTGCGCGTGGCTTGCGGTGAGTATCGGTGCGGTCGTTCGTCGCCGATGTCGCGGTGACTCGGACGCGAGCTGTCTACGGTTGTCGCTCGAGCATTCCTGCGCCGGGTGTCAGTGCGTCTCGGTGAGTACGCCGGCAGCTATGTGCCAGCGACGGGTCGCGCGGACGGTGTCGAGCATGCGGCGGTCGTGGGTGACGAGCAGGAGTGTGCCGGTGAACGATTCGACGGCCTGCTCCAGCTGTTCGATGGCGAGAAGGTCCAAGTGGTTGGTCGGCTCGTCCAGCACGAGCAGGTTCACCCCGCGGGCTTGGAGCAGTGCGAGGGCGGCGCGGGTGCGTTCACCGGGGGAGAGGGTGTCGCACGGCCGCAGCACGTGCGGGCCGCGCAGACCGAATTTGGCCAGCAGTGTCCGCACTTCCGCCTCCGGCAGGTCGGGTACCGCGGCCCCGAATGTGTCGGCCAGGGCGGCGGTTCCGCGGAAAAGTTCGCGTGCCTGGTCCACCTCCCCGATCTCGACACCGGAGCCCAGGCTCGCGGTCCCGCTGTCCGGCCGGAGCTTACCCAGCAGCAACGCCAGCAAGGTGGACTTTCCGGAGCCGTTCGCCCCGGTGAGCACGATGCGATCCGCCCAGTCGACCTGGGTGGTGATCGGTCCCAGCGTGAAGTCGCCGCGGTTGACCCTCGCCTGGGACAGCGTCGCCACCACCGAGCCGCTGCGCGGGGCCGTGGCGATGCTCATGCGCAGCTCCCACTCCTTACGCGGCTCCTCCACTGCCTCCAATCGTTCGATGCGGCGCTGGGTCTGCCTGGCTTTGGCGGCTTGCTTCTCGGTCGATTCGGCCCGCATCTTGCGGCCTGCCTTGTCCGAATCCAGCTTCCTGGGATCACGCGCCTTACGGCGTGCGTTGCGGACGCCGTGCTCGAGCCAGTTGCGCTGCATCTGCGCGCGGGCCTCCAGGCTCGCTCTGGTGTCGGCGTACTCCTCGTAGGACTCGCGCGCGTGCTGCCGAGCGATCTCGCGCTCCATCAGATACGACTCGTAACCGCCGTCGTACTGCCCCACCTGTTGCTGGGCGAGGTCCAGCTCCACGATGCGATTCACGGTGCGCGCCAGGAATTCCCGATCGTGGCTGATCACCATCAGCGGCACCCGCACGCCCGCGACGAACCGCTCCAGCCGGGCCAGGCCGTCCAGGTCCAGGTCGTTGGTCGGCTCGTCCAGCAGCAGGATGTCGAAGCGCGACAGCAGGACCGAGGCCAGCCCGGCGCGTGCGGCCTGGCCACCGGACAAACCGGTCATCGGCGTGTCCAGGCCGCTCGGCAGGCTGTCGGCGAGGCCGAGGTCGGCGGCCACCTCGTGGGCGCGCTGGTCCAAGTCGGCGCCGCCGAGAGCCAGCCAGCGATCCAGCGCGGGGGAGTACTCGTCCGGCCCGCCTCCGGCGAGTCGCTCGGCCGCGGCGTCCATCGTCCGCTGGGCCGCGGTGACTCCCGTTCGGCGACTGAGGAAATCGAAGACGGTCTCACCCGCGACACGCTGCGCCTCCTGCGCCAGGTAACCGACCGTCGCGTCCGGCGGACTGAGCGTGATGCTGCCCGTCGGCGCCTGCCGCTCGGCGAGCATGCGCAGCAGCGTCGACTTACCCGCGCCGTTCACGCCGACCAGGCCGATCACGTCGCCCGGCGCGAGGGTCAGATCGAGGTCGGCGAACAGCGTGCGCTCGCCGTGACCGGCCGACAGGCCGCGGGCATGCAGAGTGGTGCTCACCAGCACGAGTCTGCCGTGCTCAGGGTCGCACCCTGAGGTCGGCCCCCGGGAGAAATCAGGGTCGGTATCGCCCGCCGGGCCGATGGCGCGGCCTGCGGCGGCGAGGACAGTGGAGGTCGTAGCGATCACCGCCAGAGAGGGAAGACCAATGACCGTCCCCACCCGCCGTTTCGCCCGTTCCGCCCACGACAAGTGGATCGCAGGCGTCTGCGGTGGCATCGCCGACTACCTCGGCTGGAATGCCAACGTCGTCCGTCTGCTGTTCGTGGTGTCGTGCCTGCTGCCCGGTCCGCAGTTCATCCTCTACCTCGTACTGTGGCTGGTGATGCCGAAGAAGTGAGCTGGAAGGCTGCGCCGAGCCCGCTCGGCTGTCAGGATGGGATGATGCCGCTTGTGCGGCACCGTACGAGTCCTGCTGAGGAGGAGTCATGATCACCTCGGAATTCCCCGGTCTGGATATACCCGGCATCGACGCGTCCTCGTCGCTCGGTGGATTGGGTGCGATCGAACTGCATCACCCGACCCAGGACATCGACGGCGACGGCACCCTCGACACCATCACCACGACGGGCGAGGAGGCGATGCACGTCTGGACCGACTACGACCACGACGGCTTCGCCGACCACGTCACCGTGGTGGAGAAGGACGGCGACTACGCCGCATGGGAATTCCACCGCCACCCCGACGGCACCTCCGAGTGGGTTCGCACCGATCATGGCCGGATCGGCGGCTAGCCGAACCGGCAGCGGAGGAACCGATTCGGACGCGCCCACGTCCAACGATCCGACACGAGCGGTTCGGCCGCCGTGATCGTTGTGCCGCCGGCGCGAAATTCGGGGGAACCGGGTGTCGGCGTGTTGCGTCGAAGGAAGTACGGCGGAATCAGGCGCGAACGAGATTCGCGTCGGCGCAATGACACTACGAGGATGGAGGGGAATCGTGGGCGGGTCGGAGATGGTCGGTGTCCGGACGGGGGAGCTCGGTGCGCTGGGCAGCGACTACCGGAGATCGGCGGACGCCGTCCGCGACCAAGCCGTGCGGGTCGCCGATCACCGGTTCGGCATCGCCGGCGAGGCGGGCCGCAACTACGCGCCGCAGGGAACGGCGGTTCATCAGGGGCTGGACCGAATCAGCGCATGGCTGCGGAATTGGAGCGACGCCACCACCGCGACCGCCGACGCGCTCGGCGCCGCCGTAGTGGCATACGCCGAGACCGACCAGCAACGCGCCTCCGAGACGAACAAGACATGAAACCGCCGAATGACAAGTGTTCGCACCAGCGACGCCACACATTCGAGGAGTCGGAATCATGACGATTTCGTGGCAGGGCAAGGCGATCGACACCCTCTTGGACGAGGGCAGCGCGGGCCTGCAGTACTGGATCGAGTTCATGCCGCTGTACGAGGCGGCGTTCGGCGGCGACGGGGGGCGCGGGAACGTCGACAAGCTGCTGGCGATGTACGACGAGCAGCGCGGCATGCGGGTGGAGAAGCTGGAGCAGGCGGGCGAGGCGCTGAAAGTCGCTCTGGCCGAGGTCGATCGGCAATGGGACGCGCAGCAGGGCTACAACCGCAGGTTGCCCGAGTTGTGGCAGGGAACGGCGGCCGCCACCGCGCTCGACATGCTCGGCAAACAGTCGGTCCTTGCCGACGAGGACCGGCAGCACGCCCGGGCGGCCATGACCGTGATCGCGGATATGGCCGGTTCGTTGCGCTCGGCGGTCGCCGCGAAGGCGTTCGCCACCCGTGAGTTGCTGGAGGGCCCGGTGGGCGGCAGCAAAGTCGTCAAGGTCGACGGTAAGACTCCCGAAGACGTGAAAGTCATTGTCGACGTGCACAATGCGCGGGAGTGGATCGACGCCGACCAGGTGCGCGAACTCGGCCGCATCTTCCCCGCGCTCGCCGTGCCGGAGGACCAGATCAACAAAAGCGTTCTCGGCTTCATCAATTCCGACAGCAAGAATCTGCTCACCGGCGCGTACGGCGACCGGGTCCGCAGCGTCACCGACGAGTGGCTGACCAAGACCTTCAAACCGGATTTCGATCGAAAACTGGCGTCGTATGTCGATGTCTGCGCCGAGGTCGATCGTCTGTTCAAGGACCAGTACAAGAACCTGACCGATGCGATGGCGCAGGTATCCGAGCAGGCCTACCCCCGCCCGGAAGGACCGGCCACCCCCCAGCCGGATGCTCTTGTGAGCCAGGACAATCCCACGAACACGGCTGCCCCGGGGCCGCCTGGGACACCCGCCACCACGACCCCGGCGAGTACCACACCCAGCAGCGTACCCACGTCGACCACACCGACCACACCCACTACTCCGACCACGCCCAGCAACCCGACCACCCCGGCGCTCAGGACGCCGTCGCTGGACGGGTTGGCGGCGATCAGCCAGGTGGCCAGGGAGTTCTCCCCCCTGGCAACGGGTCTCGGCCAGGCGGTCACCCAGGGGCTGTCCGCGCTGAGCGGCACGATCAAAAGCGGGGTCGATGACGCGGTCGAAAAGCTCATGCAGAGCGTCGATCCGAAGAACGCCGAGGCCGACGTCGAAAACGAAGAAGCCGAGAACGAGAAAGTGGCGCCGAAGGCCGAATTCGATATCGGCGGAAAGCATGTGAAGTTCGAGATGGGGCCGGACGGCCGGTTGAAACTCCTCCTCTCCGACGCCACCGGCGAAGAACAGGAGTTCACCGTCGAGCTGAACGAGCACGGGATGCCGATCATCTCGACCACCGATCCGAAAGCGGAGAACGCACAGCCTCCGGCGCCTGAGGCTTCGGCGCCTGAGGCTTCGGCGCCTGAGGTTCCGGAGCCGGAGGCTCAGGAGAAGCAGAAATTGCCCGACCCGGCCCCGGAGACCGAAACAGGTCGGCCCGGTCTGCCGAGCGCGACCCCGCCGAGCACCCGCCGCGAAGAAGACGGCGAGCACTACCCGAAGCCGCTGCCGGAGCAAGGCGAGCCGGAACCCGACACCCCGGTGGACAGCGGCGCGGAACTCGCCGAAGCCGGACCGCTGGGAGCGGACTTCGCCGAGGCTGGTCCGCTGTGAGCGCGGCCGCGACCGGTACCGCCACGTCGGAGGAGCGAGGAGGCGCCGCGTGGTGAATTACGCCGAGGAAGCGAGGCAACTCGCCGCCGAGAATCAGCGCCGCATGTCTCTGCTGCTCGACGAGATCCAGGCGATCAACGAGCAGACCGCGGCGACCGGCCGAGAGTTCGCCGATCGCTTGACCGCGGACATGGACCAGTTCTGGGCGACGCACGCCGCCGAACTGGACAAGGCCGCCGCCGAGGCGGAGGCGCAGCGACGGTTGGAGGACGAAGCGCGGGAGCAGCGCGAGGCCGTCGCGCGATCGATGGCCGCCCGGCGAGCCAATCAGACGGTCGCGCCGGTCGACGAGGAGGACGAGGAGGCCAAGTTCTACCAACGCAAGAGCTGGCTGATCTGACCGGCGCTCCGGACACCGGTGAGTCGGCTACCGTCGCAGCAGCGCGGCCAACTGGCCGACCTTCAGCTTCGGCGGCTCCTTCTCCTGCGGCGCTTCGGGGTCGATGACCGTGGTGTGCGGGATGACCTCGTCGGGCTCGGCGAAGGGACGGTAGGTCTTGTCGCCCGTCAGCGTGGCGAGCAGGTATCCGGCCAGCAGGGCGCGGGTGATGCGCGCGGTCTTCGATTCGTGCTTGCCCGCGCCGATGGCGGCGAGGACGCGCCGGCCCTCGATGATGCCGTTGTGCGAGGCCTTGTCGACGGCGCGCAGGATCGCGGGACCACCCCACGCGGTGGTCAGCGGGATGGCGTTGGAGCTGACCGAGGTGATGTCGGTCGCGCCGGCCAGGATCAACGCCGGAACGTCGAGCTCGGGCGCGACGGCTTCGGCGGCCGGCGACGTCGGCGCGGGGAACAGCGCCACGACGGTGGCGACGTCGCGGCGTCCGGCGGCGATGACGGCGGCGCCCGCGCCCATGCCGTGTCCGGCCAGGGCGAGACGCTCCGGGTGCACGCTGATCTCGCCGTCGCCGAGCCGCACGCCGGTGCAGATGTCGAGCGTGGTCAGCAAGTCGGCGGCCAGCCCCAGATGTGACGGGATCGGCCCGCGCTCGGTGTCCGGGGCGGCGGCCACAATTCCCCACGAAGCGAGGTGTTCCAGCAGGGTGCGGTAGTGCCCCGCCGCGGTCAGCCAGCCGTGCCCGAAGGCGACGGCAGGTAGATTCCGCCCGGACTCGGGGGTGAACACCACCCCCGGCTGGCCGGCGATGGCCAGATTGCCGCGCAACACGCGGTGCGGGCCCCGGCTGGTCAGGGTGCTCAGTAGCGATTTCACAGACGCCGACACGACGTGAACGTTATCCGATAAGTAGTGTGGTGAGCCATGTGCGGAATCGTGGGGTACGTCGGGTACCGAGACGCGCTCGGCGTCGTCGTTGACGCGTTGCGCCGCATGGAATATCGCGGTTACGACTCCGCGGGTGTGGCGATCCTGGACGGCGCGGGCGCGCTGGCGGTGGAACGCAAGGCGGGTCGCCTGGCCAACCTGGAGGCCCAGCTGTCGCAAACCGGCATCGACCGCTTCGTGGGCACCACGGGCATGGGGCACACCCGCTGGGCGACGCACGGCGCGCCGACCGACCGCAACGCGCACCCGCATCGGGACGACAGCGGCAAGGTCGCGGTGGTGCACAACGGCATCATCGAGAACTTCGCTCCGCTGCGCCGCGAACTGGAGGACGCCGGGGTCGAGCTGAGCAGCGACACCGACACCGAGGTAGCCGTGCACCTGGTGGCCCGCGCGTATGCGAACGGCCCGACCGCCGGTGACTTCGCGGCCAGCGCGCTGGCCGTGCTGCGCCGTCTGGAGGGCGCGTTCACCCTGGTCTTCACGCACGCCGATCACCCGGACACGATCGTGGCCGCGCGCCGTTCCACGCCGCTGGTGGTGGGCGTGGGCAAGGGCGAGATGTTCATCGCCTCGGATGTCACGGCGTTCATCGAGCACACCAGGGAGGCGGTCGAGCTCGGTCAGGACCAAGCTGTCGTGATCAACCTGGACAGCTACCGGGTGACCGATTTCACCGGCGAGGACGCGAGTTCGCGCACCCGCCCGTTCACGATCGACTGGGACCTTGCCGCGGCCGAGAAGGGCGGCCACGACTACTTCATGCTCAAGGAGATCGAGGAGCAGCCCGCCGCGGTCGCCGACACCCTGATGGGGCATTTCAGCACCGATCGCGACGGCGCGGGCCGGATCGTGCTGGACGAGCAGCGTCTGGCCGACCAGGAGCTGCGCGATTTCGACAAGGTGTTCGTCGTCGCGTGCGGAAGCGCCTACCACTCCGGTCTGCTGGCCAAATACGCCATCGAGCACTGGACGCGGTTGCCCGTCGAGGTCGAGCTGGCCAGCGAATTCCGCTACCGGGATCCGGTGCTGGATCGCTCCACGCTGGTGGTGGCGATCTCCCAGTCCGGCGAGACCGCCGACACGCTGGAGGCGGTGCGCCACGCGAAAGAGCAGAAGGCGCGCGTCCTGGCGATCTGCAACACCAACGGCGCGCAGATTCCCCGCGAGTCCGACGCGGTGCTCTACACCAGGGCCGGGCCGGAGATCGGCGTCGCCTCCACCAAGGCGTTCCTGGCCCAGGTGACCGCGAATTACCTGGTCGGGCTCGCCTTGGCGCAGGCGCGCGGCACCAAGTACCCCGACGAGGTCGCCCGCGAGTTCGCCGAACTGGAGGCAATGCCGAAGCTGGTGGAACGCGTGCTGGAGACCGCGCCGCAGGTGCGGACCATCGCACGGGAACTCGCGCAGGTGCCGACCGTGCTGTTCCTGGGACGTCACGTCGGCTACCCGGTGGCGTTGGAGGGCGCGCTCAAGCTCAAGGAGCTGGCCTATATGCACGCCGAGGGATTCGCGGCGGGCGAGCTCAAGCACGGTCCGATCGCGCTGATCGAGGACGGCCTCCCGGTGATCGTGGTGATGCCGTCGCCGAAGGGTCGCGCGGTGCTGCACTCGAAGTTGCTGAGCAATATCCGGGAGATCCAGGCGCGCGGGGCGCGCACGATCGTGATCGCCGAGGAAGGCGACGACACGGTTCGCCCGTTCGCCGACGACCTCATCGAGATTCCCAGCGCGCCGACTCTCTTCCAGCCGCTGCTGTCGACGGTCCCGCTGCAGATCTTCGCCGCCGAGGTGGCGCAGGCTCGAGGTTACGACGTCGACAAGCCCCGCAACCTGGCTAAATCCGTCACCGTGGAATAGGCACGGCGGCCGTGCACCCTCGAGTGCGCGGCCGCCGCTTCGCATGTTTCTATGCGTGCACCGCGTCCGATGGCTCCGCCGCAACGGCGGGGGTGTCGCGGCGTTCGAGGTATCCGGACAGGACCGCGAGACCCAGCGCGACCAGAACCAAACCCACGCCGACCCAGTTGGGGGAGGTGTAGCCCAGACCCGCTGCGATCACGACGCCACCGAGCCAGGCCGACACGGCGTTGCCGAGGTTGAACGCACCGATATTGACCGCGGAGGCCAGGGTGGGCGCGCCCGCCGCGTGGTCGAGGACGCGCTTCTGTAGCGGCGGGACGGTCGCGAAGCCGAGTGCGCCGATCAGCACGACTGTGACGGCGGCGGCCACCTTGTGGTGCGCGGTGACGGTGAACAGCGCGAGCACGATCGCGAGCCCGCCGAGGGTGAGATACAGCATCGGCATCAGGTGGCGGTCGGCGAACTTGCCGCCGATCAGGTTGCCCGCGAAGAAGCCGAGCCCGAAGAGCACCAGCAGCCAGATGACCGAACTCTCCGCATAGCCGGTGACCTCGGTCATCATCGGCGCCAGATAGGTGATCGCTGCGAATACGCCGCCGAAGCCGAGCACCGTCATCGCCATCGCCAGCAGCACCTGGGGATTGCGGAACACCGCCAATTCGGTGCGCAGCCGCGCGTCCGCGCGGGGGCGGGTTGTTCCGGGACCAACGCCGCGACTCCCACCAGCCCGACCAACCCGACCAGCGCGACGAACAAGAAGGTCAGCCGCCAGCCGAAGTGCTGACCGAGCAGCGTTCCGAGCGGCACGCCCACGATCGTGGCGACGGTGAGACCGGTGAACATGATCGCGATCGCACCGGCACGCCGGTCGGCGCTGACCAGCGTCCCCGCGACGACCGCGCCGATACCGAAGAACGCGCCGTGGGCGAGCGACGCCACGATCCGTCCGCTGAGCATCAGCCCGAAGGTGGGTGCGACCGCGGAGAGCACGTTGCCGAGAACGAGCAGCGTCAGCATGCCGAGCAGCATGCGTTTGCGCGACACCCGGGTGCCGAGGCCGGTCATCAACGGCGCACCCACCACGACGCCTAGCGCGTACCCGGTGACCAGCAGGCCTGCCGTGGGGATGGACACCGAATAGGTGCCCGCGATGTCGGGCAGAAGACCGACGACGACGAATTCCGTCGTCCCGATCCCGAATGCCCCGAGGGTCAGGGCGAGGAGTGCGAGCGGCATGGAGCCTCCACATGGATGTTGCCTTAGAGCTTTACAGGCGCAAACAATAATTGCATACGCTTTATAATTGCAAGCGCTGGATATTGCGTAGCCTGTCTATCCTGGAGGCACGATCCCCCGAGCCGAAGGAACGCCATGACCGCGGATGCCGCCCTGACGGGCCTGGCCGATGGTTGGTACGCACTCTCGCTGCTGCACGACCGGATCGAGGCGCACATCGAGCGGGCGCTGCAATCCGGCCACGACCTGAGCGTTCGCGAGTTCTCGCTGCTGGTCGTCCTGAGCCGCCAGCACGATGGCCCCGGCGGGCACCTGCGCATGAACCAGGTCGCCGAAGCCGTGGTCCTGAGCCAGAGCGCCACCACCCGCCTGGTCTCCCGGCTCGAAGATCGCGGCCTGCTCCAGCGCTACCTGTGCCCCGACGACCGTCGTGGCATCTACACCGACGTCACTCCGGCGGGATTGGACCTGCTCGCGCGGGCCCGGCCCACACACGACGCCGCCCTCGCCGGCGCGCTCGGTCAAGCCGCCGCCAACCCCGAACTCGCTCCGCTCGTGGCCGCGGTCGAAGCCCTCAACACCAGCTCGGCGCGTGGCGCACGCCCCCGCGACTACCGCCCGGTCTGACCGGATACAAGGAGGAGCCTGCGATCTGTCGGCAGGCATGTGGTGGTCCGCGAACGCGCCGCACCGCGCCCTCGCCCCGCTATTCGACGGTGACCGACCCGCGCATCTCCGGATGCAGTGAGCAGAGGTAGCGGTAGGTGCCCGGCGTGGTGAAGGTGTAGCTCCACTCGCCCCGGTCGAGGATCGGGCTGTTGATGCCCATCGCCTTGTCGCCGATGCCCTGCACGGTGTGCGGGACCTGGTCGTCGAATTTCCAGGTGACCGTGTCGCCGACCGCGACGGCGACCTCGGCGGGGGAGAATTCCATATCGTCCACCACCACGGTGGCGGCGGCGGGTTTGCGCTCGCCGGTCTGCTGAGCGGTGGTGGTGGGCCGAGCCGGTTTCCTCGTGGTGGTGGCGGCCGAGCCGGGTTCGTCTCCGCCGCAGCTCGACAGCAGCAGCGCCCCGGCCAAGGCGACTCCCGTGACGAGGCGGACAGTCCCGGTGTGGCGGCGGACGCTTGGCATGATGGCCAAGCGTAGTAGGCCACACCGACGAAGGGAGCGGCGATGTCCACGCAGCGGGGCTATTTCACCGTAGACGAAGTGCGTGCGGCGGAGGCCGAGCTGTTCACCCGGGTGCCGGACGGCGTGCCCATGCGTCGTGCGGCGCACGGCTTGGCCACCGTGGTGGCGGGCGAACTCCGGGAGCGCACCGGCGGTGTCGCGGGTCGGGCGGTGACCTTGCTGGTCGGGTCCGGCGACAACGGGGGCGACGCGCTTTACGCCGGAGCGCAGTTGCGCCGCCGCGGTGTCGCGGTCACCGCGGTATTGCTGAACCCGGAGCGGGCGCACGCGAAAGGACTCGCGGCGCTGTGCGCTGCGGGCGGTCGAGTCGCCGACGACCCAGGTCGCCCGGATCTGGTGATCGACGGGATCGTCGGTATCTCCGGTCGTGGTCCGCTGCGGCCGCGTGCCGCGGAAATCGTTGCGGCGCTGGACGCTCCGATCGTCGCGGCCGACCTGCCCAGCGGCGTCGATCCGGACACCGGCGCGATCGAGGGCCCGGCCGTGCGCGCGGACGTCACGGTCGCCTTCGGCGGCTACAAACCGGTGCATGCGCTCGCCGCGCCGCAGTGCGGCCGAATCGAGTTGGTCCCCATCGGTTTACGTCTCCCGGAGCCGGGTCTCGTCGCACTGGAGCCCGCCTCGATCGGCGCCGAATGGCCGGTTCCCGGCGCGGCCGACGACAAGTACACACAGGGTGTGACCGGCATATGCGCGGGAAGCGCGACATATCCGGGCGCCGCGGTGCTGTGCGCGGCCGCTGCCGTCGCCGCGACGTCGGGCATGGTGCGGTACGCGGGAACCGCGGCGGCCGAGGTGCTGAGCCACTTTCCGGAAGTCATCGCCACCCGGCAGCTCGCCGACACCGGTCGCGTCCAGTCCTGGGTCTTCGGTCCCGGCGCGGGCACCGATGCCGACGCCGGGCAACGCCTCCGCCAGATCTTGGACACCGACCTACCGGTCGTGGTCGACGCCGACGGCCTGACCTTGCTGGCCGCACGGCCGCACCTGGTGCGCGATCGCGCGGCGCCGACCGTGCTGACCCCGCACGCGGGCGAGTTCGCCCGCCTCACCGGTCACGAAGTCGGCCAAGACCGGGTGGCCGCGGTCCGGGACCTCGCGGATGCCTGGCAGGTCACGGTACTGCTGAAGGGTCGGGCCACGCTGGTCGCCGCACCGGGCCGCCCCGTGCTGGTCAACGAAGCGGGCGGTTCGTGGGCCGCCACCGCGGGCGCGGGCGACGTGCTCTCGGGCATCATCGGGACGCTGCTCGCCGCGGGTCGCGACACCGCCTGGTCCGCTGCCGCGGCCGCGCGGGTGCACGCCCTGGCCGCGAACCTCGCCGCCCACGACGGCGCGCCCGCGGGAGCCCCGGTCTCGGCGAGCGTCCTGGCGACCCACGTCCGTCCCGCGATCGGAGTCCTCCGCGGCCTCGCCCATACGTAGGCTGTGCTCATCGTGGCGTCGAGCACAGCGCTGACCGGCGCGTAAACCGGTTGCAACCGAGATCGAGCACGCCAATAGACTCGACCGGAACCAACGCGACGACTGATCTCGAGGGCACATGGGTAACTCCCCGGGTACGCCCAGAACTCCGGCGGCACCAGACGGAAGACCTGAACGCGAATATAGCGCCCCCCGGCTGGTACGGCCCGAATACTCGAAAGAGGCGGAGAAGACTGCCGTGAATGCGCAAGCGGAAACGGTCATCGACCTGGATGCCATCGCCGACAACGTGCGGATCCTGCGGGAACACGCGGGCGACGCCGCGGTGATGGCGGTGGTGAAGGCCGACGGCTACAACCACGGCGCAGTCGAGGTGGGGCGGGCCGCCCTCGCGGCGGGGGCGGCGGAATTGGGCGTCACGACGGTGGCGGAAGCCGTGCAGTTGCGCGCGGCCGGAATCACCGCGCCCATCCTGTGCTGGTTACACAACACCGACGCCGACTTCGCGGCCGCGGTGGACGCCGACGTCGAGATCGGGGTCTCCTCGCCCGCCCATCTGCGGGCGGTCGAAGCCGCGGCGCGCCGCGTCGGCCGTCCGGCGACGGTCGCCTTGAAGGTGGACACGGGCCTGAACCGCAACGGGGTCTCACCGGCCGAGTACCCGGAAGTGCTGACAGCGCTGCGCGCTCTGGTCGACGAGCAGGCGGTGCGTTTCCGCGCGATCTTCTCCCATCTCGCGCACGCCGACGAACCTGAACACCCCAACAACGACGTGCAACGCGCCCGGTTCCTGGACGCGATCGCCACGGCCAAGGAACACGGCTTGGAGCCGGAACTGGTGCACATCGCCAACTCTGCCGCCGCCCTGACCCGCCCCGATCTGGCCTTCGACCTGGTCCGGCCGGGCATAGCCGTGTACGGCCTGTCCCCCATACCGGGCAACGACTTCGGCCTGCGGCCCGCGATGACCTTCCAGGCCCGGGTCGCCTTGGTCAAGCGGGTGGCCGCGGGCGAAGGCGTCTCCTACGGGCACCAGTGGGTCGCGCCGCACGACACCACCGTCGCGCTGATCCCCACGGGTTACGCCGACGGCGTGTTCCGCCCCCTGAGCGGGCGATTCGACGTCTGGCTCGGCGGAGCCCGGCGCAGAAACGTGGGCCGGGTGTGCATGGACCAGTTCGTCGTCGACCTGGGAGACAATGCCGCGGGCGTCCGGGAGGGCGACACCGCGATCCTCTTCGGCGCGCGACCGCACGCCCAGGACTGGGCCGACCTGCTCGGCACCATCCACTACGAAGTGGTGTGTTCGCCGCGCGGCCGGGTCACCCGGCGCTACACGGGTGGCGACCGGTGAGCCGGTTCCGGGTGACCCCGCTGCGCGGCGGGCTCGCCACCGTGGGGCTCGTGGGTGCGCTGGCGGGTGCCCATGCCCTGCGCCGCGCCGGCGCGCGCGTGCTGTGGCCCCCGCGGGGCGACGACTACCGCGACGAGGATTTCGGACTGATCGATGCCGACCGCGCGGGGACCGTGCTCGCCGATGACGGCGTGCCGCTGGCCACCCGGACCTGCGGCCCCGACGACGCGCCGGTGACGGTGATTTTCGTACACGGGTTCTGCAACAGCATGGCTTCCTTCCACTTCCAGCGTCGCGATCTGGAAAAGCGTTGGGGCGCGCGGGTTCGCATGGTGCTGTTCGATCTGCGCGGGCACGGTCGATCCGGAGTGCCGAGCGCCGCGAGCTGTACCGTCGCCCAGCTGGGCCGCGACCTGGCCACTGTGCTGAGCGCCACCGCTCCGGCCGGGCCCGTGGTGCTGGTCGGGCATTCGCTGGGCGGTATGGCGGTCCTGGCCGCGGCCGCGCGATTCCCGGAATTGTTCGCGGCCAGGGTGATCGGCGTCGCACTGCTGTCGACCGCGGCGGCCGGGGTCACCGCGGCGGGGATCGGGCAACTGCTGCGCAACCCCGCGATCGACGGCTTCCGGTTGGCCGTGCACACCGCGCCCGCGCTGGTGCAGGCGGGCCGCGCCACCGCGCGGCATGTGATCACACCGATCCTGCACGTCAGCTCGTTCCACGGTCCGGTGAGCCCGACCCTGTCGCGCTTCGCGACGCTGATGATCGACCAGACGCCGGTGGAGACCATCGTGAAGTTTCTCCAAGCCATCGAGCTGCACGACGAGTCGGCGGCGTTGCCCGCCCTGGCGGGCACACCGGTTCTGGTGCTCGGCGGTAAGCACGATCTGGTGATCCCGTTCCGCAATTCGCGCGCGCTGGCCGCCGCTCTGCCCGAAAGCGAACTCATTCTGCTGCCGGGGGCGGCGCACATGCCGCATCTGCAGTACCCGGACATCGTCAATGCCGCGCTGGATCGATTGCTGGTGCGCGCGGGTGCCATCGACCCGGTGGCGGGAAACGCCTCCGAGGTGTCCGGTGGCTGATCGACGGTCTCGGATTTTGCCCACCGTCGCCGACACCGAGGCGCTCGGCCGGGAATTGGCCATGGATCTGCGCGCCGGTGACCTGGTGGTTCTGGACGGCCCGCTCGGCGCGGGCAAGACCGCGCTGACCCGTGGTATCGCCGAGGGGCTCGGCGTACAGGGCCGGGTCAGCTCCCCGACGTTCATCATCGCCCGCCAGCACCGCGCCGGGGAGCGGGAGGGCGGGCCCGCCGTGCCCATGGTGCACGTGGACGCCTATCGGCTCGGTGGCGATCTGGACGAGCTGGACGCGCTGGATCTGGACACCGATCTGCATCAGGCGGTGGTCGTGGTGGAGTGGGGCCGCGGCGTGGTCGAGCACCTCGCCGAGCGCCACCTGCGCGTGCTGCTGTCGCGTGAGCCGGATTCGGATGTGCGCACCGCGATCTGGGAATGGGTGGATTAGCTATCAGGTAGCTCTGCATCCGTGGGGCCTACCACCCGGTATCGTTGGGCCAATCATGCTTGTACTAGCCGTCGACACCGCGACCCCCGCCGTCACAGCGGGACTGGTGGAATTGGAGCAGGGCGCCGGCTCGGCGGATCCCGTCCTGGCACGCACCGTCGCCTCCCGGGTGCGGGTCGACCCCCGTGCTCATGCCGAGGTGCTCACCCCGCAGATCCTCGAATGCCTCGGCGAGGCAGGCCGTTCCAGGACCGATATCGACGCGATCGTGGTCGGCGTCGGTCCGGGGCCGTTCACCGGCTTGCGCGTCGGTATGGCCACCGCGGCCGCGTTCGGTGACGCGCTCGGCATTCCGGTGTACGGGGTGTGCAGTCTCGACGCGATCGCCGCCGACGCCGCCATCGACCCCGCCGTGCCGCCTCCGGTCGAGTTCCCGCTCGATGCCGAACTGCTCGTGGTGACCGACGCGCGGCGGCGGGAGGTGTACTGGGCGCGGTACCGCGAGGGCGCGCGCGTGGCAGGCCCCGAGGTGTGCAAGCCCTCCGACTTGGACGAAGGACAAGCCACGGCGATCGCCGGATCCGCCTCGCACGTGGACTTCTTCGACTTGCCGGTGCTGCCCGCCGAGACGCCCTCGCCCGCCGGACTGGTGCGCGTCGCCGCCCCCGAGCTGCTGTCGCGCAGCGTGCCGGAGCCGCTGGTTCCGCTGTACTTGCGCAGGCCGGACGCGGTCGAGAACGCCTACCGTCGACTCGACCGGACGGGAGCGTGACGGCCGTGGCTTTCCGTATCGAGCCGATGGTGGCCGCCGACATCACGCGCTGCGTCGAACTGGAGCAGTTGCTGTTCCCGGAGGACGACCCGTGGGCCGCCGTGGCGTTCCAGTCCGAGCTGGCAGGCAGGCACAACTGCTACATCACCGCGCGCGACGACGACGGGCGAATGGTGGGCTACGCGGGCATCGCCCTGCTGGGTGACGCCGAACACCCCGAGGCCGAGGTGCACACCATCGGCGTCGACCCCCGCTGCCACCGCGCGGGCGTGGGCACGCTTCTGCTGGAGGCGCTTCTCGCCGAGGCAGGACGGCGCGGCGGGCCGGTGTTCCTGGAGGTCCGCACCGACAACGCGCCCGCGATCGCGCTGTACGCCAAGCACGGTTTCCACATCATCGGATTGCGCAAGAACTACTACCACCCCAGTGGCGCGGACGCGTACACGATGCGCCGGCCCGCGCTGACCAGCGCGGACCGCCAGTGGCGCACACCGGACGAGGTGCTGTCGTGATCATCATGGGCATCGAGAGCTCCTGCGACGAAACCGGAGTGGGCATCGTCCGCCGCCACCCCGACGGCACCTGCGAGCTACTCGCCGACGAAGTCGCCTCGAGCGTCGACCAGCACGCGCGCTTCGGTGGCGTGGTCCCCGAGATCGCCTCGCGCGCGCACCTCGAGGCGATCGTGCCCGCCATGCGCCGTGCGCTGTCGGCGGCGGGTATCGCGAAGCCGGACGCGCTGGCGGTGACCATCGGACCGGGCTTGGCCGGTGCGTTGCTGGTGGGCGTCGCCGCCGCGAAAGCGTATGCGGCGGCGTGGGATGTGCCTTTCTACGCGCTCAACCATCTCGGCGGCCACGTCGCGGTGGACACCCTGGAACACGGGCCGATGCCACCGTGCGTCGCGCTGCTGGTGTCGGGCGGGCACACTCACCTGCTGCACGTCACGGATCTGTCCGAGCCGATCGTCGAGCTGGGCAGCACGGTCGACGATGCGGCGGGGGAAGCCTTCGACAAAGTGGCGCGCCTGCTCGGGCTGGGTTTTCCCGGCGGCCCGGCGCTCGATGCCGCAGCCGCGGACGGCGATCCGCGCGCCATCGCCTTTCCCCGGGGCATGACCGGGCCGCGTGATCCGCGCTACGACTTCTCCTTCTCGGGCCTCAAGACCGCGGTGGCACGATACGTGGAGGCGGCGCAGCGCGACGGCATCGCCGCGGAAGATCTCCCCATTCCCGATATCGCGGCGTCGTTCCAGGAGTCGGTCGCGGATGTGCTCACCATGAAGGCGGTGCGCGCGGCGCGGGATGTCGGTGTCGGCACGCTGGTGCTCGGCGGCGGCGCGACGGCCAACTCACGAATTCGCTCGATGGCCGAGGAACGTTGCGCCGCGGCCGGTTTGAGTCTGCGGGTGCCCAAGCCCCGGCTGTGCACGGACAACGGGGTGATGATCGCCGCGCTGGGCGCACATGTCATCGCGGGCGGCGCGGCGCCGTCACCGCTGACGGTCGCCACCGACCCCGGTCTGCCGGTGTCGGTCAGCATGGTCCGCTGATCTGCTCGGACTCGGTGAGCCGTCGGTAGCGCGCGGGTGGCTCGACGGCTTCCGTGGAATCGTCCGGAAACCGCCGTTGTGCCGTCGGATCAGTTCGGTACGAGTAGGCCCGGGTCGAATGCCGACCCCGAGCTTCCATGCGGCGGCAGCGGCAGGCCCGACCGCGCGGGCACCTGGCTCGGCGTCGAGCTCGGGCCGGGCCTCTCGACGCTCGGCGTCGGCGAAGAGGTCTGGCTCGGCCCCGGCTCGGGCGAACTGCCCTGTGTGGCATTCGGGTTGCCGAACAGCGGACCGAGGAGTTCGGGGAACGGGATCGGCGGAAGGTCGGGATCCGGTCGCAGCGTGGGTTGTGTCGGTGTGACCGCCTCCGTGGTGAACGGTACGCCGGTCGTACTGCGCGGCCCGCGTCCGGTGGTGGTCGGCGCGACGCCGGTGCTGTCCGGGGTGCCGCCTGCCCGCGTTACCGCCGCCGCGGTCGAGGGCGCCGCGGACGTCGGAGGCGGCAGCTGCGAAGCGCTGCTCGTGGTCCCGGCGGGGGAGACCTCGTCGTCCGCGGTGGGCGCGAACGTCTGCACGCCGTAACCGACGATCAGTCCGACCACCACGATCGCCCCGGCCAGTGTGCCGAACACCTTGGTGACCGTTCCGGCGGGCGCGTCGCCGCCGCGCGTGCCCACCGGGAACACCGCGGGTTGCACCGAATCCGCGACCAGCGCCGCGCCTTTCGCGGTCACCGCCTCCGGGTCCGGCACGGTGAAGACCGGGACGTCCAGCGCCGCGGTGAGTGTGTCGAGCACCGAGGGAATGTTGGCGCCGCCACCGATGACCGCGACCGCCTGCGGCTGCCGGGGCGCCCGGCCGAACGCCGCCGTGACGAACCGCGCCAGGTCGCGCAGCAGGTCGGCGATCAACTCTTCGAAGTCGGCCCTGGTCAGCTTCAGCGGCCGCCCCGCGACGTGGTCGATGGTGACGGCGGGCGCGATGGACAAATGCTCTTTCGCCGCGCGGCCTCGATTGGTCAGCATGCCGCGGTTGGGCCGGGTGCCGCGCCGGGCGAAGTGCATGTCCACCAGATGGTGGTAGATCAGGTCATCGATCGCCTTGCCGCTGACGGTCGCGGTGCGGTCGGAACGCAGCAGCGAGCCGTCGGTTCGATCGGCGACGGTGACGCTGAGCCCCGAGGCGCCGAGATCGACGATGGCTACCGTGTCGTAGCGGTCCAGCAGGCCGGTGTGCCGCAGGTAGGTCAGCGCGGCGGTGCCCTCCGGGATCAGCCGCAGTTCACGCTGTTTGCCGGTGGCCGCGCGGATGATCTGCGCCTGCTCCCTGGTGCGGTAGGCGACCGCGACGCTGGTGGGCGGATGACCGGTCATCGACGCCCAATCGCGTGCGGTGCCCGCGAATCGCCCGCCGACCGGGCTGATGATCTCGCGCGGCGGCTGCGTGGTCGGCAGTTGCGTGGTCATCAACTCGATCGAGGACGCCACCAGATCGCCGAGATCGGAATGGGCCGCATCGGCGGAGACGACGCGGTAGTCGAAGCTCTGCGCGCCATTGGACGCGGTGGCGACCAACGCCGAGCACACGACCTCTGCCCCGGCCGAGATGCCGAGGGATGTTCGCATGTTCACCTCCCTTCGAGCGGATGGTCATGGTGTCGCCGACCATCTCGAATGGACTGCCGGACCGCCGTATGGATGACGAGCGCCCCGGATCGGGAAACGAACCGGCCCCTCGTCCGGGTGGGTCGCGGGGACCGGCCATGGATCACGTGTCTTGCTCTCTGGTGACGCTGGTAATGCAACGACTGCTGCGGCGCTGCGTGTTTCGGCGACGCTGCGGTAACGCTGTGCGGCCCCGCCGCCGCCCACAGGCGACGGACGTGGCGGCCGGACCGCGACCGTCGTCAATAGTGTCACAATCCGTTATCCGAACGTTACTGTTTCCTCGAACGAATCGCCAAGCCGCGAGTCGGATGGGCGCGCCGCGCAAAGTTGGCACCGTCCAGCCTTGAGCGCTGGCACTCTCATGTATAGAGTGCTAGTCGGCACTGTATGAAGTGCTTGTGCCAGCAGCTTGACCATTGGGCAGGGGTCCCGGCACCCGCGACGACGGGGCTATGCGCAAGGTCAGCATCGTGACCAACCGACGAGTCCGGGACAACAGTTCCGGACGACCGAATCCCCTGAAAGTGGAGGGCTCAACGTGGCGAGCGTGAACATCAAGCCGCTCGAGGACAAGATCCTCGTCCAGGCCAACGAGGCCGAGACGACGACGGCCTCCGGCCTGGTCATCCCCGACACGGCGAAGGAGAAGCCGCAGGAGGGCACCGTTGTCGCCGTCGGTCCCGGCCGGTGGGACGACGAGGGCGAGAAGCGCATCCCGCTGGATGTCCAGGAGGGTGACACCGTCATCTACAGCAAGTACGGCGGCACCGAGATCAAGTACCAGGGCGAGGAGTACCTCATCCTGTCGGCGCGCGACGTGCTGGCCGTCGTCACCAAGTAGCCGAACGGGCACGCATGCGTTCCGCCCCGGTGTCTTTCAGGCCCCGGGGCGGAACGCGTTCGACGCCGACAGACACCCGGCACTGAACACGCGGTGCGAGCGACGGGCCCGGAGGCGGCAGCCTGCGTGACCACGTAGGGACCCGGGAGCACCGCAAATCAGATACAGCGGTGCGAGCGACGGGCCCGGAGGCGGCAGCCTGCGTGACCACGTAGGGACCCGGGAGCGCCGCAATCCACTACAGGAGCGAATTCCCATGGCAAAGCAGATCGAGTTCGACGAGAAGGCTCGCCGGGCTCTGGAACGCGGTGTCGACAAGCTCGCCGACGCGGTGAAGGTCACCCTGGGCCCGCGCGGGCGGCACGTCGTGCTCGCGAAGTCCTTCGGCGGTCCGACCGTCACCAACGACGGCGTCACCATCGCGCGTGACATCGAGCTGGAAGACCCGTTCGAGAACCTCGGCGCGCAGCTGGTCAAGAGCGTCGCCACCAAGACCAACGACGTCGCGGGCGACGGCACCACCACCGCCACCGTGCTGGCCCAGGCGCTGGTCCGCGCCGGGCTGAAGAATGTTGCCGCGGGCGCGAATCCGATCGCGCTCGGTTCCGGCATCGCCAAGGCCGCCGACGCGGTCTCCGAGGCGCTGCTCGCGCTGGCCACCCCGGTCTCCGGCGAGCAGGCCATCGCGCAGGTCGCGACGGTGTCCTCGCGCGACGAGCAGATCGGCGAGATGGTCGGCAAGGCGCTGACCACCGTCGGCAAGGACGGCGTCGTCACCGTCGAGGAGTCCTCGACGCTGCAGACCGAACTCGTCGTCACCGAGGGCGTGCAGTTCGACAAGGGTTACCTGTCGCCCTACTTCATCACCGATCCCGACAGCCAGCAGGCCGCCCTCGAGGACGCGTTCGTCCTGCTGCACCGCGAGAAGATCAGCTCGCTGCCGGACTTCCTGCCGCTGCTGGAGAAGATCGCCGAGAGCGGCAAGCCGGTCGTGATCATCGCCGAGGACGTCGAGGGCGAGGCGCTGTCGACCCTGGTGGTCAACGCCATCCGCAAGACGATCAAGGCCGTCGCGGTGAAGGCGCCGTTCTTCGGCGACCGCCGTAAGGCGTTCCTCGACGACCTGGCCGTGGTCACCGGCGGCACTGTGGTGAACCCCGACCTCGGCATCACCCTGCGCGAGGCGGGCCTGGACGTGCTCGGCAAGGCGCGTCGCGTGGTCGTTACCAAGGACGACACCACGATCATCGACGGCGCCGGTTCCGCGGCGGACGTGGAGGGGCGCGTCGCGCAACTGCGTCGCGAGATCGAGTCCACCGATTCCGATTGGGACCGCGAGAAGCTCGAGGAGCGGTTGGCCAAGCTGGCCGGCGGCGTCGCGGTGATCAAGGTCGGCGCGGCCACCGAGACCGCGCTCAAGGAACGCAAGTACCGCGTCGAGGACGCGGTGAGCGCGGCCAAGGCCGCTGTGGCCGAGGGCATCGTGCCCGGCGGCGGCACCGCGCTGGTGCAGGCGAGCGGCAAGCTCGTCGAGCTGCGCGACTCGCTGTCGGGTGACGAAGCCGTCGGCGTCGAGGTGGTTCGCACCGCGCTGCGGGCGCCGCTGTTCTGGATCGCCACGAACGCGGGCTTGGACGGCGCGGTGGTGGTCAGCAAGGTGGCCGAGGGCAAGGAGGGCTTCAACGCCGCCACCCTCAGCTACGGCGACCTGCTCACCGACGGCGTCGTCGACCCGGTGAAGGTGACTCGTTCGGCCGTCGTGAACGCCGCCTCGGTCGCGCGCATGATCCTCACCACCGAGAGCGCCGTGGTCGACAAGCCCGCCGAGGAGCACAACGATCACGGCCACCACGGCCACGCTCACTGAGCCGAGCGCCTCTTCGCGACGATTCATCAGGCAAGGCCCTCGAACCACCTGGTTCGGGGGCCTTGCCCGTACCCGGGACAAGCCGGGGCCGGCAGGCGACTACCAGTGAGACCGAGGATGTTCCGAAGCTCGACGCGCTGGCTGCCGCGAACCGGAAGGAGGCTGCGGGATCGTCCGGCTGTCGGACCCGGACGCGCGGAGCGGGAGTGCCTGACGGATCGCTGAATTCAGCTGGCGACCGGTGGCTGCTCGGCGGCGATGGCCGCGAGGAGGCGAGCGCGCAGCGACGGCGGTGGCATGGCCGCCGTGGCTGTGGCGAGAACGGAGAGCGCTTCTTTCGTGTCTCTGACTTCCTGGATGAACTCCGCGCGTAGCACGGGGTCCTCGCTGTCGAGCAGATCCTGCACTTCCTGATGGTCTTCGTCGTCGATCGATCCGAGCGCGACGGTGTGCGCGAGATCGATCTGGCGTTCGTTCATCTCACGTCACCCCCAAACTTTTCTTCAGTCGTGTCAATCCGTCCCGAATCCGGGACTTAACGGTAGGTAACCCTACGTTGAGGTAGGTGGCTACCTCCGCATAGGTGCGCCCGCCGTAGTAGGCGAGCGAGATGGCTTCCCGTTGGGTTTCGGTGAGTGTGGCGAGACCCGCCAGGACGGCCTGTTGTTCGAGCCTGCGCTCGACCTCTTCGGTGACCTCGTCGAATTCGTTGCCGAGCACCCGGATCCCGTACGCGACCTCGCGCTGGGTGTGGGCCTGCTCGGCGCGCACCCGGTCGACGGCGCGCCGGTGCGCGAGCGTCATCAGCCAGGTCACCGCGGAACCCTTCGCGGGATCGAAGCTCGACGCCATCCGCCAGATCTGGAGAAAGACCTCCTGGGTGGTCTCCTCCGCGTATCCCGGATCGTGCAGGACACGCAACACCAGACCGAAGACGCGCGCACACGTCCGGTCGTAGAGCTCGGCGAATGCTTCCTGGTCGGCTCGGCCACATCGATGTAAAAGCGCGGCGAGCTCGATACTTTCGGCTGCGCGTGCCGTAACCGCAGAATCCACCGTAGGTGGGAAGGCCGCTCTTCGGAACGAGTCGCCCTCTGCGGCTGGCGGCCGCGTTGTCACAACGCTCCATTCTGTGTCATCAGTCACTACCGTAGCGCGCCGCTATGACCTCCCTTCCGGTGGGGTGCCCACGAGCGCGTCATGGGACGGCGCCGCGTTGCGGAAAAGCGCCGTTACGTCGGACATCTGGGAGAAGACACGCCATGACACGCCGTGACACGCCGAACGCTGTCGCATCGCGCCGGACCGGTAGTGCACCGGCCTTCGCCGCGGCGGCCGGCCGATCGATGGTGACCGATCGGAACCCACGCGCCGACCTTCGGACAGGAACCGATCGGCGTGTTGCGTGACCGGCTCGGCCGAAAAGCATGTTGCAGTGGCCCGTTGTTTGCTAGGGATTCGATGCCCGCTGGCGTGCGGATGGGAGGAGATTGGTTCAGACGGCCATGCGGCGGCGGTTGCGCCGCGCGTGCATCTCGCGCTCGGTTTCCGACATGCCGCCCCAGATGCCATAGGGCTCGCTGACTTTCAGCGCGTGGGCGCGGCACTGCATGAGCACCGGGCAGGTGCGGCAGATCTCCTTGGCGCGCATCTCGCGCGCGGTGCGGGCTCGGCCACGCTCGCCATCGGGATGGAAGAACACCGCGGAATCCTGCCCGCGGCACGATCCTCGCATCTGCCAATCCCAGACATCGGCGTTGGGTCCCGGGAGGTGGGTCGGCATGGGCATGTGAACTCCTCGTGGTGCGAGCTCGTCAGCGTTGTCGAGCAGTTGTTCTGCAACAGTTGTGGGCCACGACGCCGTGTCGGCGGGGGTACCCGGGGGGCTCGCCCCTTCGTGGTCGCTGCAATTTCGCGCGGCGCCGTCCGTGGCGATGAGCTACGTTAGGTCCAGCCGCGAAATTCCGTCAATAGTTCCACGCAGCACTTTTCCAAATCTCGCGCTGCGAAATTTAACCTCCGAACTGTTTACTTTTCGCGTTGGTTCCGGCGATACTGTTCGGTTGGCCGGAGGTCGGTGGTTTCCGCTTGTGCCATGACGAGTCAAGTTTCTGCAGGTAGATGCGATTTACGGTGCGTGGGGCCGCTGCGGTGCGGATGCTGGGCGCACGGCGGCGGCGGCCCTGCCGCCCACGACGTTCCCTTCGCGCGGATCCGAAGATGGCGGAAACGGGGCGCGCAGGTTAATTACGCGAAACGCGCATGAATTCCCGGCGCGGCCGCTCGGTGATTGCCGGAGCTAGATTTACCTAATGGAAACATCGGCTCGGCGGCGGAAATGCCGGGCGGTTGCGGGTCGGCGGTCGATCACCTTTCGTCGTCTCCGGCCCGCGTACCGGGCGGGATAGAGTGCGCCCGTGTTCGCGCCCGCTCCGTTCGGAGATCCTCACGTCGCGGCCCTCGCCGAGGCCGCCTTCGGTGCCGACCCTGGTCGCGCCGCCGCCGAGTTGCCGCCCGCTTCGGACCCACTCGGCCGGTGGTATCGCGCGGTGGTCCTCGGCGGTCAGGGTCGTTATGCCGCGGCGCGCGTCGAATTGCGAAGGTTATGCAATCACAGCGCCGACCCCGTGCTCCTCTCACTGGCGGGAAGTACGGAGGGCTCTTTCCTTCGCCAGCTCGGGTGGCACGAGCGGGCGGCCGCGTTCGACGGGCGGGCCGCCGCGCTGCTGCTCGCCAGCGACGCCGTGGCAGAGGACGAGACCGCAGGCGGTCCGTCGAACGGGCCGGGCGGCTACCTTCCCAGCCGCGCCGACGCGATCTGCGACGCCCTCACCGGCTTGGCCGCCGACGCGCTGGGAACCGGGCGGCTCGCGCTGGCCGATCGGCTGCTGCGGCGCAGCGCCTCGGCGGCACAGCGGTATCGGGCCGGTTGGCGTCCCGCGATCCGCCTGGGCTGGGTACGCGCGGAAACCGCGTTGGCGGCAGGTGATTTCGAGTCGGCCGCCGAGCACGCGTCGGTCGCGCTGGAGCTGGCCGATCGGTCCCCCTCGGTACGCCACCAGGTCAAGTCCCGCCTACTGGTCGCCGCGGCCGACGCGGCGCGCGGCGCGCGCGAACGATCCCGGGCCTCGGCCGAGGAGGTCGCCGAGCAATGCCGCGAGCACGGGCTGCTGCCGTTGCGGTGGGCTTGCGCCATGCTCCGCGCCGGATCGGGCGCCGAGAAAGCGGCGGCGGAAGCGGCCGAGTGTGCAGCGGTCATAACCCGCGCAGGCGGGGCATTGCGCCCCATGGATGGTTGGTAGCTGATCACGGAGACCACCGTGTTGCCCAGATCCCGCCGACGGGTCGCTATTGTTAGATCCGTTCCGCCCCTTCGGTGGAAGCACTGGTCGTCACCGGACCGTGCCACTTGTAACGCCAGGAATATCTCTGACGATGACGCACACGGGCGAAGAGTTGGACCTCGCCGTCGCTGCCGCTGCGCAGGGCGACAGATCCGCTTTAGCTCAGGTACTGGAGATGGTCCGCCCGCTGGTGGTGCGCTACTGCCGCGCGCGGATCGGAGCCGCGGAGCGTGGGCAGCTCTCCGCGGACGACGTTGCGCAGGAGGTTTGCCTGGCTGTGATGACCGCCTTGCCCAGGTATCAAGACCAGGGCAGGCCCTTCATGGCCTTTGTCTACGGGATCGCTTCGCACAAGGTCGCCGACGCTCATCGCAATGCCGCCCGTAACAAGGCGGAGGCGATGGCCGAAGTACCAGATGTCATATCCACCGACCAGGGACCGGAACAACGAGCTCTCGAATCCGAGACGAGCAGACAGATGAACCGTTTGCTCGCGACGCTTCCCGAGAAGCATCGAGAGATCTTGATCCTGCGCTTGGTCATGGGTTTGTCAGCGGAAGAAACCGCAGTCGCCGTGGGCAGTACGGCGGGTGCGATACGGGTGGCCCAACACAGGGCACTCGCGAAACTCAAGTCACAAGTGGCGAGGGCAGGTGAAATGTATGGCTAGGGATGGCGAGCGCGGTCGGGGTGACTGGAAGGCGCGGCTTGGATCGCGAAACAGCGGTCCCTACGCCGAGGCGTCCGGTGACAGCGACCCGGTCGACATCGCCGCGGTACGCCGCGACGATGCTCTGATCGACGCCATCGCCAGCGATGGTCCGGTGCACACCGACAGCGCCGAGGAGTATCAGCTCGCGACGCTGCTCGCGGATTGGCGAGCGGAGCTGACCGCGGCTCCGATGTCGGCCGAACCGGACCTGGATGCGATCGTGGCCGCGGTCAACCAGGAGATCGGCGCGCGGCAGGTTCGTATCGGGGCGCACAGCGGCGGGCGACTGAGGCTTCTGCGCCCGATCATGGGCACCGCGGCCGCACTGGCGCTGGTCTTCGGCGGCATGACGGCGTTCTCGTACAACGCGGAGCCGGGCGACCCGCTATGGCGGGTCAAGGAAGTCGTGTTCAGCGAACAGGCCCAGACAACCGTCGTGCAGCGGGCCGACGACGACCTGAGCCAGGCCTCCGCGCTGGTCGCGCAGAACCCGGAACAGGCGAAGGCGCGGTTGGAGCGCGCCAAGGAGAACGCCGCGCAGGTCAGCGATCCGGGCAAGCGCGCCGAGTTGATGACCGAGTGGGAGCGGCTGCTCGCGGAGCTGGGGAAGGTGTCGCCGGAACTGGCCCAACAGCTGGAGTCGACGGTGCCGAAGAGCACCGACCCGCGTGCCACCCCGGGCACCAGCGTCACCACGAAGCCCAATGCGACCAGCGGGTCCGCGACGATCATGCAGCAGCCGGGCGAGCAGACGGACAAGCCCTCGCCCACCGTGGACGCGACCGCGCCGAACGGCGGCGGCGCCACGAACGGCGGCGCGCCGACCACGGCGCCACCGGTTACCACGCCCCCGCCTGCAGCCACCACACCGCCGCAGGCGACCGTGGAGCCGACGGCTCCGCAGCAGCCGCCGGCCACGGATGTCCGGCCGCCCACAGCGGATCCGACGGTGGACACCGGGAATCCGACGGTGGCACCGCCGCCGCAGCAACCGGCCACCCGGCCGCCGACCCAGGGCCAGCCGCCGACTTTCAGCGTGCCGTCCTTCCCCAACCCGGGCTCGTTCTTGCCGCCCGGTAGGTAAGCGAACATCTCGGACGTACGACACGAACCGATCGCCGGCCAGGCGATCGGTTCTTTGTTCTTCTGACGCCGAAGGAGCCGGTCATCCGCGCTTCAGGCGGACGTCCGGCTCGTCGGGGTGCGTTGTCTGCTCGAACCGTGATCCTGTGCGTCGAAGATCACAGTGGCAAGCGCGAGATGCGCGGGCCGGGGAACGGCTCGCGCGCGTCTCGGGTCGGGCCGGTCAGCCGTCGAATCCGTCGAACCCGTCGCCGTGGAAAGCCTCGTTCATCGAGGCGTCCGCGTAGCCACGGCAGTAGTCCCAGGTGACGTACGCTTCCGGCGTCGGGTCGTAGGCGGGCTCGTGCGGGCGGACCGTGCCGTCGACCAGCAACTGGAGCAGGTTGGCGCGCAACATGTCCCAGTCGTGGTAATGGTCCTGCCTACAGTCTTCGCAGCTGACCACGAGTCCGCGGATCCCGCGGTGAGCCAGCAGCGCCTCGTAGACCGCGAGGTCGGCGAGATCCTCCTCGACCGCAAGGCGCTCGTGGGGATCCAGCGGTTCGCCGGGCTCGATGGCGTCGAGCGCGGCGGACGGGTCGGAGGGGTCTCCGGCGAACGGATCCGGCGGCAAGCCAGGTGGTAGATGGTCACGCACATCCCCACGGTACGCAGAACAGGGTGGTCTGCGCCAGCGATGCGGCCCGCCAGTTTCGGGGGTGGGCTCACTTCGTCGGCGAGTTCACCGGACAGATACCATGGAGCACAGGCTACGGCGGGTCCCGACATCACCGCCGCCGAACGCAACGTCCATCCCATCAGCCGTCACGGCGCCGGTCGCACCGGCGCCGGTCGCTATCGACGTCCAGGAGGGGTCGATCCGAATGAGTAATCCCGTAACGGGCGAACGAAGCGCAGTCCGCCCTCCTACGGGTGGCGACGATCCGAACAAGATCGCCATGCTCGGCCTCACATTCGACGATGTGCTGTTGCTGCCTGCCGCCTCGGATCTCATCCCCAGCTCTGTGGAGACCTCCAGTGTGCTGACCAGGGAGATCCGTCTGCGCACCCCGCTGGTCAGCTCGGCCATGGACACGGTGACCGAAGCGCGGATGGCGATCGCCATGGCCCGCGCGGGCGGCATGGGCGTGTTGCACCGCAACCTCTCGGCGGCCGACCAGGCTTCGCAGGTGGAGACGGTCAAGCGGTCCGAGGCGGGCATGGTCACCGACCCGGTGACCTGCCGTCCGACCGACACCCTCGCCGAGGTCGACGCCATGTGCGCCAGGTTCCGTATCTCCGGACTTCCGGTGGTGGACGAGACCGGTGCGCTTGTGGGCATCATCACCAATCGCGACATGCGTTTCGAGGTGGATCAGAACCGCCGCGTCGCCGACGTGATGACCAAGGCTCCTTTGATCACCGCGCAGGAGGGCGTGACCGCCGAGGCGGCGCTCGGGCTGCTGCGCAGGCACAAGGTGGAGAAGCTGCCGATCGTCGACGGCAACGGGCGCCTGCGCGGCCTGATCACCGTCAAGGACTTCGTCAAGACCGACCAGTACCCCAACGCCACCAAGGACCGTGACGGCCGCCTGCTGGTCGGCGCCGCGGTCGGCGTGGGCGAGGACGCCTGGTCGCGCGCCATGACGCTCGCCGACGCGGGCGTCGACGTGCTCGTGGTGGACACCGCGCACGGTCATCAAGCGCAGGTGCTGCAGATGGTGACCAAGGTCAAGACCGAGGTCGGCGACCGCATCCAGGTGGTCGGCGGCAACGTCGCCACCCGCGCGGGCGCGGCAGCCCTGGTCGAAGCGGGCGCGGACGCGGTCAAGGTGGGCGTCGGTCCCGGTTCCATCTGCACCACCCGCGTCGTCGCGGGCGTCGGCGCGCCGCAGATCACCGCGATCCTGGAGGCGGTCGCCGCGTGCAAGCCCGCGGGCGTCCCGGTGATCGCCGACGGCGGCATCCAGTTCTCCGGCGACATCGCCAAGGCCATCGCGGCGGGCGCGTCCACGGTGATGCTCGGCTCGTTGCTCGCGGGCACCGCCGAGTCGCCGGGCGAGTTGATCCTGGTCGGCGGCAAACAGTTCAAGAGCTACCGGGGCATGGGCTCGCTGGGCGCCATGCAGGGCCGCGGCCAGGCCAAGTCGTTCTCCAAGGACCGCTACTTCCAGGACGACGTGCTGGCCGAGGACAAGCTGGTCCCCGAGGGCATCGAGGGCAGGGTGCCGTTCCGCGGCCCGGTCAACCAGGTGATCCACCAGTTGGTCGGCGGCCTGCGCGCCGCCATGGGCTACACCGGCTCGCAATCGATCGCGCATCTGCAGGAGGCTCAGTTCGTGCAGATCACCGCGGCGGGCCTCAAGGAGAGCCACCCGCACGACATCACCATGACCGTCGAGGCCCCTAACTACACCGGACGGGGCTAGTCCGGCTACGTTCATGTACAGGACCAACCGGTCCGTGCATGATTGAGCTTGCCCACCGGCTGTGGCGGTGAGCAACCTGCGCGGTAGTTGGCGGTTCATTCGTGCTGCCCACCTGCCCCCACAAGTAACCACTGGAGGCGCGAGTCCTACGAGCGCCGTTCGCGGCCTGGCTCGTTGTCCGAGTGGGCGAAGCGCATGCGCCGGAGGCGCGAGCCTCGCCCGCTCGGACAACGAGCCGCCAACGGGCCCGAATACGCAGCGCCGCGGGCGCTGCACATCAGACAAGGAGATTTCGCGTGCGCGACATGGTGGAGATCGGCATGGGCCGGACCGCCCGGCGTACCTACGAGCTGGACGACGTCGACATCGTCCCCTCGCGCCGGACCCGCTCGTCGAAGCAGGTCTCGCTGTCCTGGCAGCTGGACGCCTACCGCTTCGAGATCCCGTTTCTCGCGCATCCCACCGACGCGCTGGTATCGCCGGAGTTCGCCGTCGAGCTCGGCCGCCTCGGCGGCCTCGGCGTGATCAACGGCGAGGGCCTGTGGGCGCGGCACGCGGATGTCGGCGCGAAGATCGACCAGTTGCTCGAACTGGTCGGCAAGGGCGGCTACGAGCGCGCCGTGGCGTTGCTGCAGGAGCTGCACGCCGCGCCGATGCAGCCGGATCTGCTCGCCGCCGCGGTCGCGCAGGTCCGCGCCGCGGGTGTCACCGTGGCGGTGCGGGTGAGCCCGCAGAACGCGCGCACGCTCACCCCGGCACTGCTGCAGGCGGGCATCGACCTGCTCGTGGTGCACGGCACGATCATCTCCGCCGAGCACGTCGGCGACGGTGAGCCGCTGAACCTGAAGACCTTCATCGCCGAACTGGACGTGCCCGTGGTCGCGGGTGGCGTGAGCGATCATCGCACCGCGCTGCACCTGATGCGCACCGGTGCGGCGGGCGTGATCGTCGGCTATGGCTCCTACCCGGGCGCGACCACCACCGGCGAGGTGCTCGGCATCGGTGTGCCGATGGCCACCGCGATCGCGGACGCCGCCGCGGCGCGCCGCGACTACCTGGACGAGACCGGTGGCCGCTACGTGCACGTCATCGCGGACGGCGACATCGCCACCTCGGGTCAGCTGGCCAAGGCGATCGCGTGTGGCGCGGACGCCGCCGTGCTCGGGGTCCCGCTCGCCCTGGCCGCGGAGGCGCCCGGCCGCGGCTGGTACTGGCCGTCGGCGGCCGCGCACCCGTCCGTGCCGCGCGGGTCGATGCTGCACGTCGACGATCCGTGGGATCTGGGTGGCGAGCCGGTCGGCGATCCCGTGCGTCCCAGCCTGGAGCGGGTGCTCTTCGGTCCGTCGGACGATCCGTTCGGCTCGCTGAACCTCGTCGGCGGACTGCGGCGTTCGATGGCCAAGGCCGGTTACTCGGATCTGAAGGAATTCCAGAAGGTGGGTCTCAGCGTCCGTGCGTGAGTTCACCGTGCCCGGGCCGGCTTGGTCCTGGCGCGCAGGAACTGCTGGATGGCGTGATTCACCGGCTCCGCGTGGGTCATCGTCACCGCGAGTCGCGCGTCCGCGATCTCGATGAACGTGGCGCCGGACAAGCCGTTGGCCAGTTCTCGGGCGCGCTTGCGGTCCATGCCGCTGTCGGTGGGATGGATCACCAATGCGGGACAGTCGATTTCGCGGAGCCGGTCCAGCACCGAATCCCGGCTGAGCAGGCAGCCCGCCGCGACCTCGATGCCGCGGCGGTCGCGCACCAGCCAGCGCTGGGTCCAGATCGTGCGGTACCACTCGTCGTCGCCGATCAGCCAGGAAGCCAGCTGGTGCACGGCGCGCTCGCGGGAGCCGTCGTCATACCACTCTTCGAGGAACTTCTGGGTGGCGCTGGACTGTTCAGGGGTGGGGGCGTGCGCTTCGGTGCTGATCAGGATCAGTCCGGAGACGCGTTCCGGGGCGATCAACGCGGTGCGCAGCGCGGTGAAACCGCCCTGCGCGGTTCCCCCGATGACGGCCTGCTCGGCGCCGAGATGATCGAGGATGGTGAGCGCGTCCCTGGCCGCGGTCCAATAGGTGAAGGGTAGGCCCTCGTCCCTGGTGCGGCCATGGCCGCGGGCATCCCAGGACACGATCCGGAACTCTGGTGCGAGCGCGGCCATTTGGGCGGCGAACATGGTGCGGTCCATCAAGAACTCGTGCGCCAGCAGTACCACCGGGCCGTCCCCGCCGCTGTCCTCGTAATGGATGTCGGCATCGATCGCGCGGGCGAAGGGCACGAGCAGAAGGATAACCAGCGAGCCGGGCCGCGCGTGACGATTCGGGCGGCCCGGCTCGCCCCCTGCACAGGCTGCTGTGCCGATGATTCGCTCGTTTCGAGGCTCACTAAACTGGTTGGGTGGCACAAACCCAGAGACCGGTCCTCGTCGTCGACTTCGGAGCACAGTACGCCCAACTGATCGCACGGCGGGTGCGCGAGTCGAGCGTGTTCTCCGAGGTGGTTCCGCACACCGCGACGGTGGAGGAGATCGCCGCGAAGCAGCCGCTCGCTGTGATCCTCTCCGGCGGCCCGGCCAGCGTGTACGCCGAGGGCGCGCCACAGCTGGATCCGCGGTTGTTCGATCTGGGGCTGCCGGTCTTCGGCATCTGCTACGGCTTCCAGGCGATGGCTCAGGCGCTGGGCGGCACGGTCTCGCATACCGGGACGCGTGAGTACGGGCGCACCGAGCTCAATATCGACGGCGGTTTGCTGCACGGCGGCCTGCCCACCATTCAGCCGGTGTGGATGAGCCACGGCGACGCGGTCACCGACGCGCCGGAGGGCTTCGAGGTCACCGGCACCACCGCGGGCGCTCCGGTCGCCGCCTTCGAGGACCGCGCGCGCCGCCTGGCCGGTGTGCAGTACCACCCGGAGGTGCTGCATTCGCCGCACGGGCAGCAGGTGCTGAGCCGGTTCCTGCACGAGCTCGCCGGCATTCCCTCCACCTGGACCCCGGCGAACATCGCCGATTCGCTGGTCGCCTCGGTGCGCGAGCAGATCGGTGACGGGCACGCGATCTGCGGGTTGTCCGGTGGGGTGGACAGCGCCGTCGCCGCCGCACTGGTGCAGCGCGCCATCGGCGACCGGCTGACCTGTGTGTTCGTCGACCACGGCCTGCTGCGGGCGGGCGAGCGCGAGCAGGTGCAGCAGGATTTCGTCGCCGCGACCGGGGCCAAGCTGGTGACCGTCGACGCGGTGGACAAGTTCCTCGGCGAGTTGAAGGGGGTGACGGATCCGGAGGAGAAGCGCAAGATCATCGGCCGGGAATTCATCCGGTCCTTCGAGGACGCGGTGGGCGAGGTTGTGCTCGAGCACGGCGCGGCCGACGGTGTGACGCCGAAGGTCGAGTTCCTGGTGCAGGGCACGCTCTACCCGGACGTCGTGGAGTCCGGCGGCGGCAGCGGCACCGCGAACATCAAGAGCCATCACAACGTCGGCGGTCTGCCCGACGACCTGGAGTTCGAACTCGTCGAACCGCTGCGATTGCTGTTCAAGGACGAGGTCCGCGCGGTGGGCCGCGAACTCGGTCTGCCGGAGGAGATCGTCGCCCGGCAACCCTTCCCGGGTCCCGGTCTCGCCATCCGGATCGTCGGCGATGTCACCGCGGACCGGCTGGAGACGCTGCGCCAGGCCGACGCCATCGCCCGCGAGGAGTTGACCGCGGCCGGTCTGGACCGGCAGATCTGGCAGTGCCCCGTCGTGCTGCTCGCGGAGGTCCGCAGCGTCGGCGTCCAGGGCGACGGCCGCACCTACGGCCACCCGATCGTGCTGCGCCCGGTCTCCAGCGAGGACGCCATGACCGCCGACTGGACCCGGCTGCCCTACGAGGTGCTCGAACGCATCTCCACCCGCATCACCAACGAGGTGGCGGAGGTCAACCGCGTGGTCCTGGACGTGACCAGCAAGCCGCCGGGCACCATCGAGTGGGAGTGATCCTCCGGCTGCCTTGACGTCGGCTCCGCGCGGGTAAGTGTGCGAATTCAGCGGGGGCGCTGGAAGGTGCTGTGCAGGATCAGGTGCCCGAGGAGCGTGCCATGGGTGGTGACGCGGTGCGGGCGGGGATCCGGCGGTGTGATTCCAGCGGGGGAGGGAGCCCGGTCATCGGGTTCATCGGCATTCACGCGGGATTCTCCTGTCGGACGACGAAGGGGGAGTGTGCGAGAAGAGAACGGCCCGTCGGTATCGACGGGCCGTTCGGCATGATCACGGTCGTTTGCGCGGGGAGATCACCAGCGCGATGCCGATGACGATCGCGGCGAGCACGACGATCCAGCCGATCGGGATCATGCTGGCCGCCGGCCAGGACGCGGGTCCGGCGAAAGCCCACACGCTGACCGCGAGGGACAGCAGGCCCGCGATGAGCAGTGAGGCCGCGGGGCCGCGGGATTCGGTCGTGTTTTTCTTCTCGGTCTCAGCCACGCTGCACCTCCACGTTTCCGGCGCGGACGTCGACGTTCAGATCGAGCACCGGCGCACCGGGGGCGTTCGGACCGCTGATGCCTTCGGCGCAGACGGCCTCGGCCATGGACACCGCGCAGCGCGTGCGGACGGTCATGTCCGCGGGCAGCAGCACGCGGGCTTCGCCCATCCGCACATCGAGGTCCACGGTGCGGCTCTCGGTCAGCTTCACCGAACGCAGGTCCAGCGTGCCGGAGCCCATGGTCACTTTGTAGTTCGAGGCCAACTCGGCGAGGGAGGCGGGCGCCCAGGTGTGCTCACCCATCGCGCTCTGGTCGAACTCGATCGGGCCGACCGCGGAGGCCAGCAGCACGAAC
This sequence comes from Nocardia sp. CY15, assembly GCF_009829295.1. Lineage (NCBI taxonomy): Bacteria > Bacillati > Actinomycetota > Actinomycetes > Mycobacteriales > Nocardiaceae > Nocardia > Nocardia sp. CY15. The sequence continues at coordinate 110,342 of NZ_VUOT01000006.1, forward strand.
CCGGCCAGCGGCGCGGTGAGTACCAGCAAGCCGTACCCGCGCCGCAGGAACGCGCCGAGCACCAGTCCGAGACCGATCACCGCCAGCGCCGCCGCACCGATCCGGCCGGGAGTCATCCACTCCACGCCGGAGGCCGCTGCCGCGCCCGCACCTGCTGCCGCCAGGATGGCCAGGCCGAGCACCACCGGAGTCAGGCGGGAGCGGGGGCGTTTCGGTGGCGGCGCGACGACGGTGCGGACAGGCGCGGGTTCCGGGAGGTCCCAAGCGAGGGGAGCCACGCCCAGCGGATCCCACGACGGCGGGGTCTGGCCGCCGATGATCGCGGGGTGGACGGCTGCGGGCCGGTTCGTGGCCGAAGTAGGCCGACTCCCGTGCGTCGAGGTGCCGGCGCCGTCTTTACCGAACGAGACGGTGTGGTCGGCCGGTGAGGTCTTCTCGATGGACGTGGCCGGTCCCGCGTGGACGCTGCCGGACGGGTGCCGTCCTGCCTCGTCGCCGTTGCCGGATTCGGCCTTGTCGCCGATCGAAGCTACTCGGCTGTCGACGGGCGCATTCGATGCGGTTCCGCCTTCGTCGGGCGGAGTCGATCCGGACTCGCCCGACGGCGCCGCCGCCTTGTCCAGCGCTACGGTCGTGGGTTCGCCCTGCTGGCCGGGGGCGGGCTTGTCCAGCGGCACCGTGCGGGCATCCTCCGCGACTCGAACCGGCGTCTCGGGGACGTAGGAATCCGGCAGCTTGGTGTACGGCGTGTACATGGTGGTCGGCGGCATATAGAAATCTCCGACGGTCCGGGTGGCTCCCGGCGGGAAGACCGCGCCTGGGTAGCCGGTGGCGGTGAGTCCACTGTCCGGGGCGAATCCGCCGAACACTTCCGTGGTTCCGGGCGGCGGGTTGGGCGTGCGCAGGTGCAGCATCCACCAGCCCGCCAGCATCAGGGCGAGGCTGATCAGGCCCGATCCGCCGAGACCGACGCCGACCGGGCCCATCGTGCTGACCGCGATGGCCAGCGCCACGATCAGCACGATGGTCTTGGTCTGCGATTGCGAGCTGTGGCCCTTGCCGACCAGCGACTCCGCCGCCGATGCCTGGTCGCCCGACGCGCTCAGCAGCAGCCAGGCCAGCAGGTAGAGCACGATGCCCGCGCCGCCGAATATCGTCGACACCACGAACGCGACGCGAACCAGCACCGGGTCGATCTCGTAGCGCCGCGCGAACCCCGCCGCCACGCCCGCGACCGGTCCCTGCCGCGGCAACCGGACCGGCCGGGTCTGCCATATCTGCTGGACCTGGTCGCCGATGTTCGTTTTCGTCATGTATTTCATGGTGTGCCCGAGCCGCGTATCGGCGCATCGGGGGGAACCCTGAAAATCAGCCTGAACACTTTGGACCGATCGACCGCTGGAGCAATCATTCGGCTGTGCAGCCGGCAAGATCAGGGTGAATCCCCATGCTGGTGGCCGCGGAATCGTGCCAGTATCGAAGACATGTACCCGTCTGTTCCCGCGTTCGACACTCGGGGGTTCGACGCTGCCCGTGGGCTGGGACCCGCGCCCGCGCCGATCCCCGGGCCGCCGCAGGTGCGGATGGTCCGCCGATCGGGCGGCCGGGTCGTCGGCGGGGTGGCGGGCGGTGTGGCCGACCATCTGGGCGTCGACGTGTTCAAGGTGCGGATGGCGTTCGTGCTGCTGTCCGCCCTTGCCGGGGCGGGCATCGCCGCGTACGGGCTGTTGTGGATCTTCACGTCCGGCGGCTCGGACCAGGTGAAACCCTCCGGTGCGGAGCGGCGGCAGGCCATCGGTCTCGCGATGCTCGGGCTCGGGCTCGCGGTCGCCGTGTCGTGGGTGTTCAGCGGGACGGCGGCGAAGGTGATCGCGCCGATCATCGTGGTCGCGGTCGGCGCGGCGCTGGTGTGGCGGGAGTACGACGTCGACGGGCCTCGTTCGCTGCTCGGTCTGCCCGCGCGGCCGTCGGTGGTGACCTGGTCGCGCATCGTCGCCGGAGCGACGTTGATCGTGGCCGGTCTCGGCGTGGTGGTGCTGGCGCGGATCGATCTGAGTTCGCTCGGCTCGGCGCTGCTCGCGGTGGCGGTCACGCTGGTAGGCGCGGGACTGCTGACGGTCCCGCTGTGGCTGCGCATGATGCGCGCGCTGAACACCGAGCGCGCCGCCCGCATCCGCAACGAGGAACGCGAGGAGATCGCCTCGCACCTGCACGATTCGGTGCTCCAGACGCTCGCGCTCATCCAGCGCCAAGCCGACGACCCGCAGGAGGTGCTGCGGCTGGCACGCAGCCAGGAGCGGGAACTGCGGAAATGGTTGTTCGAGGATTCCGGTCCGGCGCAGTCGAGCCTGGCCGCGGCCCTGCGGACCATCGCGGGCGAGGTGGAGGACCAGCACGGCGTGAAGGTGACGCCGGTGACCGTCGGCGACGTGTCCATGGACATCGACGGCTCCGGGGCGGGTCTGCCGAAGGAACACTTCACCGCCCTGCTCGGCGCGAGCAGGGAAGCGCTGGTCAATGCCGCGAAGCACGCGGGCGTTCCGGAGATCGACCTGTTCGCCGAGGCCGAGCCGCACCAGGTGAGCGTCTTCGTCCGGGACCGCGGCGTGGGCTTCGACCTCGCTTCCGTGCCGGAAGACCGCCGGGGCCTGGCCAAATCCATCCGCGGACGGATCGAGCGCCGCGGCGGGCAGGTGGAGATCCGGTCGGCGCCCGGCCGCGGCACCGAGGTCAGGATCAGCATGCCGCGTACCGACTCCGGCTGCCCCGCGCCGGACGAGGAACCGGCTCGAGCCGCCGGCACCGCGCGCTAGCCGTCCGTTTCTCGCGGCCACGGTGGTTTTTCGCGGGTGCGCGGAGTGGGCGTGGACCCGGCGTGGTCCGCGAGGAGCGCGTGGGGGGATGGGTGTGGTACGGGTGGGGGGTCAAGGGTCGGTTAGGAGAAGTAGGTGACCGTGCGGGTCTTTCTCGTGGATGATCACGCCGTTTTTCGGTCGGGTGTGCGTGCCGAATTGAGCCGGGAGGCGGACATGGAGGTGGTCGGAGAGGCCGGCGGGGTGGCGGAGGCGGTGGCCGGAATCAATGCCGAGCGCCCGGACGTCGTCCTGCTCGACGTGCACATGCCCGACGGCGGCGGGGTCGCGGTGCTGGCCGGTATCGAGCCCGGGCCGGTGTGCCTGGCGCTGAGCGTGTCCGACGCGGCCGAGGACGTGATCGCGGTGATCCGTGCCGGGGCCAGAGGGTATGTGACCAAGACGATTTCGGGATCCGAACTGGCCGACGGCATCCGCCGGGTGGCCGGTGGCGACGCGGTCTTCAGTCCACGCCTGGCCGGCTTCGTCCTGGACTCGTTCACCGGGAAGTCTCCGGTGCCCGAACCACCGCTGGACCCCGAACTCGACTCGCTGACCCCGCGCGAGCTGGAGGTGCTGCGCCTGCTCGCCCGCGGCTACACCTACCGCGAGATCGCCGAATCCCTCTTCATCTCCGTCAAGACCGTGGAAACCCACGCCTCCAACGTGCTGCGCAAAACCCAGCAGTCCAATCGCAACGCCCTGACTCGCTGGGCCCACCGCCGCCGCATCGACTGACCCGCACCCGATGCCGTTGCGGCTCTTCGTATCCGGCGGGCCGAATGCGAGGCAGGCCTCGGGCGGGCCTCAGAGGACGGCGACGATGATCGCGATGATGATGACCAGGCCGATCAGGAGGCCGACGGCGATGGCCAGCGGGGCGTTGGCCGGCTGGGGATCCCTGGCGCGCTGAGGGGCCGCGGCCGCGGTCGCCCCGGCGGGATTGCGGTGCGGACGGGGAAGCGGCGTGGAGTGGGGGCTGCGGATCCCCGACGCCGAATTACGTGCGGCCCAAGGCGGAATGGTCCCGTCCTCGGTGCGGACGGGCGCGCCGAGAATGTACGGCCCGGTGCCGGGACCGAAAGCGGCGGTGAGGATCTCGTCCCGCGCCTCGGCCATGGTCGGGCGGCGCTGGGGCGCGGGCTCCATCATGTGCAGCAGCGCCTGGGTGAGCACGCCGCTGCGGGTCGGCGGGATGATCTGCGCCATGGCGGCGCGGTGCACGATGACGTCGCTGTCCTCGTCGAAACCGTACGGCGGCTGCCCTTCGATCGCGGTGTAGAGCGTGGCGCCCAGGGAGAACACGTCGCTGGCTTTCGTCGGCTGCGCTCCGCGCGCCACCTCGGGGGGCAGGTAGGAGGGGGTGCCGGTGATCACGCCGTCCGGTTCGTCGGACAGATCGCCCGCGCCGCGGGAGATGCCGAAGTCGCTGAGCTTCGCCATACCCACGCCGGGCCCGCGATCGGCGACAAGGATGTTGCCCGGTTTGATATCCCGGTGCACGATGCCGACGGCGTGCGCGGCGGCCAGCGCGTCGGCGACCTGGGCGCCGATCTGCGCGACCTCGATCGGCGGCAGCGTGTCGACCAGCGCGAGCGCCTTCGCGACGCTGCGCGAGGGTAGGTGCTCCATCACCAGCCAGGGCTCACCGGCCTCGAGCACCACGTCGTACACGGCGATCGCGTGGTCGTGCGAGAGCTTCGCGGCGACCCGGCCCTCGTGCATGATCTGGTTGCGGACCGCTTCGGCTTCTTCCTCGTCGAGTCCGGCCGTGGTGAGAACCTGCTTGATCGCGACGTCCCGGTCGAGCAGCCGGTCGTGCGCCAACCAGACCGCGCCCATGCCGCCGCCGCCCACCTTCGATTGGAGGCGGTAACGGCCCGCGACGAGGTATTGAGGGCCGACAGTGGGACGAGCGCGTTCGGTCACGGTGCGAGGGTAGCGGAAAATGGGGCTAGCTGGCCTCATTCGGCTTCGCGCATGGGAAAGACAGAGGGCACGGCCGTAAGCGGCGCCCGCCGGTCGGACCCTCGGTTCGAATGCCTCTCCCACACCATACCGATGAACCGAGGCCGGGCTGGGGTAGCCGGGATCACGCCGGGTTCGCCCCCCATCGGTCGCATCGAGAATCACGTCACCCGGCATCGTCGTCGGCTGGGGACGAGCTGCGGCACGGCGTCGGCTCCGCGTGCTGGTGCCCAGTCGAGCGGACCGGGGCCGTTTCCGTTCGATGCCGGTGTCGCGCGCCCGTTGCCACGACACGAACCTGCCGAGCCCTTGACGAAACCTGGGGGTCGGTTTCTACTGAGTCCGTATCGAACGTATATTCGATATCGATCGATAGCTGGATCGGTGCTGCCGCTCGAATCGCGAGGGCCGCTCCGCATGCTTCGCCTCGGGTCCATCGTGGGAAGTAGGTGGTTGTGATGGGTTCGGATGCGATATCGCAGGGAGGGGTGAATCGGGGCGCGCTGCCGCGCGGTGGTGGGCGGGAGGGCGCCCCCTCGTTAGCCGATCTGCGCAGACGCATGGCCGCGGTGCCGGGGCGCGGGGAAGCGGCGGCGCAGCGGGCTCCGCTCGGCGCCGGATCGAGCGGAGCGGCATTGCCGGTGCCCGCAGCGCTCGCTCCGCTGTTGCCCGATGGTGGCTTGGCCAAGGGTTCTGTCGTGGCGTACACGGGGGCGAGTTCGCTGCTGGCCGGTTTGCTCGCCGCCGTGACGGCGGATGGAGGGCATGCCGCTGTCGTGGGTATGCCCCGGCTCGGTCTGCTCGCCGCGGTGGAGATGGGGGCGCAGTTGCGGCGGCTGGCCGTGATCGCCGATCCCGGCCCGGACCCGGTGGAGGTTGCCGCGGTATTGCTCGACGGGCTCGATCTGGTCGTGCTCGGGCTCGGCGGCGGCGCCGTCGCGCCCGCCCGCAGCCGGGTGCTCGCCGCCCGCGCCCGCAGCAAAGGCGCCACCCTCGTGGTCGCCGACGGCCGCTGGCCCGGCGCGTCCCTCCGGCTCGACGCCCGCATCGCGGGTTATGCCGGTCTCGGCCGCGGGCGCGGACGCTTGCGCTCGCTCGGCTTGACGGTCGAGGTGCGGGGCAAGTCGGGACCGCCGCGGCGCGGACGGCTGGATCTGTGCCCGAAGGCGGGGCGCGTGGAATGGGTGCTGCGCGAGAAGGCGGCCCGGACCGTCGAAGCCATCGAGACAGCGGAAGCGGTCTCGTGAACGCGGCGGAGGATCTCGAACGCCGGCCCGATGCTTCGAGCGCCTTCGCCGAGCTCGTGCGTCATCGAGGACTCGCCGGTCGTCGTGGACCGCGAGCGGCAGGGGACGAATGCAGCGCGGCGCCGTGATCCGGCCTGGGTCGAAGCGGGTGCTCGCTGTGTGGTGCCCGGACTGGCCCGCGGTCGCCGCGGCGGCGACAGCGGGACTGTCCGCCACGCGGCCGGTGGCGGTGTTGTTCGCCAACCGGGTGGTGGCGTGTTCGGCGATCGCGCGAGCCGAAGGCGTGCGCCGCGGCTTGAAGCGCAGAGAGGCGCAAGCACGATGCCCCGACCTGTTCCTCACCCAGCAGGATCAGGATCGGGACGCGCGACTGTTCGAACCGGTGGTCGCGGCCGTGGCCGCGGCGATGCCCGGCGTGGAAGTGCTGCGCCCCGGGTTGCTCGTGCTCGGCGCGCGCGGTGCGGCGCGGTTCTTCGGATCCGAGGAGACGGCGGCCGAGCGCCTGGTCGACGCCGTGGCCGTGGCCGGGGCGGAAGCGCAGATCGGGATCGCCGACGAGCTGTCCACGGCGGTGATCGCCGCCCGGCGCGCCGAGATCGTGCCCACGGGGGCGGGAGCGCGTTTTCTCGCACCGCTGCCGGTGGGAGAACTCGCGGTCGAGCCGAGCCTGGCCGCCCCGGAACGCGCCGACCTCGTCGATCTGTTGCACCGCTTGGGTTTGCGCCGCATCGGTGACTTCGCCGCGCTTTCCGCCGCGGAGGTCGCCTCCCGGTTCGGGACCGACGCCGTGCTCGCGCATCGCTGCGCCAGGGCCGAGCCGGAGCGTCCGCCGTCCGCGCGGCAGCCACCGCCGGAGCTGGTGGTGGAGTACCGCTGTGATCCGCCGATCGAGCGGGTCGACGCGGCCGCATTCGCGGGTCGCCTGCTCGCCACCCGGCTGCACGCCGCGCTCGCGGCTGCCGGGCTGGCCTGCACCAGGCTTTCGGTGCACGCGGAAACCGCGGCGGGAGAGCATCTCTCCCGGATCTGGCGATGCGCCGAGCCGCTCACTCCGGAGGGCACGGCGGATCGGGTGCGCTGGCAGCTCGACGGCTGGCTCACCCGGCGGGACGGTGCGCGGCCCACCGCGCCGATCACGGTGCTGCGGCTGGAACCCGTCGAGGTGGTCACGGCGGGCGCGCTCCAACTCGGGTTGTGGGGCGGGGCCGGGGAGGAGGACGAGCGCGCCCGCCGCGCGCTGATCCGGGTGCAGGGGCTGCTGGGCGGGGAAGCGGTGCGGATCGGCGTGCTCAGCGGCGGACGCGGCCCCGCCGAACGAATCACCATGGTCGCGCTCGGCGACGAACTCGTCCCCGCGGCCGACCCCGCGCAGCCCTGGCCGGGCCGGCTGCCCGAGCCCGCCCCCGCCGTGATCCTGCTGAACCGTCCGCTGGTGCGGTTGGAAGCCGCCGACGGCACGCTCGTCGAAGTCACCGACCGCGCCATGTTCGACGCCGACCCCGTCCTGCTGCGCTGGGGAAGCAAACAGTGGCGGCTGACCGCCTGGGCGGGACCGTGGCCGGTGGACGAACGCTGGTGGGCGCCCGATTCGGACGACGCGGAATTCACCGCTCGCGCACAGGTCCAACTCGACGCCGCCCCCGACGCCGGTCGAGTGCTGCTGCTGGTCTACCACGACCGAACCTGGCGCGCCGAGGGGCTTTACGACTGACGGCGCAGTGGGTGGACGGCAGCGAGTTCACGCCGGACGCGACCACACCGTCGCCATGGTGAACGGATGTCCGCGCAGGGCGGCCCATTTCGGCTTCCGGGCCACGAACGCGTCATCCACCAGTGCCTCGGCGACCTCGGTGAGGACCCATCCGGCGGCCAAGCCTGCCGACAGGTGCTCGCTGATCAAGTGCAAGTGGGTGCTGATCGCCACCGGTTCGCCGGAAGGATCGGTGTAGTGCGTCGGCATGCCGGACACCATGATGAATTGGGGGTGGTAGCTGACCAGTACACACCGCGCGCCCGGTGCGGCCAGCCGCCACGCCTCCGCGTAGAACGGCGCCAACTCCGGTAGGTGTTCGTCGATCAGCGACGCGATCACCAGGTCGTAGGCGCCTTCCGGCAGACCGGTGGACCGCACGTCGGCGAGGGTCAGCGTGGTGTGGACGTCGCGTTCGGCGGCCAGCGTCAGCATCCCCTGGCTCACGTCCACCCCGTCGATGTGCGTTATCCCGTGGCCCCGCAACCACGTTCCGGTGCGCCCGGTGCCGCAGCCGAGGTCGGCCGCGCGCCGCACCCGGCCGAGGTCGAGGTGCAATCGTCCGAGCAAAGCGAGATCCATCTCGTCCAGAACCGTCTGCTCGTAGGTGGGCGCCCACCCGTCGTACCCGGTGGCGACGTCGACGGTGCGGTAGTCACGGCGGTCGAAATCGGCGAAGGAGGGCATGCGGCCGAGTATCGTTGCGGGCTCGCACCCACGCCAGGCATTTACCGAGCTGCGAAACACCGTTGTCACCTTGGGTGCCGTGACATCGGTGCTCGGAAGCACTTCCCCCACCATGTTTTTGCCGGGGAGTGATCCGCGCTACACCGTGCAGGCGAGCGCATGACGGCCAGTATCCTCGTTGGTCGTGGATTCGACGCTGGACCAGGTGGCATTCGGAGATGTGCGGATCGCCTTTCGGGATTCGGGAGTGGGCGCGGTCAGCGACATCCCCGTGATGCTGGTGCACGGCATGGGCGGCGACGGGCATACGTGGGACCGGTTCGCGCGTGTCCTGGTGCAATCCGGACGCCGAGTGCTCATCCCGGATCTCCGCGGACACGGCCGTAGCTCACACGCCGATTCCTATCGCTTCGACGACTTCGGTGAAGATCTGCTGCGCCTCTGCGACCATCTGGAGTTGCCCGCGGTGGATCTGGTCGGGCATTCGCTCGGCGGCTACGCGGTCTCGCGCGTCGCGCAGGACCGGCCGGAGCTGGTGCGCAGGCTGGTCATCGAGGAGTGTCCGCTCCCGCTGCAATCCGGCGCCGAGGAATTGCGCCTGACCCGTCGCTTCCCCAGAATGCCCGAACTGTGGCACGCCACCTCGAGTCTGGTCCGGCACCCGCGCGCGGTGATCGCGTTCGACCGCTCCATGACGAAGACCGCGTTGGAGCAGTTCCGCAAGCCGAACCCGGAGTGGTGGGACCGGCTCTCCGACATCACCGCGCCGACCCTGGTGTTGTGCGGCGGGCCGGGCGGCATGGTGGATCCGGATAAGCTCACCGCCCTGCGAGCCGCCCTGCGGAACTGCACGGTGACCACGTTCGCTTGCGGGCACAGCATCCATCGCGACCGCTACTGGGAGTTCGCCGCCGCCGTCCGGCCCTTCCTGGCGGGCTGAGCAGGGGCCGCGCGGTCGACGTTCAGCTGCCGGGCACCGCCACCCAGGACGGGAGCGTCCGGACAGCCGAGTTCACCAATGCGTCCCGGGCACCCACCGGGCAGCGCGCCGCAGTGCTGTCCCCGTGACGCGGCGGGCGGTCGACCGAGGCCGGGGCCGGGTGAGCGTGGCGGCGGGTTCGGCCGGCTCGTCGCCGGACGCGGTCTGCTCGCCCTTGGCCGCGGGGGAGTCGGGCAGGGCGCGGTAATAGCGGTGCAGAATGCGGTCGCGGATCTTCGGAGTGAGCAGCGCGCCGTATTCGGCGATGGTGCCCAGCGGCACATCGATACGTTTGGGCCGTTCGGTCAGCGCGCGCACGACGGTAGCGGCGGCCCACTCGGGAGACTCGGCGGGGCCCTGATCGCCGCTCGGGGCGATCATCGGCGTGCGCACCAGCGGCATGTGGATGGTGGTGAACGTGACGCCGTCGGCCATGGTCTCGACGGCCGCGACCTCGGTGAACTTGTCCAGCGCCGCCTTGCTGGCCAGATACGCGGAGAATCGCGGCGTGGCCACCTGCACGCCGGCGCTGCTGATGTTGACGATGTGCCCGAACTTGCGTTCCCGCATCTGCGGCAGCAGGGCCAGGGTCAGCCGCAGCGCGCCGAAGTAGTTGACGGCCATGGTGCGTTCGAAGTCGTGCAGCCGGTCGGTGGAGCGGTGGATGGCGCGGCGGATCGAGCGGCCCGCATTGTTCACCAGCATGTCCACGTGGCCGTGCTCGTCCAGGACGGTCTCGATCACGTGGTCCACCGAATCGGAATCGGTGACGTCGCAGGAATACCCGTAGGCCGAGCCGCCCGCTGACCTGATCTCCTCGACCACGGAGGCGAGTTCGTCACCGCGGCGGGCGAGCAGGAACACAATGGCGCCCTTGCTCGCGATCGCCATCGCCGCTGCCCGGCCGATGCCGGAGGACGCTCCGGTGATGAGGACGTGTCGCCCGGTGAGGTCGCGGTCGCGGCGCCGGGCGGGGTCGGCGGATGCGTCGGTCATCGCTGCTCCTTCGCAGGTCTGGTAGGCAAGAACTTACTCCGAGGTAAGTTGGGTGCCAAGTGCTCCTCGTCACAGTCGGGGCCTGCTCACCTGTTGTGCCAGTGCGATCACTGAGACCGGGCGGATCGCTTCGTCGTCCTCGGCTGGCCCCGCTGTCGAGGAACGTGATCGTCGGCCTGTGAAGTGCGAGCTGTGTTCCGCAAGCCGGGGTGATCCGGGGACGGTTATGCGGATGGTCGCTCGGGAAGCGCCAGGCCCAGGATGCTGGTCAGGTCGCGTAGGCATTCCTCGTAGACGGGTTCGAGATCGGAGTACGCGAAGTCCAGCTGGTGCAGGACCTCCATGCACAGCAGCCCGTACAACCGGATCCAGCAGGACAGGAACACGTGCGCGGCCTCAGGTGGCAGCTTTTCCTCGATAGCGGCCGAATAGGCGATGAGCTGCTCGTGTAAGGACGGGGGCAGTTCGGCCGGATCGGGCACCGGGAAAGGGTGCGTCTGCCACAGTTCGATCGTCAGATCCAGTAGCACCCGCTCGAACCGTTGCCCCGCTCGGTGGCGTTCGGAATCCGGTTGCCGGTTCGGCGGTGCGATCGGGGCGGCGAAGATCCAGCCGAACTCGGCCGGGTGAGTGATCGCCCAAGCGCGCATGGCGCGGCAGACCGCCAGAATGCGCTCGCCGATCGGTGCGTCGGCGTGAGCGTCCCGGACCTGTTCCATCGTGGCGGCCAGCTCATCGAAGAGGTCCGCGGTCACCGCCCCGACCAGCGCGTCATGGCTGGAGTAGTAGTGATAGAGAGACGGCCCGCTCATCCCGACCTGTCTGGCGACCGCGTTGATGGTCACGGCCGCCGACCCCTGCTCGACCAGGAGTTTGCGCACCGCGTCGTGGATTTCTTCCAAGGTGGCCTTGCGCATCCGCTCGCGCCTGCCGCCGGTTCGTGTCGACATCCTCGCCCTTCTTTCGATCCAGCACGCCTGTTGACAGCTTAGACACTCTTTGATTGTCTAATGGCTCTAAAAGATTTAGAATCTCTAGGAGTTGGCGTGGATCGTTGGTGGTGGGTGTTCCCGGCCGTGGTGCTGGTCACGACGGCGGTGTGGTGGCGGCAGTCCAGGTCCGCTCGTCTGTGCGATGGCGGTGGGGCGGCCCGCGATCGGAAGGGGCGGCGATGAAGGCGCTCGTGGTGGGCGGCGGTATCGGCGGGCTGGCCGCGGCCGTGGCGTTGCACCGGCGTGGCTGGCAGGTCGAGGTATTCGAGCGCGCGCAGGAGTTCACCGAAATCGGTGCGGGGCTGTCGATCCAGCCCAACGGGGTGCGTGCCCTCGACGCGCTCGGCCTCGGTGATCGGCTGCGCACCGGCCGACGGGCCGGCCCACCGCTGGGCATCCGCAGTGCGAACGGGGCTTGGCTGATCCGCAACGACGTCGATGACCTCGAACGGCGCTTCGGCTCGTGGGCGATCCTCCACCGCGCCGCACTGGTGGACATCCTGCGCGCGGCCGTGCCCGCGCACGTGCTGCGGCCGGGAACGACCGTGCGGCAGGTGCTGCCCGACGGCACGGTCCACCACGACCACGGCACCGCCACCGCGGATCTCGTGATCGGCGCCGACGGTGTGCACAGCGTGACCCGGCGGTCGGTCTGGCCGCAGGCGCCCGGACCGCGCTACGTCGGATACACCACCTGGCGCCTGCTCACCGCACCTCATCCGGTCGAGGGAAGTGTCGAAACATGGGGCAGAGGCGAACGATTCGGGTACGTGCCGATGCCGGACGGCCGCGTCTACTGCTATGTGATGGCCAACGCTCCGGCTGGATCGCGCGCGGGCCTGGATCGGCTCCGCGCACTGTTGGCGGGCTGGCACGACCCCATTCCGGCTCTGCTCGACGCCGCGCCCACGGATGCCGTTCTGCAGCACGACACCCATGAACTGCCGAAGCTGCGCACGTACGTCCGCGGGCGGGTCGCGATTCTCGGTGATGCCGCGCACGCCATGGCTCCCAACCTGGGGCAGGGTGCGTGCCAGGCACTCGAGGACGCGGTCACGCTCGCCGGGGCCGTGGACACCCTCGGCGTGGACGCGGGGCTGGCGGAATACGACCGCCTCCGCAGGCCGCGCACTCAGAGGATCACCCGGCTCTCCCGCCGGGTCGGCGCTCCGGCGCACTGGACATCACCAGCGCTGGCAACGCTGCGCGACACCGCTCTACCGCTGCTGCCCAGCGCGCTCTTGGGTCGCTCGATCACCCCCGCTTACACCTGGACGATCTGAGTCTGCGCGAGAAACGCGGCACCCCCGTTACCTGAGAGACGAAAGGCCCGCTCGATGCCCCTTCCCCGAATGGGTGATCGCCGCCGTCGCGGTGATCACGATGGTCAGCGCGGTACTCGCGGACCTGGTCATCCCCGATCTGGCCGCACAGCACGCCTTCAATCCCGGCTGGCCGCCGCACGCGAAGTTCCACGACGCCCAGTACATGGTGATGACGGTGCTCCTCGGCGTGATCGGCCTGACGCTCACCCTGCGGCCGGGCCTGGATCCGCGCGGCCGGCTGCTGTGCGCCGCCGCGGTTGTGGCTACACCGTGGCTCGGCATGATCGGCGCGCTCTTGTTCCCCGATACCGCGACCCACGATCCCGAGTTCGCCGACCGCACCCTTTTCGTCCTCGGCCTGCACGGACAGGTCTTCATGGCGCTCATCCTGCTCACAGCCCTGCTCGCCGCGAGCATGGCGCCGTCGCGGCGCCCGAGCACCACCTGAAATCGCCGCCCGCAACGACGCCGCTGGTTCCGGAGAACCCCACGCGCGCGGGAATTTTCCCGGGGCGAAACGTATCGAACAACGGTCGAAACGTTCGAACATATGTGCGATACTCAGCGGCATGTCGGACGATCGGATGGCGGAGGTGTTTGCCGCGGTGCGGCTCGGTGGCGTCGACCCCGCGGCGGGGCGACGGGCGTTGGAAAAGCTCTGGGACGAACTCGGCGAACGCGCGGATGCCCTGCACCGCTGCGTGATCGCCCATCATCTCGCCGACCTCCAGGAGGAGGCCGCCGAGGCGCTGCGCTGGGATCAGCGCGCGCTGGCCGCGGTGTTCGGGCCCGGCGTGCCGCTGGACGAAGGTCTGCGCGGCTTCCTGCCGGCGCTCTATCTGAACCTGGCCGACAGTCATCGCCGGGTCGGCGAGTTCGAAGTGGCCGGAATGCAGTTGGCCATCGCGCGCGGACATCTCGACGTCCTGGCCTCTGATGCCTACGGCGCGCTCATCCGAGCTCGCCTGCGCGGCGTCGAGGACGCCTTGGCCGCCGGTTCCGTCGAACCTCTCCCGGCGCGCTGACCTGCCTGTACATCGCCATTCTTCGAATGTATGTTCGAGGTGAGGAGGTGGGTTGTGGGCTGGGGCAACGGTCCGCCCAGCTGGGCGGAGATGGAGCGGGTGCTGTCCGGGCGGACGAGTCCCGACGCGATGTATCCGGGCGACGGCGGCGACAGCCCGGCGTGGTCGCGCAAGCGCGGGGAGTACCGTCCCGAGCCGGTGCGCCGCGCCGAGGAATCGCCGGTTCCGTACGCGGAGTTGCACGCGCATTCGGCCTACAGCTTCCTGGACGGGGCGAGCCATCCGGAGGAGCTGGTGGAGGAGGCGGTGCGGCTCGGCTTGGCGGCGATCGCGCTCACCGACCACGACGGCTTCTACGGCACCGTCCGTTTCGCGGAGGCGGCCAAGGAATGGGGGATGCCCACGGTCTTCGGAGCCGAACTGTCGCTCGGCACGGCAGACGAACCGCGCCTTTCCGGCACCGAACGCGGGCACGCCGCCGCCCGCGACTCCGCACCGCGCACCGGCGCGCCGGACCCGGCCGGGCCGCACCTACTGGTGCTGGCCCGCGGCCAAGAGGGTTATCGCAGGCTCTCCCGCGAGATCGCCGCCGCGCACATGGCCGCGGGAGAGAAAGGCATCCTGCGCTACGACCTCGATACGCTCACCGCGGCGGCCGAGGGGCACTGGCACATCCTGACCGGATGCCGGAAGGGACACCTACGCCGAGCGCTCGAACTCGACTTGCGCACCGGCAGCACCCGGCTCGAGCGCGCGGAAGCCGCGCTGCGCGAGCTGACCGACCGCTTCGGCGCCGACCGGGTGAGCGTGGAACTCACCCACCACGGCATCCCGGAGGACGACGAGCGCAACGCCCACCTCATCGCTTTGGCCGATCGCCTCGGGCTGCCCGTGCTCGCCACCACCGGAGCGCATTTCGCCGCACCGGGCCAGCGCCGCCGAGCCATGGCGCTCGCGGCGATCCGGGCCAGGCAGAGCCTGGACGAGACAGCGGGCTGGCTGGCCCCGGCGGGCGGCGCGCACCTGCGGTCCGGAGCGGAAATGGCGCGGTTGTTCGCGGACTGCCCGCAGGCGGTGGCGAACGCGGTGACCCTGGCCCGCGAATGCGCCTTCGACCTGAAGCTGATCGCTCCGCACCTGCCGCCCTTCGACGTGCCCGCCGGACACGACGAGCAGTCCTGGCTGCGTGAACTCACCATGGCGGGCGCCGCGGCGCGCTACGGCGCCCCCGAGCGGAACCCGGAGGCCTACCGGCAGATCGAGCACGAGCTCGCGGTGATCGGCAAGCTGGAATTCCCCGGCTACTTCCTGGTGGTGCACGACATCGTCAGCTTCTGCAAAGACAGCGACATCCTGTGCCAGGGCCGCGGTTCGGCGGCCAACTCCGCGGTCTGCTACGCGATCGGCATCACCAATGTCGACCCGGTGCGCAACCAGTTGCTGTTCGAGCGCTTTCTCTCCCCGGAGCGCGACGGTCCGCCGGATATCGATGTCGATATCGAATCCGACCGACGGGAAGAGGCGATCCAGCACGTCTACCGCAAGTACGGCCGCGAGTACGCCGCGCAGGTGGCCAACGTGATCACCTATCGCGGCAAGTCCGCGGTGCGCGACGCCGCACGGGCGCTGGGTTTTTCGCCCGGTCAGCAGGACGCGTGGAGCAAACAGGTGAGCCGCTGGACAGGTGTGGGCGCCGAGACGAACACCGACATCCCCGCCGAGGTGCTGGAACTGGCCGCCGACATCGAGGGGCTGCCCAGACATCTCGGCATCCACTCCGGCGGCATGGTGATCTGCGACCGGCCGATCGCCGACGTCTGCCCGGTGGAATGGGCGCGGATGCCCGGCCGCAGCGTCCTGCAGTGGGACAAGGACGATTGCGCGGCCATCGATCTGGTGAAGTTCGACATGCTCGGGCTCGGCATGCTCTCCGCGCTGCACTACATGATCGACCTGGTGCGCGAGCACAAAGGCGAGACCGTCGAGCTGCACGCGCTCGACCTGGCCGAACCCGAGGTCTACGAGATGCTCTCGCGCGCGGACTCGGTCGGCGTCTTCCAAGTCGAGTCGCGCGCGCAGATGGCCACCCTGCCCCGGCTGAAACCGCGCAGCTTCTACGACCTGGTGGTCGAGGTGGCGCTGATCCGGCCAGGCCCGATCCAGGGCGGGTCGGTGCATCCCTACATCCGCAGGCGCAACGGCGTGGAAGACATCGTCTACGACCATCCGGCGCTGAAGAATTCGCTGGAACGCACGCTCGGCGTGCCGCTGTTCCAGGAGCAGCTCATGCAGATGGCCGTCGATGTCGCCGGATTCACCGCCGTCGAGGCCGATCAACTGCGCCGCGCCATGGGGTCGAAGCGCTCTACCGAACGAATGGAGCGCCTGAAGTCGCGGCTCTATCAAGGCATGCGCGAGTGCCACGGCATCACCGGCGCGGTCGCCGACCGCATCTACGAGAAGCTCTACGCCTTCGCGAATTTCGGTTTCCCGGAGAGTCATTCGCAGAGTTTCGCCGCGCTCGTGTACTACTCGTCCTGGTTCAAACTGCATCATCCCGCCGCCTTCTGCGCGGGTCTGCTGCGCGCCCAGCCGATGGGTTTCTACTCACCGCAGTCACTTGTCGCCGACGCCCGCAGGCACGGGGTCGCGGTGCACGGTCCCGATGTCAACGCCAGCCGCGCCGAACCCACCCTCGAGGCGGACGGCGCCGAGGTGCGCCTCGGTCTCGCCGCGGTCCGCCAGATCGGCGACGACCTCGCCGAGCGCATCGTCACCGCCAGGGGCGAGCGACCCTACACATCGTTCCTCGACCTGACCGGTCGGGTGGAACTCACTGTCGCCCAAGCGGAATCGCTCGCCACGGCGGGCGCGCTCGGCAGCCTCGGCATCACCCGACGTGAAGCGCTCTGGGCGGCGGGCGCCGCCGCCGGCGAGCGTCCGGACCGGTTGCCCGGTACCGGCGCGGTCACCACCGCGCCCGCCCTGCCCGGCATGAGCGATCTGGAGATGGCCGCCGCCGACGTCTGGGCCACGGGCGTCTCGCCGGGCAGTTATCCGACGCAGTTTCTGCGCCCGAAGCTGGACGCTCTCGGCGTCGTACCAGCCGAGCGCCTGCTCGACGTGCCCGACGGTTCCCGGGTACTGGTGGGCGGCGCTGTGACGCACCGGCAGCGTCCGGCCACCGCGGAAGGCGTCACCTTCCTCAACTTGGAAGACGAGACCGGCATGGTGAACATCGTCTGCTCGCTGGGGCTGTGGCGCCGTTACCGCCGCCTCGCCCAAGGCGCTGCCGCCCTGCTCATCCGCGGCCGGGTGCAGAATGCCGAGGGCGTGGTCAGCGTGGTCGCCGAACATCTGCAGCGGATGGATCTGCGGATGACATCCAAGTCGCGCGACTTCCGTTGAGCCAGTGCTTTAGAGAAGTGTTAGAAGCGTTCTAGGAAATGCTCATGCGGGGCTGTCCGCGCAGCGAAAAGGGCTACTGTGCCAGGCATGAGGAAGCTTGCTGTGCTGTGCGTCGGCGTGCTGGGGTTGATTCTGCTCGCCGGCTGCGGTGACGAGGACGCGACGCCCGCCCCGGATCGGTCGTCGGCGATAGTCACCGGGCCCGCCCCCGCGATCGTGCCTCCCGGGGTCCACGAGCTGGCGCCGCCGAAGCGGGACAACTCCGGCGGTGAACCGATGTCCGCGCGCAAGGAGGTGATCACCGGCACCGTCGAGATCACCGCCGACGCTCCGGTCGCCGCGGCCGGCACGATCATCGACCGGGTGCGTGCGGCGGGCGGCCGGGTCGACAGCCGTACCGAGCAGCCCGGCACCGACGACACCGAGCCCAGCGCCACGCTCGTCGTCCGGATGCCCGCGGACAAGACCGACGCGTTCATCGCCGACCTCGGCGGCGTCGGGCAGGTCACCCGGGTCACCACCAACCGCGACGACGTCACCATGCAGTGGGAGGACCTGGACGCCAGGATCAAGGCGCTGCAAACCTCGGTCGAGCGGCTGCGAGCGCTCATCGCGGGCGCCACCACCACCTCCGACCTGATCGCCGCCGAGCAGGCGCTGTCCAGCCGCCAAGGCGAGCTGGACAGCCTCACCGCGCAGAAGCGGCGGCTCGACGACCAGGTCGCCCTGTCCACGCTGACCATCGAGATCACCAGCGAGCACAACAAGTCCGACGACGATCCCGACAGTTTCTGGGACGGCATCGTCTCCGGTTGGCACTCCTTGGTGAACTGGTTGCAGGACGCGGTCGTGTTCAGCGGCAAAGCGATTCCCTGGCTCGGCTTCCTCGCGGTGGCGGTCGCCGTGGTGTGGGGCATCGCGCGGCTGGTGCGGCGTCGTAAGCCCGCTTCGAGCAGGGAAGAATCCGCACCGGCTCTCGCGGAGCCCGCAAGCAGCGCCGCATCCCCCCAAGACGCGGAAACCAGCGCAGGAGGCAAGCGTGCCCACGGTGGTAAGGGCGACGATCAAGCCGAACAGCCGTAAAGGCCCGCTGGTGGAAACCCTCGACGACGGCAGCCTGCAACTGTACGTGCGGGCGCCCGCCGTCGAGGGTAAAGCCAACAAGGCGGCCATCGAGCTGCTCGCCGAGTATTACGGAGTCCCCAAGTCCGCCGTCCGCCTGACAGCGGGGGCGACCTCCCGCTTCAAGCGCTTCGAGATCGACGGTCCCTGACGACCCACCCGCTGCGAGCCTGCGAATGCCTGGGCACGGCAGATGATCAGACGCCGCCGGGGAAGCCGAGTTGGCGCCATGCTTCGTAGACGGTCACCGCGGCCGCGTTGGAGAGGTTCATGGAGCGGCGGCCGGGGAGCATCGGTATACGCAACCGCTCGGTGATGCGCGGGTCCGCCAGCACCTCCGCGGGCAGGCCGGTGGGCTCGGTGCCGAACAGCAGCACGTCGTTCTCGCGGTAGGACACGTCCGTGAACCGGGTGGTGGCTTGGGTGGTGAACGCGAAAACCCGCTCCGGGCGCAACGCCTCCCACGCCGCCGCCAGATTCGCGTGCACCGTCACCGCCGCCAGATCGTGGTAGTCCAACCCGGCCCTGCGCAACTTCGGCTCCGACAGCTCGAACCCCAACGGTTCGATCAGATGCAGATGACACCCGGTCCCCGCCACCAACCGGATCGCGTTGCCGGTATTCGGCGGGATGCACGGCTCGTGGAACATCAGATGGAACACGGGTGTCAGTCAATCAGGTCGTCGAAGCCACCGACCGCGTCGGTCGGTCAGGCAGCAGTCGGAGCGGAACCGGGTGATTGGTTCGGACCGCGCTGAAGTGTCGGCGATCCGATGTTGCTACTTCGTTCACGTCAAGTCGTTCGGCGACTGCCAGGACGGCGGCATCGATCGCACCGAGCGGAAAGTCGGCGTACTTTCGAACCAACTCGGCCATCCGCAGCAAATCGGCACGGGTGAGATCAACGAGTTCGATTTCCTCGTCGGCTATAGATTCCAGGAATCTGGCCTCAGCCGCAGGTCCGACCCGGGTCTCCAGAAAATAGCAAACTTCTGCGAGAACTGGACCTGGGACCAGTAGGGGCCCGGGGTGCGTCTCGAGGAGATCAAGGCAGCGTCGATGATCCGCGTCGTTCTTGTTGAGCACAGCGACGAGCGGGCCTGTGTCGCAGACGATCATTCGGTTTGCCTACCACGTTCCTCGCGGAGCAACTCTTCCGATCTCACCGCTAGATCTGGCTCAGCATGCATCATGCCGGCAAACGAGAGGCGTCGACGCCGCTCGCCTGGAGGCTCGGTGACGGAGCCCCCCTCAGCGGTGTCGGCAACGACCAATTGCAACGCGACAGCCCGCAACGCATGCGCCTGGTCCGGTGTGAGTCGATCGACCAGGCGATGCAGGTCTTCGTAGTCGTACGCTGCGGTCATGGGACTGATTGTAGTGAGAACTGCACGCTATAGCGTCGGCTACGCGCTACCCTGCCGGAGCACCGGACACTACGGGCTGTCATGCAGTCGCTGACCTTTCTGCGAACGGTGACCCGCGGATTGTGGAGGTGCCGCCACAGCGGTGGCGCCGGAGCGGAGCGGTACCGCATTCCGGGCGCGGATGTCAGCTTTCGCGGATGTCGATCCGTTCGCGGTCGGGCGTCAGCAGCTGGATCAGCGCTGTGATGCTCTGCTCGCCCCGGCCCTCGGCTACCGCTCGGCGCAGCAGGTCGTGCATCGGAGCATGCCAGGACATGTCGACGCCCGATTCCGCGCCGAGCCGCTCGTCATCGCCGATCGCGGTGTGGAACAGCGCGATCGATGAGCCGAGCCGGGTGTAGTCCTGGCTGTCGATCTCGTCGGCCATGATCGGTAGCAGTGACTCGATCATCTGTAGCCATTTGATCGAATACGGCACCATGGTGCCTGCTGCCAGACCGCGCGCGGACAATACCGCCGCGCCTTCGAAGAATCCGAGCAGTGCGGGGAGAAGTGTGGCGCCGACGGCGGATTCGTAGAGAGCGGCCAGGTCCGGTTCGGCGCCCAGATGGACGAGGTCGCCGCCGAGTGCCCGCAGTGTCTGTTTGTGCTCGTCGAAGACGGCTTCGTCGCCGCCGAAGTACAGCAGCGTGTCCGGCTTTCCGACGGCCGCAGGTACGTTCTTGATCGCGCCCCCGAGGAAACGCGCCCCTCGGCCGGTCGCCCAGCGCGCGAAGTCCCGCGCGTCGGCAGGGGCGCCGCTGTTGAGAGTGATGAGGGTTCGCCCGCTCAGCTCGGTCTCTGCGGCGGTCAGGCTGTCGCGGGTCGCCTGAAACGTAGTCAGACAGGTGATGATCAGCGGGCTGGCGGTGATGGCGTCGGCGATGTCGAACTGCTGGTGCGCGCCCGCGTCCACCAGCGGTGCCGCCCGCTGCGGGCTGCGATTCCACACGGTGGTCGAATGTCCCGTCGCGAGGAAGGCTTTTGCGAGGGCGTAGCCCATCGAACCCGTGCCGAGCACGGTCACCGCGGTCTCTTGATCGATCATGCGACTCCAATCGTGCCGTGTCCGTGCGACTCACGGCCTGGCGACAAGGACCGAGTGTTTGCTCATCCAGCGACGACGACAAGTACGCACTTTTCGGAGGAGTTGCGTACGTCCAGGTAAGTGCCCAGACAGCGGCGGGCTCGGCCGTAACTCGTATGACCGGAGTCACAATCGGCCGCCGTGGTCGAGGTGGCCGCCTCCGTCGTTGTGGCGAGCTTTCGGCGTAGCGGAATCAGGCGGTTGCCGGGGTCCGCATCGGCGCGGTGGTGTTCCATACGGCCGGGACATCACGCATGAGCAGCGTGCAGTCGGGAGTCGCGCTGCCGGGTGGGAACCGGGTCGGGTCGTCGAAGAAAGTCGACTGGACAGCGTGCGTATGCGCCGGGTGCACCCGCCATTCGTGCGTCCTCAGTTCGAGGCCGTCGAGGCGCGTGCCGTCACGGCCGGCGGAGAAACCGGTGCAGCCCTGGCGGAAGAACTGCGAAGCGGCGGTGAGATCGGGAAACACCGCGCTGCCCTCGAACTCGTCGGCCGTGCGTACATCCACACTGACCTGGGTCGACCTGTCCCTGGTCGTGTAGGCGACGTGCAGATCGTGTGCAGTTTCCCGGACATCGAACCGGGCGAAGCTGTGCACACCGGGGAACAGGCGTCCTCCGAGCAGCACATTCAGGGGTGAGCCGCTGTCCCTGCGCGGAATGTAGACGCCGGTTTCGACCCCATCCTGGCCGTCCCATTCGACGGCTACTCGATGCGCGGCGTTCTCGCTGCGCACCCCGACCGAGCTGGGCAGCCCGACCGGACGAACCTGAGCGAGCCGGATGAGACAGATCCCCGCGATCGCCCAGTCGCCGACCAGATGCGGTCGCAGTGGCGCCGGTAGCAGGTTTGCCGCAACGTCGGGTTCGACGCGGTAATTGACCAGAAGACGTCTCTCGATGACGCTCGAGATCTGAGGCAACACGCAATGGGTCCTCTCCTCAGGAGCCGGCTCCACCGCTGATGCGGTACCAACCCCTCCGCATTCGACGGTACACGGAAGGCGCAGGTGCCAGCACCGACCCGCGTATCGGTCGCCCTCGATCGAGGTAGCAGGACGCACGCGCTCGACCGGCGTCGGTCGAGTGACCGTATGACGCGGCTCCTCGTATTTCGTACGCGGGCAGCGCGCCGGGTACGACGCGCATCGTCCGCGTACGCCCGATGCCGGTCAATGGCGAGGGGGTCTGCAAGAATCGGGGCGTGACCGATGCCGACACGCCTATCACGGAGCACCGGGGCCGGCGACGAAGTCTCGGGGCGCAGTTCTTGCGCTGCCATCTGCCTATGGTCGTCGTGACGCTTGTCATCGTGGTGGCGGTGGTGTTCGTCGCGTCCGATCGGTGGCGGCGGGGGGCGTTCTTCTTCGGCGGTGCGACGCTGCTGGCAGCGGCATTCCGGTTGTGCCTGCCGACCGCGCGGGTCGGGTTGCTCGCGGTGCGCAGCAAGCCCTTCGACGTCGGCGCGCTGACTTTGCTCGGGTCGAGCATCCTGTTCCTCGCGGCCACGATCAACACGCTCGGCGTCGGCTGACAGGTCGGTGATCGGAGGGCGACCCGGCCGAGCCGAGTCGCCCCTCCGTGATCAGCGGGCAGCGGCGTATCGCTCGGCGAAGACCGTTCGCTCGCGCGGACGGCGTCCGGGATGGGGTGGGTGGGCGTCGCTGTAGCCGATGGTGACCAGCACCGCGATGGCGAGATCATCGCGGTCGCCGATACCGATGGCCTGCTTGACCAGGTCGGCGTCCCAGCCGTTCATCGGCGCGGAGGCCAAACCGAGCCCGGTGGCGGCGAGCATCGCGTAGGTGGCCGCGATCATCGCGTTCTTGACCGCGTTCTCCCGCAGCAGTCCGCGCTGCTCCAATGCCAGGTACTCGGCGCGCGCGTCGAACAACGCGGTGAACTCGGCGTTCCACGCGCCGTTTCGGCCGGCCAGTTCGGCGATATCGGCGTTGTGGTCGCGCCAGGCGGCGGGATCGGCGACGAAGACGAGCACTACCGGCGCCTCTCTCGGCTGCGGCTGGCCGAACGCCGCCTCCGACAGCGCCGCGCGGCCGGACTCGCTGGTCACCACCACGATCGACCGGTCCTGCATGTTCCACGCACTCGGTGCTTGCATCGCCAACTCGACCACCTCGTCGACAAGTGCGGATGGCACGGGGTCGGCGCGGTAGTGCCGCACTGTACGACGTCCCCGGATCGCTTCGGACACCGAGATCTGCTGTATCTCCATGATTCTTACTATCGGAGAGTGACACTCCAATGGAAAGACGGCACTTTATAGTGCGCTACACTCCATCAGGTGCCCACCTACGTGGAAAGTTCCGGCCTGCCCGCCGATGTGTACTCCGCGAAGTGCCCCACGCGGGAGGTCCTCGACCACATCGCGGGCAAGTGGACGGTGCTGATCATCGACGCGCTCGCCGACGGCACCCTGCGATACACCGACCTGCGCCACCGGATCGGCGGCATCTCCCAGAAGATGCTGACGCAGACGTTGCGCCAACTCGAGGCCGATGGATTCGTCACGCGCACAGTGCATCCCACCGTCCCGCCCCGGGTGGACTACACGCTCACCGAACTCGGCCACAGCCTGCGCACGCCCATCGCGGCGCTGCGGGACTGGATCGAAACCAACATCAACCGGATCGAGGCGGCCCGACGAGCAGCGGCGGGGTGACGGCCCGGCACCGAATGCTCGGGGCCGGTCAGCGCTTGGTCCGGATGCCGTCCCGAGCGAGTCGCATGGTCTCGGTCAGCAGTTTCGACACCGCGGCCGCCTCGGTGAGGAACCCGTCGTGCCCGTCACGCGAGTGCACCACCTCGAGTCCGTCGCAGCCGGGTAGGAGATCCGCGAGTTCCTGTTGGGTCCGCAGCGGGTACAGCCGGTCGGAGTCGACGCCGCCGACCACGCAGGGCACCGGCGTCGCGGCGAGCGCCGCCTCGATGCCGCCCCGGTCGCGGCCGACGTCGTGGCGGTTCATCGCCTCGGTCAGCAGCACATACGTGGCGGGATCGAAACGCTTGCACAGCTTTTCGGCTTGGTGATCCAGGTAGCTCTGCACCGCGTAGCGGCCGCCGGTCCACGGGTCCTCGTCGTCCTGAGGTCTGTTCTCGAACCGGTGATCGAGCTCGAACTCGGTGCGGTAGGTCAGGTGCGCGATCCGCCGGGCCAGGGCCATGCCCGTCAGCGGAGCGCGGCCGGTGCCGTGATAGTCGCCGCCCTGCCAGTCCGGATCGGCCTTGATCGCCGCGATCTGGGTGGTCTGGGTGCCGATCTGGTCGGCGGTAGCGCGGGCGCCCACGGCGAGGACCAGCGCGGCGGCGACCCGCTCGGGTGCGCCGACCATCCATTCCAGCACCCGCATGCCGCCCATCGACCCGCCGACCACGGCGGCGAGCCGCTCGACGCCGAGCAGGTCGAACAGAGCGGCCTCCGCGGTCACCTGATCGCGGATGGAGATCTCGGGAAACCTTGCGCCCCAGACCTTCCCATCCGGAGCGAGCGATGACGGCCCGGTGCTGCCCTTACAGCCGCCGAGCACGTTGGTCGCGATCACGCACCATTCGTCGGTGTCCAGCGGCGCGCCTGGCCCGACCATGCCGTCCCACCAGCCGGGCATCGGGTGCACGTCGTCGGGTCTACCGACGACGTGCGAGTCGCCGGTGAGGGCGTGCTCGACCAGCACGACGTTGTCCAGCGCGGGGGAGAGCTCACCCCAGCGCTGCACCGCGAGGTGCACGTCCGGGATGACCGCTCCGTTCTCGAGTCGCACATCGCCGATGGCCACGGTGCCGAGCTGTCCATCCGGGGGCGGCAGGACGATGGCGGAGGCCCGCACGCTCTGTTCGGTACCCACGGTCACGTCGTCGCCGCCGCGAAACCGGCGCGCAGATCGGTCGGCATGGTCTCGACGCCGACGCCGACGCCGACGCCGACGCCGACGGCGGAGCGGACCGGTCCGG
This sequence comes from Nocardia sp. CY15, assembly GCF_009829295.1. Lineage (NCBI taxonomy): Bacteria > Bacillati > Actinomycetota > Actinomycetes > Mycobacteriales > Nocardiaceae > Nocardia > Nocardia sp. CY15. Next base: position 135,151 of record NZ_VUOT01000006.1, read on the forward strand.
AAGCGACTCCGAGGACGAGCTGTGCCTCGAGGGTGAGCTGAGAATGCGTCATCGACGCACGGTGAATCACGAGGGGACGCACATCCCCGATGGTAGCCACGCGGCTGTGCAGGGCTGATCCGTCCCGCGCGGCGTCGCCGAAGGTGTGCGAACCGGTCCGCTGGACCGGCAGCGCGGGGGCGTGCGTGCCGTCGGTGGTCCGGCCCGCACGGCTGCGCTCGGTCTCGAAGGACCACTGCACCGGGTCCTGCACGGCCCCGGGCGCGATGGATTCACTCATGGTTTGCTCCCAAGAAGGTGTTCGCCGGTATTCGGGGGGTTAGCGGTGTGTACGACAACACATGCCGGCGACCTCCTACTACGCGCTTGCTCCCGGCTTTCGGGAGCCAGGTCATCACCCGGAGCACCCCACCGCGGTTGGAGGGTTGCCGATCAGCGAGCCGGGGCTTGGCGCTGGTACTCATGACCTGCCCGGCATCATAACCGGCGGTCGGTCAGCCTCCGAAATCCTCCACCGACTTCACTCGCCGCCGGGCTGCGGCGCGACGCGGCAGACGCGCACGAATTCGTCGAAGGTCTCGGTGAACGCGGTGCGTCCCGCTTCGGCCGCGGTGGCCAGATCCTCGTCCAGGAACAAGTCGTCCGAGCACTCCATGCCGACATGGCCGATCAGTTGCCAGGTGCCGACGATGAGCCGCACCGCACGGGCGTCCGGTTCGGCACCGAGGCGCTCGGCGACCACCGCCGCGATCGCGGTCCGCTTGTCGTCGGCGTGTTCGAGACTGCGCGCGCTGACCGACGGACTGCTGCGCAGAATCCGCTGTACCTTCTGGAACTGCCGGAACGACAGCGGGTCGGCCGGACCGGCCTCGGAGGCTCGATCGACCACCTGCAGGAAGGCCTCGCGCAACGCCTCGAGCTCGTTGCCCGTGCGGGGCATTCCGCGCAGAGTCTCGGCGATGGTGCGCCCGAAGTCGTGGACGGGCCCCAGGACGATGTCCTCTTTGCTGTCGAAATAGCGGTTGATCGTGCGCGGTGAGACATCCGCCGCGTTGGCGATCTGCTCGATGGTGGTCGCGTCGAAGCCCTGCGTATCACACAGATCGAGGGCGGCCGCCATGATGCGCAGCCTGGTCTGCTGCTTCTTGCGTTCGCGCAGTCCTGCCGTCGCCGGGGCCTGGTCGGCCGCTGCGCCCGCGCCCATCGGCGCCGATGACTCGAGCATGTCCTCATGGTAACGCAACCCGCCGTTTTCCTGTCCGTAACCGACAAATGTCGTACTACGACATTTTGCGCTTGACGCCAAATGTCGCTCAATGACAGGATGGTTCCCGACATCGAGGAACGAGGAGACAACGTGACCGAAACCGCGACAGCGGTGCACGCATCGCGAAAGCCGGGCAGTTCAGCGCGCTGGCTCGCGCTGGCAGTGATCGCATCGGCCCAGCTCATGGTGGTCCTGGACGCCACCATCGTGACCATCTCGCTGCCGTTCGCGCAGCGCGATCTCGGCATCAGCGACGGCAACCGGCAATGGATGCTCACCGCCTACACGCTGATCTTCGGCGGTCTCCTGCTGCTGGGCGGCCGGCTGGCCGACTACCTCGGGCGCCGCCGAATTTTCATCATCGGCCTGATCGGTTTCGCCGGCGCTTCGGCTTTGGCCGGTCTCGCGCAGAACGGAGCGGAGCTCTTCGCAGGACGCGCGTTGCAGGGCGCGTTCGCCGCGCTGCTCGCCCCGGCCGCGCTCTCGCTGCTGTCGGTGACGTTCACCGAGCCGGGTGAGCGGGCCACCGCCTTCGGCGTGTTCGCGGGCATCTCCGCGGGCGGCGCCGCGCTCGGCCTGATCGCGGGCGGCGCGCTCACCGAGTACGCGTCGTGGCGCTGGTGCCTGCTGGTCAACACGCCGATCGCGTTGCTGGCGTTGCTCGGGGCGCTGGCCTGGGTGGCGAAGGACCTCCCGGCTCCGCGCAGCGGCGGATACGACGTGCCCGGTGCCGTCACCGTGACGTTCGGGTTGATCGCCATTGTGTACGGATTCAGCCGCGCCGCCGACGACGGCTGGCTGGCCGGAAGCACCCTCGCGCTGCTCGTCGCCGGGCTCGCCCTGCTCATCGCCTTCGTCGTGATCGAACGGCGCTCGTCGAACCCGCTGCTGCCGCTGCACATCCCGGGGGAGATCAACCGGGGCGGCGCGTTCCTCGCCGCGCTGCTCATCCCGATCGCCATGTTCGCGATGTTCCTGTTCCTGAGCTACTACTTCCAGATCACCCTGGGCTACTCGGCGCTGAAGGCGGGCTTCGCGTTCCTGCCTTTCCCGGCGGGCATCGCGATCTCGGCGGGACTCACCAGCGCCCTGCTGCCCAAGCTCGGCCCGCGCCCGCTGATGCTGGCAGGCGCCGTACTGGGCGTCATCGGGCTGGTGCTGCTGGCCCAGCTGAGTTACGGCGACACCTTCCTCTCCGGGGTGCTGCCCGCTCAGGTGCTCATCGCGCTCGGCATGGGTCCGCTGTTCGTGGGGATGCAGACGGTCGCGCTGCATCAGGTGGAGGAGGAGGACTCCGGCGTCGCCTCCGCGCTGCTGAACGCCGCGCAGCAGGTGGGCGGTGCGGTCGGGACGGCGCTGCTGACCACCATCTCGGTGCAGGTCGCCGAGGGCTTCGCGCGGGACAACCCTGGCCTCGACAACCTGGCCGCGCGAGCCGCGATCCACAGCTACGACGTGGCCTTCTACGTCGGCGCCGGGTTCTTCCTCGCCGCCATTCCGATCATCGCGCTGATGATCCGCGACCGGCCCGAGAACCTGATCGAAGGTTCGGAGGAGCAGGGACGGATCCCGGCCACCGTCTGATCCGCTGAGACCGAGGTCCGCGCAACGTCACGGGTTGCGCGGACCTCGTCGTCTGCGGGGAGTGGTTGCCGCGCCGTAACGGAAGGCGGATCATGGCGACGGCGCCTGTTCGCGCTGCTGGGAGCCGCCGCCGACCTACCAATCGGTAACAAAGGTGGCGCATCTCACTGTGGGGGCTGCCCGTGCGGTGAGGACTCGGGCAGCAGTACGCTTGTCTTGTTTGCACCACACGTCTCGCCGACAACGCGGGACATATACGTTGTCTGTTGGAACAGCTGGGGTCCGCTCACAAGCGTGTTCGCCTGGCCGTGCAATGAGGGCACCATCCTAGGAGGACACGAAGATCCATGTCCAAGATCAAGGTTGAAGGCACCGTCGTAGAACTCGACGGCGACGAGATGACCCGGATCATCTGGCAGTTCATCAAGGACAAGCTGATCCACCCCTATCTCGACGTGAACCTGGAGTACTACGACCTCGGTATCGAGTACCGCGACAAGACAGACGACCAGGTCACCGTCGATGCCGCCGAAGCCATCAAGAGGCACGGCGTCGGTGTGAAGTGCGCCACCATCACCCCGGACGAGGCGCGCGTCAAGGAATTCGGTCTGAAGAAGATGTGGCGTTCGCCCAACGGCACCATTCGCAACATCCTGGGCGGCACCATCTTCCGTGCCCCGATCATCATCTCCAACGTTCCCCGGCTGGTACCCGGCTGGACCAAGCCGATCATCATCGGCCGCCACGCCTTCGGTGACCAGTACCGTGCCACCGATTTCAAGGTGTTCCAGGGCGGCACCGTCACCTTGACCTTCACCCCGGACGACGGCAGCGAGCCGATCGTGCACGAGGTCGTGAAGATGCCCGAGGACGGCGGCGTGGTCATGGGCATGTACAACTTCCGCAAGTCCATCGAGGATTTCGCGCGGGCGTCGTTCAACTACGGCTTGCAGCAGAACTACCCGGTGTACATGTCCACGAAGAACACCATCCTCAAGGCCTATGACGGCATGTTCAAGGACACGTTCCAGGACATCTTCGACGCCGAGTTCAAAAGCCAGTTCGACGCCGCGGGCCTGACCTACGAGCACCGCCTCATCGACGACATGGTCGCCTCCTCCATGAAGTGGGAGGGTGGCTACGTCTGGGCTTGTAAGAACTACGACGGCGACGTGCAGTCCGACACCGTGGCACAGGGCTTCGGCTCGCTGGGTCTGATGACCTCGGTGCTGCTCACTCCCGACGGCCAGACCTGTGAGGCCGAGGCCGCGCACGGCACCGTCACCCGGCACTACCGCCAGCATCAGCAGGGCAAGCCGACCTCGACCAACCCGATCGCGTCGATCTTCGCCTGGACCCGCGGCCTCGAGCACCGCGGCAAGCTGGACAACACCCCCGAGGTCATCGGCTTCGCCCAGACCCTCGAGGACGTCGTCATCAAGACCGTCGAAGGCGGCCAGATGACCAAGGACCTCGCGCTGCTCGTCGGCGGGGACCAGGGCTACCTGAGCACCGAGGAGTTCCTCGGCGCGCTGGACGCCAACCTGGCTCGCGCACTGCGCTGAGCGTTTCCGGCGCCGCGGCCGTCTCGGCGCCGAACCGCGGGGCCGAGCCGCTCGGCCGACTCCGGCGCTGGGTATTCACTCACCCAGCGCCGGGCGAACACCATCGGGCACCCGCCCCACCTGCAGTGGAACGGGTGCCCGGACTGTTCTTGTCAGAACGGATCACTCGGAGTGCCGCCCGGTTGCCGGAATGCGATGCCCGGGCGGGGTGATTCGTCCGTATTGCGCGGATCGCCATGTCGAACTGCACGATTCCTCGCCGCCCCGTGGTCGAACTCACGTGTGCTGGGGAAGCGAATACCAGCCGCGAACGGTTACATGAACACGTGACCAGCCCCGGGACCACCCGCACCACCGCGCCGCCCCAGCGAACCGATTGGCACGTACCGGCCATGCTGGCGCTGGCTCTCGGCGGGTTCGGCATCGGGACGACCGAATTCGTCACCATGGGTTTGCTGCCGGACATCGCCTCGGCCATGCACGTCTCCGAGCCGACCGCAGGGCACGCGGTGTCGGCGTACGCGCTCGGCGTGGTGATCGGCGCACCCCTGATCGCGGCGCTGTGCGCGCGGGTGGCGCGCAAGCGGCTGCTCGTCGCGCTGATGGTCGCGTTCACGCTGGGCAACGCGGCGACCGTGCTGGCCCCCTCATTCGAGACGCTGGTCCTGGCACGGTTCGTCTCGGGATTGCCGCACGGCGCCTACTTCGGTGTCGCCTCGCTGGCCGCCGCCACACTCGCCCCGGTCGGGCAGCGGGCGAAGGCAGTTGCCGCGGTTATGCTGGGTTTGAGCGCCGCCAACGTTGTCGGCGTTCCCGCGGCTACCTGGCTCGGCCAGCATCTCGGCTGGCGCGACGCGTTCGTGGTGGTCGCGCTGATCGGAGTGGCCACCGTCGCGGCGTTGCTGCGCTTCGTCCCCGAACTCGACGGCATCACGGTGACCGACCCGAGGACCGAACTCGGCGCGCTGCGCCGCCCGCAGGTGCTGTTGACACTGCTGGTCGGCGCCGTCGGATTCGGCGGAATGTTCGCCGTCTACACCTACATCGCCACCACGCTCACCGACGTCGCGGGTCTGCGGGCCGCACTGGTGCCGCTGGTGCTGATGCTCTTCGGCGTCGGCATGGTGATCGGCAACATCGTCGGCGGCGTGCTCGCCGACCGCGGCGTCGACCGCGCCATCTTCGGCGCGATGATCGCGATGACCGTCATCCTCGGCGGCTTCGTCGTCGCCGCGCACAACCCCTACGCCGCGGCCCTCGGCGCGTTGCTGGTCGGCGGCTCCGGAGCCGCGCTCGCTCCCGGTCTGCAAACCCGCCTGATGGACGTCGCCGCCGACGCCCAGACGCTCGCGGCCGCCCTCAACCACGCCGCCCTGAACATCGCCAACGCCGCGGGGGCCTGGCTCGGCGGACTGGTCATCGCCGCGGGCCTCGGTTACACGGCCCCGGCCCTGGTCGGGGCCGCCCTGGCCGCATCAGGCGTGTTGCTGTTCACAGTGACGGTGTGGGCAGCGCGCGGATCGCGGCCGGGTAGCAAGGTCATCGAGCCGGCGAACGCGGTAGCGCCCATCGCGCGGGCGCGTCGGTCCGGACAGGACTAGTCGACGCGGCGTGCTGCGAGTACGCGGCCCGCGATCTCCTGTAGGTGCGCGGAGGCGCGGCGCCAGCGGCGGTGGGCGCGTTCGGTGTCCGGGTCGATGAAATTGGAGATCAGGATGCCGCGCAGGGCGTCCATGGCCGTGTAGACGAAGTCGCGCGCCTCCTTGCGGCGCACGTCGTCCGGCACGACACGGGCGACCGCCAGCAAGACGGCGTTGTTGACGAACGGCTCGACCTTCTCCATCGCCGCGGCCAGCACCGGATCGGTCCGCCCCGCCACCCACAGTTCGACGGTCGCGATGAACAGCGGGCCCTGGTGGAGGTCCCATAGGAACTCCAGCACCGCTGCCACCGGATCGTCACCGGCTTCGACCCGGGACATCTCCCGCATGGCGGTCTCGGCGCGCAGCTGCGCCAGATGGCTGATCGCGGCCACGACCAGATCGGTTTTCGAGCCGAAGTGATGCACTTGGGCCCCGCGGGTCACCCCGGCGCGTTCGGCCACCCGCGGTGTAGTCGTCCCCGAGTACCCGTACTCGACCAGGCAGTCCACCGTCGCGTCGAGCAGCCGGGTGCGCATCTCGGAGCTGCGCTGCTCCTGCGTCCGGCGCTGCTGCTTGACGACTACGCTCCTGGCCATCGCTCGATCCTACACTTACATACAACACTGTATGTTCCGGCTGCCGGGCTGAAGGTGCCGATATGTCGGGGGCGAGAGATCGGCGTGACCTCGGTCGTGCGCCGCGTTCCCTCGGGCGAATTCCGAAGAAGCTGTTGGAGCTGAGTGCTAGCGCCGGTCCCGGGAACAAGCATGTCTCACTGTATGTAGCAGGAGGGCTGTAAACACCTGGTTGTTCGGTCAGTTGTCGGGGCTTCCGAACGGGCTCTTGCTCACTTACATACAAATATGTATGTTTGTTTTCAGCTCGTTCCGGGTGCGCACTGCGGCGCCCACACAATCTGAGGAGTTCGATGGCGAACAAGGTCTACGTCGTCGGTGTCGGGATGACGAAGTTCGAGAAGCCGGGCCGACGGCAAGTCGAGGAAGCCGACGGCACCACCCGAGCCTGGGACTATCCGGACATGGCGAGGGAATCGGGGAGCAAGGCGCTCGCGGACGCGGGCATCGCCTACGACCTGGTGGAGCAGGCCTACGTCGGCTATGTCTACGGCGAATCCACCTCCGGCCAGCGTGCCGTCTACGAACTCGGGATGACCGGCATCCCGGTGGTCAACGTGAACAACAACTGCTCCACCGGCTCCACGGCGCTGTACCTCGCGGCGCAGGCGATCCGGGGCGGACTGGCGGAATGCACGCTGGCGCTGGGCTTCGAGAAGATGCAGCCCGGCTCGCTCGGATCCACCTGGGACGACCGCGAGCAGCCCATGGCCAAGCACGTCATGGCGCTGGCCGAGATCTCCGAGGTGCTGTTTCCGGTGGCGCCGTGGATGTTCGGCGCCGCGGGACGCGAGCACATGAAGCAGTACGGCACCACGGCCGAGCACTTCGCCAAGATCGGCTACAAGAACCACAAGCACTCGGTGAACAACCCGTACTCGCAGTTCCAGGATGAGTACACCCTCGACGACATCCTCGCCTCGCGGATGATCTACGACCCGCTCACCAAACTGCAGTGCTCGCCGACCTCCGACGGGTCGGGCGCGGTCATCCTGGCGAGCGAGGATTTCGTCGACGCCCACGACCTCGCCGGGCAAGCGGTGCAGATCGTCGGCCAGGCGATGACCACCGATTTCGCCTCGACCTTCGATGCGACCGCGAAGAACCTCATCGGCTACGACATGAACGTCCAAGCCGCGCGGAAGGTCTACCAGCAGGCGGGACTCGGCCCGGAGGACTTCCAGGTGATCGAGCTGCACGACTGTTTCTCGGCCAACGAACTGCTGCTCTACGAAGCCCTCGGCCTGTGCGGCGAGGGCGAGGCGGGGCAGCTGGTCGACGACGACCAGACCACCTACGGCGGCAAGTGGGTGGTGAACCCCTCCGGCGGCCTGATCTCCAAGGGACATCCGCTCGGCGCGACGGGTCTCGCGCAGTGCTCGGAGTTGACCTGGCAGCTGCGCGGCACCGCGGACAAGCGTCAGGTGGACGGCGTCACCGCCGCCCTGCAACACAACATCGGCCTCGGCGGCGCGGCCGTCGTCACCGCCTACCAGCGCGCCGACCGCTGAACCGCGGCCCGGTCCGCGGACGAACTCGACGAGGAGTGCAACCCATGGGACACATCGAAGCCACCAAGGACGTCAACGCCACGCCCGAGGCGCTGTGGGCGGTCGTCGCCGACCCACAGACCTGGGACAAGTGGTTCACCATTCACGAGCGCTTCATGGAGGAGCCGCCCGCAGTACTGAGCGAGGGCGCCCAACTGGTCGCCAAGATCGTGATGCTCGGCATGGCGAACAAACTGGAGTGGACCATCGTCTCGGTGGACGCGCCGCACAAGCTGACCCTCGGCGGCACCGGCATGGCCGGGGTGAAGACCGAGTTCACCTTCGACATCCGGCCCAACGGCGCGGGAAGCACCATCCTGGTCTCCGGTGACTTCGAGGGTGCCTTGATCAAGGGCGCGCTCGGCAAAGCCGTGGAAAAGGACGGCATCAAGCAGCTGGACCGATCGCTCGAACAGCTCGACGCCCTGGCCGCAGTGGCATGAGCGGTCAGGCCCGGAGGCGGCAGCGGAGCGTGACCACGCAGGGCCCCGCTCATGCCGGAGACGGACACGGCATGAGCGGTCAGGCCCGGAGGCGGCAGCGGAGCGTGACCACGCAGGGCCCCGCTCATGCCGGAGACGGACACGGCATGAGCGGTCAGGCCCGTTCCGATACGGCCGCGGCCCGTGTGGTCGAGTTCGATGACAGCGGTCTGGAATCCTGGTGCGACGAGGAACGTTTCGAGGTCACCGCCGAGCGCGTCGCGCAGTACGCCGCCGCGACCAACGATCCGATCGCCGCGCATCTGGCCGGAACGGTGGCGGGGCCGGTCTTCGCCATCGTCCCGGTTTTCGAGGCCATGATGATGCCGGTCATCGATGTCGCCCCGATGGACATCTTCGGCCGGGTGGTGCACGGGGAGCAAGACTTCCACTTCCACCGCGCGATCCGGCCCGGCGACCTGCTGGTGTCGCGCGCCAAGGCGATCGGCTACACCAGCCGCCCCAACGGGACCACGATCACCATCCGCATCGAATGCCGCACCGAGGCGGGCGAACCGGTCAACGAGCAGTACCTGACCGCGTTCTTCCGCAATATCGACGCGGGTAGGACGGTGGGCGAGGCCGCTCCTGCGCACAAGTTCGACGAACGCCTACGTGAGCAGGCGCCGGTCGTGGTGGTGGCGCAGCACGTCGATGACGACCAGACCTTCCGCTACGCACCGGCTTCCGGCGATCCGGTGCCGCTGCACCTGGACGAGCAAGTCGCCGAGGACGCCGGACTGCCCGGCATCATCGCGCACGGGTTGTGCACCATGGCGTTCGCGTCCTGGGCGGTGCTCACCGAGGTCGCGGACTCGGATGTGCACCGGCTCAGGCGATTCGCGGTGCGCTTCGCCAAGCTGGTCTTCCCCGGCGACGACCTGGAGACCCGCATCTGGAAGGCCGGTTCGGCCGACGGCGTCACCCGCTACGCCTTCGAGACCGTGCGCGGCGACGACGTCGTGCTCAGCGACGGACTGGCGGAGATCGCCGACTGATCCCGGTGCGGCGGCGCGGTTGCGCCGCACCTTTCCACAAGACGCCGGATTCGGCGGAACTTCAGGAGACAACATGGGCGCACTGGCTGGACGGGTCGCCGTCATCACCGGCGCGGGCCGCGGCATCGGCCGCGAGCACGCATTGCTGTTCGCGAGGGAGGGGGCCGCGGTGGTCGTCAACGATCTCGGCGGTAGCAATGCGGGAGAGGGGACCGACTCAGGTCCCGCCCAGGAGGTGGTGCGCGAGATCGTCGCCGCGGGCGGCAAGGCGGTGGCCAACTCCGACGACGTCGCGACCTGGGACGGCGCGCGGAAGCTCGTCGAACAGGCGGTCACCGAGTTCGGCGGCCTCGACGTCGTGGTCAACAACGCGGGCATTCTGCGCGACGCCTTCATCGCGGGCATGGACGAGGCGCAGTGGGACGCCGTGATCGCCGTGCACCTCAAGGGACACGCGGCGGTGCTGCACCACGCCGCGGCGTACTGGAAGCAGCGGTCCAAGGCGGGCAACCAGCCCAAGGCCGCGGTGATCAACACCGCTTCGGCGTCGGGCACCACCCTGCCGAACGCGGGCCAGGCCAACTACGGCGCGGCGAAGGCGGGGATCGCGGCGCTGACCCTGGTGGCCGCCGAGGAACTGGGGCGTTACGGCGTACGGGTGAACGCGATCGCTCCGATCGCGCGCACCCGGCTCACCCTTGCCACTCCCGGCATGGGCGAGATGCTCGCGGCGGAGGCGGAAGCGTCCGAGGGCGAGTTCGATGCCTTCGCCCCGGCCAATATCGCCCCGCTGGTCGCCTATCTGGCCGCCGAGACCTGCCCGATCACCGGCAAGGTATTCGCGGTGCAGGGCGGCGCGATCTCCGAGCTGGCCGGTTGGCACGATGTGAAGACCATCGAGACCGAGGGTCCCTGGCTGATCGACGACATCGCCACCCGGCTGCCCTGATCTCGGGGAACGTGAGGAGAACGACGATGTTCGAATGGTCCGAAACCGATGTGATGATCCGCGACGCCGTCCGGGCATTCATCGACAAGGAGATCCGCCCCAACCTCGACGCGCTCGACAGCGGTGAACTGCCGCCGTACCCGATCATCCGGAAGCTGTTTCGCGAGTTCGGTATCGACGCGCTGGGCGGCGAGGCGGTGCAGAAGATGCTCGCCAAGCAGGCGGCGCGGGAGGCCGCCGCGGCCGCAGGGGAGCCGAAGCCGGAGAAGAAGGAGAAGGCATCCGGCGGCAGCCCGTTCGCCGGACAGGAATCGCTGATGGCGGTGCTGATCGGGGAACTGTCCGGGGTGTGCATGGGCTTGGTCACTGCGCTGGGTGTGAGTATCGGTCTCGGCGCGACCACGATCATGTCCCGGGGCACGCTCGCGCAGAAGCAGCGCTGGCTGGAGGACATCGTCACGATGCGCAAGGTCGCGTCGTGGGCGATCACCGAACCGGATTCCGGGTCCGACGCTTTCGGTGGCATGAAGACCTACGTCAAGCGCGACGGCGAGGACTACCTGCTCAACGGTCAGAAGACCTTCATCACCAACGGCCCCTACGCCGACGTGATGATCGTCTACGCGAAGCTCGACGACGGAGCGAGCGGCGACAAGCGCGACCGCAAGGTGCTCACCTTCGTGCTGGACAAGGGCATGCCGGGGCTCACCCAGGGCAAGCCGTTCAAGAAGATGGGCCTGCACGCCTCCCCGACCGGTGAGCTCTTCTTCGACAACGTGCGTGTCGGCCGGGACCGGCTGCTCGGCGAGACCGAGGAGCACAAGGGCGGCGACGGACGCGAAAGCGCCCGCTCCAGCTTCACCGCCGAGCGCATCGGCGTCGCCTTCATGGCGTTGGGCATCATCAACGAGTGCCATCGGCTGTGCGTGGACTACGCCAAGAACCGCAAGCTCTGGGGGCAGGAGATCGGACGATTCCAGCTGGTCCAGCTGAAGCTGGCGAAGATGGAGATCGCGCGGATCAACGTGCAGAACATGGTGTTCAACACCCTGGAGCGAGGCCGGGCCGGCAAACCGCCGACGCTGGCCGAGGCGTCGGCGATGAAGCTGTACGCCTCCGAGGCGGCCACGGAGGTCGCGATGGAAGCGGTTCAGCTCTTCGGCGGCAACGGCTATATGACCGAGTACCGCGTGGAGCAGCTCGCGCGCGACGCGAAGTCCCTGATGATCTACGCGGGCAGCAACGAGATCCAGGTGACGCACATCGCGAAAGGTCTTCTCTCGCAGTAGTTTCCTGAGACGCAGCGAACCCGACGTCCCAGTTCCGGCTACGAGCGAAGCGCGCCCGGGCGATGCCCTCCCGGGACCGGCACGGGTCCGAGCGGCCGTGTCCGCGACGAAGTCGGTGTCGGCATTCCTCGGCGTGCTACGACACCGGCGAACCGCGGCGTGGTCGCCCCATCCGGCCACCATGTGGCGCGGAACCTCGGGTCGTGCGACCACCGCCCCACGCCCCCACTCCAGCTCGACTCCCGGTTTCGAGCGAAGCGAGACCGAGCATCGTCCGTTCGCGGCCCGGCTCGCGTCCGAGTGGCCGCCGCGTCCGCGACGAAGTCGCCAGCGGCGGTCGCTCGGACGCGAGCCACAAGGGGGCCGCGAACACCCAGCGCCGCAGGCGCTGGCGAATTACACAGCGCGCAGGCGGGTGCGGCTGGCGTACACGTGCTCGGCGATCAGGGTGGCGATGCGGTCGGGCGCTTCCAGCATCGGTACGTGACCGACGCCGTTGACCAGGATGCGGTCGGCGGATTCGGGGAGTTCCTTCAGGTAGCGGCGCGCGTAGACGCGGTTGGGGATGACCCGGTCGTACTCCGACAGCAACAGCCGGACCGGCGTCCGCAGGGTGGACAGGTCCTCTTGTTCCGGCGCTCGCAACGCGCCGAGAATCATCGGGATCATCGCCGGGCAGTGCAGTGCGGCGGCGAGGGCGGCGGCAGCGTCGCGCCGGGACACCGCTGCGGCGTGCTTGGTCAGCGCGAGCAGTGCGATGCGCCGGGCGAGTGGATTGCCGATCGCGAATCCGCCCAGGCGTTTGCCGATTTCGACCAGCGGCACCAGGGAGAGGAATTTCAGCTTGATCCGCCATTGGGTCAGCGACGGCGCGTGCCAGCCGCCTGTCGGTGCGATGAGCGTCAATGTGCGGGCACGTCCGCGGCGGGCGAGTTCCACGCCGACCCGGCCGCCGAGCGAGTTGCCCGCGATATGGCAGGTGCGCCAGCCCAATTCGTCGAGCTGATCGCAGATCTGGTCGGCGAGCGCGTACACGTCGATGGACCGGCCGTCGGCGGGTGCGCCGCCCCAGTGGCCGGCGAACGCGGGCGCGAACACCTCGCAGTGCGTCGACAGCCGCGCCGCGGTCTGTTCCCAGGAGTGCGGCGACATCATGAATCCGTGCAGCAACAGCAGGGGGTCGCCGGAACCGAGATGTAATGCCTTGATCGGCTGGGGCTGGTCTGCCCGAGTGGAGCCGCGAGCGGCGGCGGAGGACTGGGAGGCGTCAGACGACATCGTCATCACCCCTTCCTGGACGGCGGTGTCCGGGGGACTTCATCAGACCAGCATTGTACGGTCGTGGAGTGCCGTATATCTCGACAGTGAACGTGAACGGTGTCCGCGCGGCCGCGGGCAAGGGCCTGCTGGCCTGGCTCGCGGCCACCGAGGCCGACATCGTTTGCGTGCAGGAGACCCGCGCCACCGACGAACAGGTCAGGGCCGCATTGGCGCCCGCGCTCGACGCGGGATGGCAGCTATGGCACGCCGAGCCGGAGTCCAAAGGACGGGCCGGAGTCGGCATCCTGTCCCGGAAGGCGCCGAAGGCTGTGCGAATAGGTTTCGGCAGCACTGAATTCGCGGCCGCGGGGCGCTATCTCGAGGCCGACTTCGACGATCTCACCGTGGCGAGCGTCTATGTGCACTCCGGTGACGCGGGCACCGTGCGCCAGGACGAGAAGTATCGCTTCATGGCCGAACTCGGCGCCTACCTCACCGCGCGAACCGGGGATTTCGTGGTCGCGGGCGACTGGAACATCGCGCATACCGAGCGTGATCTGAAGAACTGGAAGGGCAACCTGAAATCGGCCGGGTTCCTCCCGCAGGAGCGAGCGTGGATCGATGAACTCCTGGCGGCGGGATACGTCGACGTGGTGCGCGGCCTGCATCCCGGGGTCGACGGCCCGTACAGCTGGTGGTCCTACCGAGGTCGAGCGTTCGACAACGACAGCGGCTGGCGCATCGACGCGGTTTACGCAAGAGGGGGTATCGCATCCCGCGCTGTGTCGGCACGGGTGGAGCGTGCAGCGACATACGCCGAGCGTTGGTCTGACCATGCTCCGGTCACGGTGAAGTTTGCGGAGAAGGTTCCCGAACTCCTGACCAGCGAATACCCGCTGCGCGGTCACGGTCACGGTCGGGGCTTACGGGCGTCCAGCGCCTTGCGGATCAGCTCCCGTGCTGCTTCACCGGTCACGGACTGACCGGCCAGAACATCGAACGTCCGGTGATACACCGCTATCTCTCGCGGCTGAGTGATCGACAGCTCTGCTGTGATGTTCTCGACCAGGACACGGCTCGAATCGAACATCAGAAACGACGTGGTAGCCGTCTCGAACGCTGCCAGTATCGGCACGATTCCGAGCGTCACACGTGGCATACCTTGGACAGCTAAGAGCCGGTCGAGCTGGCCGACCATCGTCTGACCGTCGCCAACGGTGGTGTACAACGCTTGTTCACCAATGACGAAGTGGAACAAGTGATCCCGCTGATACAAGACTTGTTGCCGCTGCATCCGCTTGGATACCCCCGCGTCCAGATCGTTCGGAATCTGCTGGAACTCGATCACCTTCCGCAGGATGCCCGCCGCGTAGTCGGCGGTCTGTAGAAGACCGGGAACCAAGACCGGTTCAAACGATCGGATGATCCGAGCTTCGGATTCCCACTTGATCGACGCTTGCTGTCTGCGCTTGGTTCCGGTACCGAGAATCTTCCGCCATTCGAGGTACGCGGTATCTATGCTCTGCCGCGCCGCGTGTAGGTCTGCTAGTTGGCCACCCGCGTTGCAGTGTCGGCAGTACGCCGAAATGTCCTCTAAAGACGGCCGTATCCGTCCGTACTCGATCTTTGAGACCTTGCTAGGGTCCCATCCGCTACGGCGTGCCAACTCAGCACCGGACAACCCAGCAGCAACACGAATACCCCGGAGTTGTGCCCCGAGATATTCGCGCTGCTGGTCAACTGAACCGGTCACTGTGTGACGTACTCCGGAAACGGAGTGGCGAGAGACCAGAACCGGGCTCGGAGCCCGCGACAGTACGCGGCAATGTGCGGGTCGGTGGTTACCGCACCGGACCAGCCTCCGGACTCCCCGAACGCTGAGAAGACCACTGTTTCGTCATCAAGTAGCCAATAGTCATCCGAAGGGACTTCCCCGGCATGATGCCGGGGCAGATACCGAATGTCTTCGCCTGCCCGTACGTTGAGCGCTGCCACGGCAAGTGCGAACCGGGTGTAGTCGGTGTGCGGTTCGGTGACGATTCGTACCCGTGTGACCGCTACGCCCCGGCTGGTCGTCTCCTGTATCAGCTCGGTCCACGGCTGGAACCATGCGTAGTCATCCGGCTCGTCTGCCAGGAATCGCCGGAACGGCTCATGCTCGTTCGGTTCGGCGTACGAGTCGAGCACTTCGAGGTGAAACGCTTCCCGCTTGCAGGTCCGGAGTAGGTCCGGGAACCCTTCATCGGGCACTAGCTGCACCGTAGAACGTCCTTTCTAGCTTCGGAACCTCGATAGCGGTTTCGTCGTCGGCAATGTCGAGCTGTGCGAGTAGTTCCGGTTCGGTGACCGGCCGACCGGTGAGCCGGAATGTTCCCCGGCCGGTGTCGGTCAACGTCGCACCGATGAACGTATCCGGTTCCAGGAAACCGAGTAGCAGGTGTGGCAACTCGACGGTGTCGGCCCGGTCTGTCTTCCATGCTTGGACGACATACCCGCCGGGGTCGTTCGCCAGCAAGGTAGGGCACCCGTTGTTGGTGCTTCCGCCTTTGCCTAGGAAACGTAACGGCATCGGTGTACCTCCAGATCGCGTCTTGCACGAGATTGCACGTACGAAACCGATTGTGGCTCAAGGATGCTGGGTACGCACTGGATATATTCGATTCGTGCACGATTGAGCACGATCGTGGACCGGCTCGGTAGGTGCTTCGTAGCGTCGGAGCTGGCCCCGTGACATGTGCTGCGAGCCGGTCACGGGGTGCCTACCACTGGCCTACTACAGGGGTTGAAATGACCGCAGACGGAGACCAACAACGCAGGGGTACAAAGCTTTACCCGTTCCCTGGTGGTGTGTTCGAACGGTGGAATGACACCGACGACGCAGAGGCGGGCGTGTATGTCGAGTTCCACCACCCCCGGCAGTCGTGTAACGACGCTCGGGCGTTCGGCCCTGGTGAAGCGGAACGACTCGGTTTGGTGGACGACGAGACGGAGCCCGCCTGATGGGGTTGTTCGTAGCGTTCGCTGTTCCGCTGGTCGCGTTCTTCGCGGTGGTGTTCTGGCCTCAGCGGATACCGGAAGAGAGGCGGGAACGGATCGAACGTGAAGATACGCGTCAGCAGGGCGGTATGTAGATGACTGGCGAGGATCTTCCGGATCGCGATTCCGGTACGAGATTGGGTCTGTTTCTTCTCTCCAACTTTGACGAGTGGGAGCCTCCAACGCCCGATCTTCTAGAGCGAGTTATGTCCGGACTGACATCGAAATCGGGGGAAAACCGTTGAAAACCATCATTGGGCTTATCGCTGTGGCCGTGCTGATCGGCATGAGTCCAGCGGCTACCGGCATGGCCCGCGCTGCCCGCAGTTGCGGTTTCGAGTTCACGCACTCGGTGCCGACAGTGCTACCGCCCCAGATCACGGGGGACGGTATTGCCGCGTGTGATGTCCCGCCGGACGAACACGTAGTCGTCTTGGCATTGCAGCACGAGGAGGGCGGCCGGTGGGAGATTGCCTCTACCCGAACCGATTCCACGATTCCACCGCCGTTCCGGGGCGGTGGACACTCCTACACGGTGTCGGCCGCGTGCTACGCCGGGAAGTGGCGCGTCAGCGTCGGTATACGCGGCAAGATTCAGGGGAACCAGTTCACCTATAACACCGCATCCGGCACGGTGGAGGTACCGCCCTCCAAGTGCCCCAACCGGTTCTGACCAGAGGAGCGGCATGTCCAGCACGGAACCCCCCGGCGCACTCGACAAGGAAACCTCGGTGCGGCTGCGCGACCAGCTCCAACAGATCACAGAGGAAGCGGGCCGGTACCTCGGTCCGGAGCACCGGGCCATTGCCGCACTGGTTCAAGCTGCACGGGAGCTGGCCGCAGCCACCTTGCCCAAGTCGGGGCAGTACGCCGAGTACACACCGGACGAGTGAGCCCGGAGGGAATGAGACGCCGGAACCCCCAGAGTCCGATCTGGGGGCACCGGTACGTAGCCCGACCAAGAACGCGTCTTAGACGACCGCACCAACCGGTCGAGTCTCCGCACCACAATCACGTCGAATTCGTGGTGCCGGTTCTTCAGCCAGTTGCCTAGCTCCGGCCGATCGAACGGTGAGTACTTGGTAGCGGACACATCGAGGTCGGTTGCTACCCCGGCTTCAGTCCACCCCCGAGCTTGCACGGCGCTGCGTCCGTGCTCTAACTGCCGGACAGGTGACGTAGATTCGTCAGTCATGACGGATAGCCGCGCCGCCAGCAAGGCGCGTAACGGGGTCTGCATTCCGGTTCCTTCCCTGTTCCAGGGTGGTTCTAGGGTTCGTAGAACCGAGTCGATCCGATGGCGCGTCGACTATCAACTCGCGCGGGGCGATCTGTCCACCCGGGCCAAGGAGGCGGTGGTCGAACGCGCCGCTGCCTATGACCAGCGGTGGTCCGACCACGCGCCCGTCACGGTGCAGTACCGATGAACGGGTGGTCGATCAAGCGCGGCCTGGGCGTGCTCGGCGCGGTCGCGGCGGTGCTGATCGTCGCGGTGTTCGCGCTGTACGACAGCGGTGACTCATCCACGCAGACGAGTCGGTCGACCACCGTCGCGGCGAGCACCGTCACGCCGACCGCCGCACCGCGCGCTGGGGAGACCGCGTCGCCGGTCACCCAGGCCGTCGGCGTCCCGGAGCGGGCGTACGCCACACTGCGGGAGATCGACGCGGGCCGGTGGCCCGGCTCGGCGAACGCCCCGGGCACCAAAGGCGGTGAGCGGTGGATGAATCGCGGCGGCGATCTGCCCGCCACCGACGGCTCGGGTAAGCCGATCACCTATCAGGAATGGGACGTCAATCCCAAACAGCCCGGTCGGTCCCGCGACGCCGAACGCATCGTTACCGGCAGCGACGGCTCGGCCTGGTACACCGGCGACCATTACAAGACCTTCACGAGGATGCGCTGATGACAAAGACGGTCACGTTGTCGCAGTTCCTTGCCCGGCCCGACGCCGAGGACGCGCCGCCGGGCGCCGAGCTGGCCCCGCCGCGCGTCACCTTCGGCACCCTCGCGGTCGATGCCGCCGAGTTCAGCGGGGTGCGAGACAAGGCGCCATCGGGCTACCTGGTGCGCGAGGTCCGCGGCGCCAAGATGCCCACCACCGCCCGCCTGTTCGACGAGTTCGCGGCCGCGTTCCAGTTCCCCTACTACTTCGGCGAGAACAAGGACGCGTTCGACGAATGTCTGCGTGACCTGGACGATTTCCTCGGTGAAGGGGCTGGATACGTCGCCGTGGTACGCGAGTCGGCCGGACTGCTCGCCGACGAGCCGATCGAGCGCGACTGGTTCGCCGAGGTCATGCGCGACTGCGCGGCCTACTGGTCGCGACGGGACGTGCTCTTCCGGGTGGTCCTGCAGGGCGACGCCCCCGACCTCGAAGACGTTTCCCTGCGCATGTGACCAGGACGGTCAGCGCAGTTTGGCCGCCAAGTCCTCGCCGAGCAGGACGAACACGTCAACCGTGTGCTCGATCAGTTCGTCGCGCGTGAGGTCGAGGTCGCCTTGTAGCCAGGCGGTCAGCGTCTGCACAAGCCCTCCGACCAGATACAGGGCGCGGAAGTCGATCGCCGGGGCCGGAGCCGAGTCGGGCATCCGGTAGAAGTCGGTGCCTTCGGCGGCCACCATCCGCGCGAATGCTCGCACCGTCTCGGTGGTGCGGGCGCGCAGTTCCGGCGTCGCCATGCCCGCGATCAGGGCGGCTTGGGCCTTGCGCGGGTCGTCGGTGAGCAGGTGCACGCCAGCGGTGATCGCGGCGTGTGCGGTCGCGCGGGTGTCCGGCGCGGCGGTGCGCACGGCCGTGAGGATGGCCGCGGCGAGTTCCTCGGCGATCCCGTCGATCAGGGCGGTGAGCACGGCGTCGCGGCTGTCGAAGTTCTCGTAGTAGTAGCGCTCGTTGAGGCCGGCCCGCGCGCACAGTCCCGACACGGTCAGTTTCGACAACCCCTCCGTGCCGATGATTTCCAGCGCCGCCTCCAGCAACGCCGCGCGCCGCTGTGCCCGGCGCTCCGCAGCGGAGATGCCTCCGTATGTTCGTTGCGCCGTCACACTTCGATTCTTACAGGTCGCCGGACCGCAGCGCCTCGGTCGGCGGCCATTCCGCCTCTTACGGCATCCGTCGTACCTGCCCGCACGCCTCTACGGGCCTCCGCCGCGGTGGTCGTCTTCCCGAGCGAAGCCCGACCGAGTGTGCCGACACCGCAACATTCTGGCAGAGGGTATTGCCAGAAAAGTCGATTCTGGTGGATGCTATTGCCAGATGCTCTCGATGAGGAGGCGGCGATGTCCGAGCCCGGCTATTTCAGTGACCACTCGATGGTTCGACGGGTGATGAGCAAGCGTGCGGTGGGTCTGACCTATGGCTTGCGCGCGCTGGTGATCGGCGCGGTGCACCCGCTGCTCTACGTCGGCACCGCGGAGAACACCGAGCATCGGACGACGCCGTACACCCGGCTCGCGCTGACCGGGCACCTGTTCGAGGCCGTGTTCCTCGGCAGCAAGGCCGAAGCCGACCGCGCACTGTCGTTCACCAGGAAAAGGCACGTCAAGGTACGTGGCGCGCTGCCGGAGGACGCCGGAGCCCGCCATCCGGCGGGTAGCGGGTACGCCGCGCTCGACCCGCACCTGATGTTCATGACGATGGCGTTCACCTTCGACTCGGCCGAGGTGATGTACGACCTGCTGGTGCGCACGATGACCGATGGCGAGCGCGAGGGGCTCTACCAGGACTACGTGCGCTGGGGCGAGCTGTTCGGCATGCCCGCGGACGCGGCGCCGGGCAGCTATCGTGAGTTCCGCGCGTTCTTCGACGGCTACCTCGCCTCCGACGAGCCCTTCCTCACCGACGAGGCGCGGCTGGTCGGCTCCTATCTGGCCGGGCAGCGCGTCCCGTACTCGCGGGGCGTGCCTTTGCAGCAGGTCACCTCCGCGTTCTATCTCCTGGTGCAGGGCAGCTTGCCGCCGCGCATCCGCCGGATGTACGGGATGCGCTGGGGCATGCCGGACGAAGTCGCCTATCAGGCGCTGGGGCGTGCGGTCCGCACCGCGCACGTGTCGTTTCCGCTGGTGCCCGCGGTGCTGCGCGGCACCCTCGCCGGACCCAGCGCGCCGGTCTACAAGCTGTTGTCCAAGCGCGAACACGAACTGGTCAGCGGGGGACGGCCGAGCATGCCGGGCGTGGATCCGCGCAACTGGGTGCAGCGGAATTCGGCTTGATGAGCATGCGAAGATCGGAGTATGTCCAGTCCTGCGCCCACCCCGGCCGCCGAACGCAAACAGCGGGTCCTGTCCGGGATCCAGCCGACCAGCTCCTCGTTTCATCTCGGGAACTATCTTGGTGCGCTGCAGTACTGGGTGACCATGCAGGACGATTACGACGCGCTGTATTTCATCCCGGACATGCACGCGATCACGGTGCCGCAGGACCCCAAGGAGCTGAAGGCGCGCACCAGAGGCGCCGCCGCTCAGCTGCTCGCGCTGGGCATCGACCCGAAGAGGTCCACCCTGTTCGTGCAGAGCCAGGTGCCCGAGCACGCCGAGCTGGCCTGGGTGCTCAGCTGCATCACCGGCTTCGGCGAAGCCAGCCGGATGACGCAGTTCAAGGACAAGTCGGTGAAGCAGGGCGCGGAGAACGCGACCGTCGGCCTGTTCACCTACCCGGTGCTGATGGCCGCGGACATCCTGCTCTATCGCGCTCATCAGGTGCCCGTCGGCGAGGATCAGCGCCAGCATCTGGAGCTGACCCGAAACCTGGCTCAGCGCTTCAATACTCGGTTCAAGAAGACGTTCGTCGTGCCGGAAGCGCACATCGTCAAGGGCACCGCGAAGATCTATGACCTGCAGGATCCGACCGCCAAGATGAGCAAGTCGGCGTCCACCGACGCGGGCCTGATCAATCTGCTCGACGATCCGAACGTCACCGCGAAGAAGGTGAAATCCGCGGTCACCGACACCGAACGCGAGATCCGTTACGACCCGGAACACAAGCCCGGTGTCAGCAATCTGTTGGTGATCCTGAGTTCGCTGACCGGCACGCCGATCGTCACCTTGGAGAAGGACTTCGAGGGTAAGGGTTACGGCGAACTCAAAGCCGACGTGGCCGACGCGCTGGTCGAATTCGTCACGCCGTTGCGCGCGAAGGTGCAAGAGTACATGTCGGATCAAGGCGAACTCGACCGTGTCCTCGCGGCTGGAGCCGAGCGCGCGCGAGAGATCGCAGGCAACACCCTCGCACAGGTCTACGACCGGATCGGTTTGCTGCGTCGCTGAAACGGCTACCTCGCCTTCGCGCGGCCCAACAGGCGTCGTGTGAGGTCTCTCGTTCGAAGGGGCGAATGGTGCGGGTGATCGACAACATCAAGGCCGGGATCGAGCGCCGGATCCAGGCGCAGCCGTGGCTGGAACACCTGGTTCGCACGGTGGGGCGCTACCAGCGGCAGCGAGGCGACTACTACGCGGCAGGCATCACGTATTTCACTGTGCTGTCACTGTTCCCGCTGCTGATGATCGCTTTCGCGGTCGCGGGCGTAGTCCTGACCAACAACCCGGAGCTGCTCGAGGAATTGCAGGCCAAGATCATCGAGAACATTCCCGGCTCGTTCGGCACCCAGTTGAACGAGCTGGTGGATCAGGCGGTCCGATCGCGGGGCACGGTCGGCGTCTTGGGCCTGCTCACCGGCCTCTACAGCGGGCTGGGCTGGATGGCCAACCTGCGCGCCGCGCTCACCGAGCAGTGGGAGCAGAAGTCTCCGGACGGCAATTGGCTGATGACCAAGGTCTCCGATCTGGGAGCGCTGGTCGGTCTCGGTCTCGCCTTCGCGGTGTCGCTGGGGTTGTCGGCGTTGGCGTCGAGCACCCTCGGTACGCGGCTGCTCGAAGGCGTCGGCCTCGGTGACGCGCCCGGGGCGGGCGTGCTGCTGTGGCTGTTGTCGACCTCGCTCGGGTTCCTCGCCTCCTGGGCGGTGTTCGCATGGGTCATCGCCAGGCTGCCCCGGGAACCGGTGACACTGGCCAGCGCGGTCAAGGCCGCCGCCCTGGCCGCGCTGGTGTTCGAAGTGTTCAAGATCGTCGCGTCGTTCTACCTGCGGTTGGTGCTGAACAGCCCGGCCGGCGCCACCTTCGGCTCGATCATCGGCCTGATGGTGTTCAGCTACGTCACCTACCGCATCGTCCTGTTCGCCACCGCCTGGGCCGCCACCACCGCGGAGAACGAGCCGGAAGCGGAGATTCCCGCACCCGCGCCCGCCGTGATCGCGCCGAGGGTCGGCGCACGCGATATATCGATGGGTGTCGGCGCCGCGTTCTTCGGCGCGGGTGCGCTTGCCGCGCTCGCTCTTTCGGGATTGCGACGGTTGCCCGGGCGTCGATGATCAGCCGGTCGGCGGTGCCAGGCGCCTCGTGCCCCGCCGGGATCAGCGTCGCCGGTTGGCCCGCCGTGCTCCCAGCAGTAGAGCGATGACCAGGACGAGACCGCCGACGATCAGCACGGTTCTGGCACCGCTGCGGCGATCCTCGGCAATGGGCATGGCGGACGGGTCGCTGCCCGGCGAGGGGGCCGCCAGGTCGGTTCCCGGCGCCGGAGGCGCGGCCAGGACGACCGAGCTCTGCTTGCGCTGGGGTACCACCGCACCGGGCAGGTTGCCGATCGAGGCGCTGCGGGGCAACGCGAATCCGTAGTCGAGCAGCCGGACGGCCTGTTCCCATGGCCGGATCGGGCGAACCTCGGCCTGCAGCAGGGTGACGGCGAGCCTGCGGCCGTCGCGCTGGGCGGCGGCCACGAACGTCTGGCGCGCGTCGTCGGTGAAGCCGGTCTTGCCGCCGAGGGCGCCGTCGTAGTTGTAGAGCAGCTGGTTGTCGTTGCCGATGGGATATCCGGGGCGATCGGTGTCGCCGGGGATGTCCGGGTCGGCGGGGTAGCCCGGGAAATCGGCCTGCTGCGTGTGGATCAGCTCGGCGAACAGCGGGATCGTCATGGCTTCACGGAACAGCACAGCCAAGTCATAGGCCGAGGTGCTCATCCCGGGGCCGTCCAGACCGGAGGGGGTCGCGGCGCGAGTGTCCATGGCGCGCAACGATTTCGCCAGTTCGTTCATCTTCGCGACGGTCGCCGCGTCGCCGCCTAGTTGCGCGGCGATGGCATGCGCCGCGTCGTTGCCCGAGGCCATGATCAGCGCCTGCATGAGCTGCCGGTTCGTATAACGGCCGCCGGGGCCGATGCCCACCCGGGTGCCGTCGACATCGGCGTCGGCCTGCGTGCCGATGACGACCTTGTCGAGATTCAGGGTGCGCAGCGCCAGCGTGGCCAGCAGCACTTTGATCGTGCTGGCGGGCCGGTAGCGGCCGTGCGGGTCTTTCGCCGCCAGCACCTCCCCGGTGTCCAGATCCGCCACCAGCCAGGCCGTCGCCGAAATGTCCTGCGGCGCGGGCGGCACGGCTTTGGGGAGCACGACGCCGCATTCACCGAGGCGGGGCCCGCCGATCGGAGGGGAGGGAATCGGCAGCGGCGTGGGAGTCGGCTGTCCGGGCGCGGGCACCTCGGAGGCGTCGATCGGTGGGGGCGGCGATGTCTTCTGCGGGCAGCCGTCGGTGTTCGGGGTCGTGAACGGCGTGGTGGTGCTGGGCGCCGCCAGGGACGGCACGGCCGTCGCTGCGATCGCGGCGACGGCGAGCAGGCCGCCCGCGCACACCAAGGCGCGGCGCCGGAAGTCCGTGATCTTCATCGGGAGTGAGCCTAGCGAGGGATCCACGCGACGACCGCATATGTGCACCTTCCGAGCCGGAAGGTATTGACACCAACACTCAAATGATAGTTACTATCAAAAAGTGGTAGCTATCATTTGGAGGAGATCATGAGAACCGGTTCGACCCGCCGCTGGCTCGCGCTCGGCGCGCTCGCGGTCGCGATGCTGACCATCGGGCTCGACGTCACCGTCCTGACCGTGGCCTTGCCCACCCTCGCCGTCGACCTGAACGCGAATACGGCTGCGCTGCAGTGGTTCAGCAGCGCATACACGCTGGCGCTCGCGGCCGTGATGTTGCCCGCGGGTGCGCTCGGTGATCGCTATGGCCGCAAGAAGTTCCTGCTCGCCGCGCTGATGCTGTTCGGGGTCGCCTCCGTCGCCTGCGCCCTGGCCGGCTCGCCCGGCCAGCTCATCGCGGCCCGGGTCGCGCTCGGGGTCGGCGCGGCGGCGATGATCCCGCTGTCGATGTCGGTCTTGCCCGACATGTTCCCCGACCAGGTGGAACGGCAGCATGCGCTCACCATCTGGATCACCTCGACCGCGATCGGTCTTCCGCTGGGACCCGTCGTCGGTGGATGGTTGCTGCGCAACTTCTGGTGGGGGTCGGTGTTCCTGATCAACGTGCCGATGGTGGTGATCGGCGCGCTGGCCGTCGCCGCGCTGGTGCCGGAATCGCGGAGCCCGCACCGTTTTCGCATGGATCTGCCCGGTGTCGTGCTATCGGTCGCGGGCATGCTCGGGCTCACCTACGGCTTCATCCGGGTCGGCGAGAAGGGCTGGGGTGACGGCCCGGCCTGGGCGATCATCGCGGCCGGTGTGCTGCTGATCGGCGTTTTCCTGGCCTGGCAGCGCAGAACGGCGCACCCGCTGATCGATCTCGGGTTGTTCGCCGCACCCGGATTCCGTTCGGGGGTGGCCTTTTCCATCGTGGTGAACTTCGCCATGTTCGGCATGTTCTTCACCGTTCCGCAGTACTTCCAGGCGGTGCTGGGCGTGGACGCGCTCGGTAGCGGGCTGCGACTGCTTCCGCTGATCGGCGGGATCGTGGTGGGCAGCAGGCTGGTGGACAAGGCGCTGGTGAAGCTGGGCATCCGCGTGGTGATCACCACCGGGTTCGCCCTGCTGGCGGGCTCACTGATGCTGGGTGCGCTGACCAAGGTGGACAGCGGGTACGGTTTCGCGGCGCTGTGGCTGACGCTGCTCGGCGCCGGAATGGGCCTGGTGATGCCCGCGGCCATGGGCGTGGCGATGGACGACCTGAGCGCGGAGCGTTCCGGCTCCGGCTCCGCGCTGCTGCAGGCGTTGCGCCAGGCGGCGGGCACTATCGGCGTCGCGGTGCTGGGCACCGTGCTGTCCACCCGCTACCGGTCGGAACTCGGCGCGTTGAATCGTGAGCCGATCGCCGACGGCGTCAACGCGGGCGTCGCCACGGCACAGCAGTTGGATGATCCAGCGATGCTGCACCAGGTGCAAGAGGCATTCCTGGGCGGCATGAGCGCGATGCTGTGGGCCTGCGCCGCGCCGTGCTTGCTGGCGGCAGTGCTCACAGTCGTGTTCGTCCGCACGCGACCCGGCCGGGTGCCGGAGCCCGGTGGGGCAGAATCGATGCATGTCGGTTGAGCTACCCGCGAAGGGGACGGTGCAGGGTCTGCGCGAGCGGAAGAAGGAACGGACCCGCCGCAGCATTCGTGTCGAAGCCTTCCGGCTGTTCCGAGAACAGGGCTACAACGAGACCACGATCGAGCAGATCGCGGCGGCCGCCGAGGTCTCGCCCAGCACCTTCTTCCGCTATTTCCCGACAAAGGAACAGCTCGTTCTCGCCGACGATCTCGATCCGATGATGCTCGAGGCGCTACGACGGCAGCCGCGCGACGTGTCACCGCTGACGGCCTTCCGTGGCGCGGTCGTCGAAGTCTTCTCGAGCCTCCCCGCCGCCGAACTCGCCTTCGAGCAGGAGCGCCAAGCGCTGCTGTATCACGTACCGGAGCTGCGATCGGCGATCGGATTGGAGATCGTGCGCAGCATCGATCTGCTTGCGAACCTGCTGGCAGATCATGTGGGCCGCTCCGCCGATGACTTCGAGATCCGGGTGGCGGCGGGTGCGGTGGCGGGCGCTGCCTTGGCCATCTCGACGATGACGCCGATGAACGTGGAGAACATCACTCGCGCACTGGACTTACTGGAGGCGGGCCTGCCACTGCGGCTGGATCACAAGTCCTGAGTCTCCGTCGGCGGATCTACGACGCCCCGGCGGCGCTGGTCTGCCGTAACCGATCGGGTGTGTCGTCGTCCATGGTCGCGAAGAAGCCGCCGATCACGTCTTCGATCTCGGCGATCGAGTCCGCGCAGTAGAGAATCGGCTGGTAGTGCGTGATGTCGTAGGTCGCGGTCCCCATCTGGGCGATGTCGAGCGGGCGCAGCTGCGCATGCCGGAACTCCTCGATCTCCCCGTAGGACGACAGCAGCCCCGCGCCATAGCAGCGGACCTCGCCGTGTTCGCGGACGACGCCGAACTCCATCGAGAACCAGAACACGTCGGCGAGGAACTTCAGCGCGCGGTGGGTGCTCAGCCGCGCGACCGCCGCGCCGACCGTCGCGTAGATCGCCGCGAAGCGTGGACTGGCGATCTGGTTGGCGTGCCCGATGATCTCGTGGATGGCGTCCGGCTCCGGCGTGTACAACGGCGCCGAATGATGCCGGATGTATTGGGTGGAGTGGAAGATCCGATCGGCGAAGGAACCGAAGAACTCCCGCAGCGGCACCAGGCCCGCGGCCGGGGCATAGCGGAACCCGGTCAGCGGTTGCAGCGCCGCGGACACCTCGTCCAATTGGGGAATGTGATCGGTGGGCAGGGACAGCGCCTCGGCGGCCGCCAGCACCTCCGCGCTGGCATAGGTGCGGTGCTTGCGGCCGAGTTCGGCCGACACGATCCGCCACACCTGCTGCTCCTCGTCGGTGTAGGCGATGTGTGGGAGCGGCTTTCCCGGTGCGTAGTCGAGCGCCAACGCGGCGATGGCATTGCGCCGGGCCCGGTAGACCGCATCGTGCACGCCGGGATGCTCCTCGCTCAGGTGCACGGTCACGTCACCATCGCCGGTGCGGGTCACCGGTGAGTACAGCTGGGCCTCGGTGAACATATCTCGATGCAAGCACCGCCGGACCCCGCCGACAACAAAAGCTCGCCCAGCTGAGCAATCTGCCTAGCTGAACGAGCTTTCTCCGTGGCATCACAGCAGTGGAAGCCGCAGGACGGGTGGCCTGCTGATCAGTGGCCGCCGTGTAACGAATGCACCACGGCATGGCCTTTGCCGCGTCCGATCATCCACTTGTTCACCGGTGTGGTCACCACGAACGCCACCGCGAAGGCGAAGGCCAGGGTGGCCCAGAACAGAGCACTGTCGAGGTGGGCGTCCATCGCGCCGGGTACGGCGAGGATCACGGCGTTGTCCACGATCTCCATGACCGTGATCGACACGGTGTCGGCGGCGAACGCGGTGCCGACCGCGGCGGCCAGCGGCAGGCCCGCGCGCAGCACGCCACGCATGGTGAACGCGTAACCGAACAGGAATGCCAGCACGATGGCCAGCGCCATCGTCGAGGTGTTGTTCCAGCCCAGCGCGGTGCCGATCACCATGCCCATGACCTCGCCGATGGCGCAGCCGGTGAGGCAGTGCAGCGTCGCCATCGCCGCCATCCGCCAGGTAGCCGGGGCGCGGTGGGCGGTGTGACGGCTGATGTCGTGCGTCGCATCCGCGTGATGCGAGACGTGCTCGCTGGAAGTGTCGTGCCTGTGCTCCATGCCTGGAACTATACCCCCGTAGGGTATAGATGCAAGCCTGGAGTTCGTGATTTGCCGGACATGAGCGGGCGCTATGGCGCAAGATGGCGAAAGTATGAAGGAGGGCGCATGAAATCCGTGCGGATCGATCTCGACCAGAACTTGCTCGCCGCGGCCGCCGCCATCATGGGCACGTCGACCAGCGATGCCACCATCAACGAGGCCCTGCGCCGGATCGTTGTGCACGAGCGCCAGCTGCACAATCTGGAAAGGCTCGCCGCCAAAGTATTCGTCGGACTACACGACGTCGCCGGGGCGGACCGCTAGGCGGCTCCGCTCGACGCCCTTCGGAACGGTCGGCTAGTTGGAAGACGCGGGCCGCTGCTCGTCGTGAGCCCGCAGCCAGACGGTCTCGAACTCGTGAGCGTCGATCTGAAGTGCGGTGAACTCGGTCTCGGCATTGATCTCGTCCAACGTCGGAACGGGGATCTGCCCGAGTTCGGTCGTGCCGGTGGCGCGATCCGCGTCGGCCCAGTCGCTGTGGCCGTCGCGGAACACCTCGACCTTGCGCACCTCGAAGCCGTCGTCACCGATCTCACTGAACAACTCGACCGGCTCGTCGTCGAAGTCGTGGTGCCATTGCGCCTTCAGGTACCACATCGCCCATCAACTCCCCAGTTCGCGACCGACTCGGTGACCGAACCGCACATCTGCCAGCATATGGCGCGCTGGGCAGCGGGGTGGTGGCGCTGCGGACGGGCGGGCATACGAAGTGTCGGTGGCCGCTGGCAGAATCCCGGACACTGTTGGCGTGAGGCGAGGGGTGGGAGTCATGGCGGTCTCTCTAGTCGACGTGCCGGTAGCGCAGCGGCCGCGTGAACGGTTGCTGGCGCTGGGGCCGCATGCGCTGAGCGACGCGGAGTTGCTCGCGCTGCTGCTGCGGCAGGGCAGACGCGGTGCGAGCGCGTTGGACCTGGCGGTGGAGTTGCTGGTCGAGCACGGCGGGCTCGCCGGGCTGGCGTCGGCGCGTCCGGAGGAGCTGTCGCGCCGGGCCGGCATCGGCGTGGCCAAGGCCGCCGCGATCATCGCCGCGTTCCACCTCGGCGCGCGAGCGCGCGGCGGGACGGACACCTCGCTTCGGTTGACCAGTTCCGCCGACGTGGCCGCCGCTGCCCGTCCCCAGTTCGCGGGCGCGCGCGTCGAGCGCCTGCTCGTCCTGGTCTGCGATGCGCAGAACCGCCTGCGCCAAAAGGTTTTCGTCGCCGAAGGCGCGATCGACCAGGTCGCCGTCCCGGTCCGCGAAATCCTGAACACCGTCCTGCGCCACGACGGCCGAGCCTTCGCCATCGTGCACAACCACCCCTCCGGCGACCCCACTCCCAGCCCCGACGACCGCCGCACCACCACCCTCCTCACCGAGGCCGCCCACACCGTAGGCCTTCGCTTCCTCGACCACGTGGTGATCGCAGGGGAGAAGTGGGCCAGCGCCCCGGGGTTTCCGAGCCCTTGAATGTGGCCCTTGAACGCAACATTCACTTGATGGCACCGAAACGGGGGTCCACCACTCGCTGAGCTGGACGGCGAAGGCCGCCTTCATCGGGTGATGAGGGCGGCCCTCGGTTTTCGGCTGTGCCGGGAGGTCAGCGAGTGAAGAGCAGGGCTCGCTTCACTCCTTGGATGGCCTTGGTGACCTCGATGCCGCGGGGGCACGCGTCGGTGCAGCGTCTCCAGGGGCAAGGCGTGGGGTGCTCCCGTTCGTGGGCGTCTGCGTATACGGTCGAACCGTGGCCCGAACGCAGTGGACAATTCACGGTGAGCACGTCGTGGACGAGAATCGCCATATCAAGCTGTCGACGGTTGATGTGGAGCTACCCGATGGAGTGAAGTTCACCCAGTACGTCGCGCGGATGCCGCGGTGTGCGATGACGTTGGTGCTCAACGAACGACGCGAAGCCTTGCTTATGTACCGCCACCGCTTCATCATCGACCGCTGGGTGTGGGAATTGCCGGGCGGCTATGTGGATCACGCCGAGGATGTTGCCGCCGCTGCGGCGCGGGAAGTCGAAGAGGAAACGGGTTGGCGTCCACGGTCGATGGAACGCCTGGTCACCTACCAGCCGGCCATCGGCACCTTGGATCAGCCGCAGGAAATCTACCTCGCGCGCGGCGCCGATCTGACCGAGACCGAACCGGACATCAACGAGGCCGAAGACATTCGTTGGATCTCGCTCGAGGGAGCGGGCGCGATGATAGATCGCGGGGAGATCGTAGGCGCGGCGACGGTGGTGGCGGTGTACCGGGCGCTCAGTCTGCCCGTCTAGCGATCGCAAGCACCTGCTGGCGGAATCTGCCGACATCAGGAAGTGTGGCGTACCGTGCGAGACGGTGCCGTAGGTCCCGCAAGTACGCGAGCGTCCGCTGCGATTCCAGACCGCTGACGATCTCGAGGGCTTCGGTGCTGATCCGAACCGCTTCGTGCGGGTCGTCGTCGGCGCGGGCGGATGCCAAGAGGCACAGATTGAACGCGCGCCCACGGACGTAGCCGTCCGACATGTTTAACGACCGTTCGGCAAATGGGCTGTGCGGGCGGTGTCGCCGAGGTCGCGGAAGCAGTGCGCGGTTTTAGCGGACAGATAAGCTTCGTCGAAGTACTCCAGCCAGGGAGGACGTGCACCTTCAGCGCGGGCGAAGGCTCGTTCAGCCGCATTGAGGGAACCGGCGCACGACGAACTGTCGGCGCGCGCCGCGTGGCCATGTGCTTCGATCACGTGGCATTCGGACTCCAGAGCAGCCAGTCCAGCGCTTCGTGCCGAGATGCGCGCAGCCCGAGCGAGATCGATCGCGTCGCCCGGTCGGCCTACATAGATGGCTTGATGACTCATCGCGGCGAGAATCTCCGCGCCGAGTCCGGCATAGCCTGCGGCGCGGGACATCCGTAAGGCTTGGATCAGATAGCGCTGCGCCAGGCCGTGCTCCTCCAAGTCATACGCTGCCCACCCCGCGAGCTTGGTAAGTTCGGCGGTGGTAGCGAACAACTGTCGTCCGATCGGCTCGGTGTAACTGCCGCGCAGTAGTGGCGCCACCGAACTGTGGAGATATTGAACGAGAGTCGAGCGAACCTTGCCGCCACCGACACGATTGTCCAAGTCGCGGAAAGCGGAGTTCATCTTTCGCACCGCGTCGATATCGGATTGACCGATGCGGCGAAGACCTGCGCAAGAAGTCGGATGTTCCGGCGCGGGCATGGTCAGCCATCGCATTGACGCCGCCGGATAGACCGCCGCAGCGTAGGACGCTCCTATCAAGAAACGTCGGCGCTCCACATCGCTCCTCCATAGCGCAGTCGCGGCAGCTGTTGCCTCCGCCAGGCTCAACGAGAATTCCAACCCGAGATCGGCGGTGCTGGGGCCGCTGGACATTCCGCAGTCGGACGGGACCACACGGCGGCCGACTACTTCGGTAAGGACTTCGGCGACCAGGTCCGGTCCCGGCGGCTTCGGCTGCTCACCGGCCAACCACCGAGTCACTGCGGTGTGGTCGTAGCGAAGTGCGACCCCGACTGCGCTCCCGTGCTCGACTACGCGGCGGGCGAGGTCTTTTCGGCTCAGACCGGTTTCCTCCAACAGCTCCGCGAGGTGCCTGTTCGGCTGCTTCGGCTGACGTCCCATGTCCGGGAGTGTGGCACGGACAACAGCGCGGACGCCATGATCACGCCCGCGTTCACACACCCTGTGCACACACCTGCCCAAGCTGCGCGTCTTACCGATGACGGCATGTGCACGGTCTCCTGGAACTGTCCGGCGCCGTTCGGCTTTGTCCACGTCGCACCACAGTGCCCACAACACTGGAGGTCAGTCATGCACCCATTTGCTGCTATTTTGGTCGTCACGATCCTCGTGACTGCCGCTGCCTTTTGTCTGGCTTTGCGCTACCTCGAACGCGAGGATGGAGCCTCTGCTGCAACGGAACGAATCACGGACGTCTTTCCTCGTGTCTCCGTTGTGGAAGCGCACCGGATCATGCAGCAGTACCGCGATTGCCCGGCCGAAACCTGCGACATCAAGCGGCTCGCCTACTGGACTCTGGTGGACGCCGGACACATCACGCCGTCGGTGCGAGCGGAACGGATCACCCGATGACCATTACCTCGGCCGACGTCGAGCAGTGGCGCCATTTCCATCGCAACTGTTTCGTGGTGGGTGCTTTTCGTTCCCTCGACCAGGCTGGATTCGTCCTCAACGCTCATTCCGGGCACGGGCCGAACTGCCTGCAATACCTCGCCGCATCGGCGTACAGCAGCGGCTTGGCGGACGAGGCACTGGCATGACCCGCATCGGTTGGCTGCGTTGGGATGACGGGACCTGGGCTGCGGTCGATGAGTACGGAATCCCACATCCGATCGGTGTCGACGGCTCGGAAGCTGTCGACGATGGGGACGCGACAGCGGATTACTTGCCCCCTCGAGTGCTAGCACAAGATGAATATCGACAGTTTCCGGCGAACTAGCAGCCGTGATGAACGCAGTCCGCTTCAGGAACGGCGAAGGCCGCCTTACTCGGATGAGTAGGCGGCCTTCGGTTTTCGGCTGTGCCGGGAGGTCAGCGAGTGAAGAGCAGGGCTCGCTTGACTTCTTGGATGGCCTTGGTGACCTCGATGCCGCGGGGGCAGGCGTCGGTGCAGTTGAAGGTGGTGCGGCAGCGCCAGACGCCTTCGACGTCGTTGAGGATGTCGAGGCGCTCGCGGGCGGCTTCGTCGCGGCTGTCGAAGATGAAGCGGTGGGCGTTCACGATCGCGGCCGGGCCGAAGTAGCTGCCGTCGCTCCAGTACACGGGGCAGGAGGTGGTGCAGCAGGCGCACAGGATGCACTTGGTGGTGTCGTCGAACCGGGCGCGGTCGGCCTGGCTCTGGATGCGCTCGCGGGTGGGCTCGTTACCCGTGGTGATCAGGTACGGCTTCACCGCGCGGAACGCGTCGAAGAACGGCTCCATGTTCACCACGAGGTCCTTCTCCACGGGCAGGCCGCGGATCGGCTCGACGGTGACGGTGATCGACTTGCCGCCCTTGGGCAGCATGTCCTTCATCAGCACCTTGCAGGCCAGCCGGTTGACGCCGTTGATCCGCATGGCGTCGGAACCGCAGACGCCGTGCGCGCAGGAACGGCGGAAGGTGAGCGTGCCGTCCAGGTAGGACTTGATGTAGATCAGCACGTTCAGGAAGCGGTCGGTCGACAGGACCGGCACCTGGAAGGACTCCCAGTGCGCGCCCTTGTCGTCCTCCGGGTTGAACCGGGCCACTTTGACGGTGATCATCACCGAGCCCTCGGGGACCGGAGCGGGCTTCTGCGAAGAGGGTGCTTCGGCAACAGCAGTCATCAGTACTTACGCTCCATCGGCTCGTAACGGGTCTGCACCACCGGCTTGAAGTCCAGGCGGATGTCCGAAAGGAGATCCGAGCCCTCCTTGTAGGCCATCGTGTGCCGCATGAAGTTCACGTCGTCGCGGTCCGGGTAGTCCTCGCGAGCGTGGCCGCCGCGCGATTCCTTGCGGTTGAGCGCACCCACCACGGTGACCTCGGCCAGCTCGAGCAGGAAGCCGAGCTCGACGGCCTCGAGCAGGTCGCTGTTGTAGCGCTTGCCCTTGTCCTGCACGGTGATGCGCGCGTAGCGCTCCTTGAGCGCGTGGATGTCGGTGAGCGCCTGCTTGAGCGTGTCCTCGGTGCGGAACACCGAGGCGTTGTTGTCCATCGACCGCTGCAGCTCGGTGCGGATGTCGGCCACCCGCTCGTCGCCGTGCTCGCTCAGCAGCTGGGTCAGCCAGTCCTGCACCATCTGCGCCGGGTTCTCCGGCATTTCGACGAACTCGCTGCGCTGCGCGTACTCCGCGGCCGCGATGCCCGCGCGGCGGCCGAACACGTTGATGTCCAGCAGCGAGTTGGTGCCCAGACGGTTGGCGCCGTGCACCGAGACACACGCGCACTCGCCCGCGGCGTAGAGGCCGGGGACGATGTCGCTGTTGTTGCGCAGCACCTCGCCGCGGATGCGGGTCGGGATGCCACCCATCACGTAGTGACAGGTCGGGAACACCGGCACCAGTTCCTTCACCGGGTCCACACCCAGGTAGGTACGGGAGAACTCGGTGATGTCGGGCAGCTTCTCCTCGAGCACGTCCTCGCCGAGGTGGGTGACGTCGATGTAGACGTAGTCCTTGTTCGGTCCCGCGCCGCGGCCCTCCAACACCTCCAGCACCATCGAGCGGGCGACGATGTCGCGCGGCGCGAGGTCCTTGATGGTGGGGGCGTATCGCTCCATGAACCGCTCGCCGTCGGCGTTGCGCAGGATGCCGCCCTCGCCGCGGACGGCCTCGGAGATCAGGATGCCCAGGCCGGCCAGACCTGTCGGGTGGAACTGGTGGAACTCCATGTCCTCCAGCGGCAGGCCCTTGCGGAACACGATCGCCATGCCGTCACCGGTCAAGGTGTGCGCGTTCGAGGTGGTCTTGTACATCCGGCCCGAGCCGCCGGTGGCGAACACGATCGACTTGGCGTGGAAGACGTGGATCTCGCCGGTGGCCAGCGCGTAGGCGACCACGCCGGTGGCGACCGGACCGCGATCGGTCTCGGTGAGCACCAGGTCCAGCACGTAGAACTCGTTGAAGAACTCCACGTCGTGCTTGACGCAGTTCTGGTACAGCGTCTGCAGGATCATGTGGCCGGTGCGGTCGGCGGCGTAGCACGCGCGGCGGACGGGAGCCTTGCCGTGATCGCGGGTGTGGCCGCCGAAGCGACGCTGGTCGATCTTGCCTTCGGGCGTCCGGTTGAACGGCAGGCCCATCTTTTCGAGGTCGAGCACCGCGTCGATGGCCTCTTTGGCCATGATCTCCGCGGCGTCCTGGTCGACGAGGTAGTCACCACCCTTGACGGTGTCGAAGGTGTGCCATTCCCAGTTGTCCTCTTCGACGTTGGCCAGCGCGGCGCACATGCCGCCCTGGGCCGCGCCGGTGTGGCTGCGGGTCGGGTACAGCTTGGTCAGCACCGCCGTCCGAACCCGCGGGCCGGCCTCGATCGCGGCGCGCATGCCCGCGCCACCCGCGCCGACGATGACGACGTCGTAGCGGTGCTCCTGGACAGGACGAGCTTCCCCGGTCCCGATGGTTCGTTCGCTGCGCTCACTCATGCGAGGGGGCCTGTTCCTAACTGATGTTGGGGTCGAAGGTGAAGATGACGTAGGTGCCCACGCCCATGATCAGGATCATCGAGATGGCCAGCAGGGTCTTGAGCCAGAACCGGGTCGAGTCCTTGCGGGAGTAGTCGTCGATGACGGTGCGCAGACCGTTGCCGCCGTGCAGCTGGGCCAGCCACAACATGCTCAGGTCCCAGAACTGCCAGAACGGGCTGGACCAGCGACCGGCGACGAAGGCGAAGTTCAGTCGCTTCACGCCGCCGTCGAGCAGCAGCATGATCGTCATGTGGCCGAGCACCAGCACGATCAGCAGCAGGCCGGAGAAGCGCATGAACAGCCAGGCGTACTTCTCGAAGTTGTTGCTCGAGTGCGCGCGCGGCGAGCGGGGCAGATCCAGGCTGGCCGGACGGTCGTAGGACTTACCGAGAACAGGTGCGCTCATCTTCAGTGCTCCGTGAACAAGTAGAAGAACTGGCGCCCGACCGCCGGAACGGACAGCAGGAACCAGATCGCGAGGATGATCCAGAGCATCAGGCGCTGGTACTTCGGGCCCTTGGACCAGAAGTCCACGAGGATCACGCGGACGCCGTTGAGCGCGTGGAACAGGACGACGACGACCAGGCCCATCTCCATCAACGCCACGATGGGCGTCTTGTAGGTCTCGATCGCCTCGTTGTAGGTATCCGGGCTCACGCGCACCAAAGCGGTGTCCAGCACGTGGACGAAGAGGAAGAAGAAGATGGTGACACCGGTGATCCGGTGCAGCGCCCACGACCACATTCCGGGGTCGCCTCGGTACAGCGTCTTCCGCTTCGGCTGGGCCGGAGCTTCAATCGTGGTCATAGAGTGCGGTGCCTCCAACGTCGTTGATGGACCCGGTTGCAGGTCCGACGCCGGCGGCGTTGGGGGCGAATGCCCAGGTGGCTGTACTCCGGCCCGTCGCGGGGAACCTGAACCGATCTGTTCTGGACTCTAATCCCCCAGCAATCGCGGAACTAATTCGGCGTACCGTGCGTTGCGCGACACCCGATCGGGTTAGGCTTACCTTTCTTGATGGGTGCGGGGTTCCGTCGTGGCCCTCGCGCGGCCGTCGACCGGTCGATTCGAGAAGGGTTTCCCGCGGCGGATTTCGACTGTAATCCACTGCGTGACAGCGCATTTCGAATTATTTCGGATGTCTGTGCTTCGCACTGGCGGTTTGGCCTCGGCGCTGCCGCTCTCAGTGGCCATGGCCGAATTGTGAGCGGTTGCAATG
Organism: Nocardia sp. CY15; assembly: GCF_009829295.1. NCBI lineage: Bacteria > Bacillati > Actinomycetota > Actinomycetes > Mycobacteriales > Nocardiaceae > Nocardia > Nocardia sp. CY15. The sequence continues at coordinate 171,355 of NZ_VUOT01000006.1, forward strand.
TGGAGAATGTCTCAGTCGACCTGGCTGAAGCTACTCGTCGGTAATAGACAATCACGGCGGATGCCCGCTCGCAATCGCGAGGCGGAAGTGCTCTCCGTGCGCCGCGGCCTCCGGCAGTTCGATGCGCACAGGCTCGACCCGCGTCCCGGCGAAACGCGCTCCGAGCCGAGGCCCCATTCGACAGGCGATCTATCCCGACGCGGCCGAGCGCACGGCCTTCTCGTACGCCTCGCCCGCGTCGCGGACCTTGATCGCGAGGAACCGCATCCGGTCGGCGGTGAGATAGCCGTTGCGAAAGGCTGTGGAGTCCAGCTCGGCGGCCACCTGGTCCAGTGCCAGGCGCGCGAACCGGGTCTGATCCGACATGCACCAGGTTTACCAGCCGATGTCGGCAAAAATCTCGGTACACGCCGAGAGCGGACGTAACGGTCGGCGGTGCCGTCCTGGCCGGCCACTCCGATCCTTGCCGCACGCACGCCGGCTGAGACGATCCGATCGAGAAAGTTCGACCGGCCCGTCGAACCGCTGAACCGACCGGAGAGGTGGCATCGCCCATGGACATCGACTGGAACAAGCTCCGTGCCAGCGCGTACGAGGCGATGGGCCGCGCTTACGCGCCCTACTCCCGGTTCCCGGTCGGCGCCGCGGGGCTCACCGGTGACCGGGTCGTAGTCGGCTGCAACGTCGAGAACGTCTCCTACGGATTGGGCCTCTGTGCCGAATGTGTGCTCATCGGTCACTTGATTTCCAGCGGAGGGGGACGCCTGGTGGCCGTCTCGGTGACGGATTCCCGTGGCGAGATCCTGATGCCCTGTGGCCGCTGCAGGCAATTGCTCTACGAGCACGGCGGGGCCGAGCTCCTGGTCGATCACAAGGGCGGCGCGGTGCCGTTGCGTGCGCTGCTGCCGGATGCGTTCGGTCCGGACGACCTCGACGCCGGGCAGATGTGAGCCGCTTGCGCCTCCCGGCCTCGACGGTGGCCGCATGCCACCAGTGAGAACCGGTGTTCGGCGGCGGCCCGTGCCAGACTGGCGACCGTGACGGCACTGGACGCGGTTTCGATCATCACGACCAAGCGCGACGGGGGAGAACTGTCCGACGCGCAGATCGACTGGGTGGTCGACGCGTTCACCCGCGGCGTGGTGGCCGACGAGCAGATGTCCGCGCTGGCCATGGCGATCGTCTGGCGCGGGATGACGCGGCGCGAGACGGCGCGGTGGACGGCCGCGATGATCGCCTCCGGGCGGCGCATGGACCTGACCGGCCTGCCGCGCCCCACCGTGGACAAGCACTCGACCGGCGGAGTGGGTGACAAGATCACGCTGCCGCTGGCGCCGCTGGTCGCCGCGTGCGGCGCCGCGGTGCCGCAATTGTCCGGGCGCGGGCTCGGCCATACCGGCGGAACCCTGGACAAGCTGGAATCCATTCCCGGCTGGCAGGCGGACGTGCCGGTGCCGCGGATGCGCGACATCCTCGCCGACCCGGCCGTCGGCGCGGTGATCTGCGCGGCGGGCGCCGATCTCGCACCCGCGGACCGGCGGCTCTACGCCTTGCGCGACGTCACCGGCACGGTCGAATCGATCCCGCTGATCGCGAGCTCGATCATGAGCAAGAAGATCGCGGAGGGCACCGCCGCGCTGCTGCTCGACGTCAAGGTCGGCTCCGGCGCCTTCCTGAAGACCCTCGACGGGGCGCGCGACCTGGCGACAGCCATGGTCGAACTCGGCACCGACGCGGGCGTCCGGACGGTCGCGCTGCTCACCGCCATGGACACCCCCCTCGGCCGCACGGCGGGCAATGCCCTGGAAGTCGCGGAATCGGTGGAGGTGCTCGCGGGCGGCGGTCCCGAGGACGTCGTCGAGCTGACCATCGCCTTGGCGCGCGAGATGGTCGCGCTGGCCGGGCTCGATGCCGACCCCGCCGACGCGCTGGCCGACGGACGGGCGATGGACCACTGGCGCGCGATGGTCCGCGCCCAGGGTGGCGACCCGGACGCGCCGCTGCCCACCGCGAAGCACACCGAGACCGTGCGCGCCGAGGCCGACGGTGTGCTGACCCGGCTCGACGCGCTGAGCGTCGGCATCGCCGCCTGGCGCCTCGGCGCGGGCCGGGCACGCCAAGGTGATCCGGTGCAGTCCGGCGCGGGCATCGAGATGCACGCCAAGCCGGGCGACACCGTGACCGCGGGGCAACCGCTGTTGACCATGCACACCGACACCCCCGACGCCTTCACCGGCGCTACGTCGGCCCTGTCCGGCGCTGTCACCATCGAAACCGGTGCCGCGTCCGCTCCCGCTCCGCTGATCCTCGACCGAATCGTGTCCTGATCTGTTGGCGAGCCGCGAAATTCCGGCGGGCGCAGTCGCCGCCTGTGTGGTCGATGGGTGTCCCGTTGTGGACCGGCCCGCATCCGGCGGGCAACGAGATGGTTGCCACGGTCGCAGTCGGCTGCCGTTTCGGCGCGCTGCGGCTACCGTCGACACATGACTGGACCGATGCCTCTGACTCTCGCCTCGATCCGCCAAGCGCCGAAAGCGCTGCTGCACGATCACCTCGACGGTGGCCTGCGGCCCGCGACGGTGCTCGAACTCGCCGCGCACAGCGGCTACGACGACCTACCCGCCACGGATGAGGCGTCGCTGGCGGCCTGGTTCCGTGACGCGGCCGACAGCGGGTCGCTGGAACGCTATCTGGAGACCTTCGCGCACACCGTCGCCGTAATGCAGACTCCGGAGGGCTTGCACCGGGTCGCTCGCGAATGCGCCGAGGACCTCGCCGCCGACGGCGTCGTGTACGCGGAGGTGCGCTTCGCTCCCGAACAGCATCTGGAGCGCGGACTGACGCTGGACGAGGTGGTCGAACACACGCTGGCCGGATTCCGCGAGGGCGAGGCCGCCGCCGCGGAGCAGGGCCACACCATCGTGGTGACCTGTCTGCTGACCGCGATGCGGCATGCGGCGCGCTCGCGGGAGATCGCGGAACTGGTGGTGCGCTTTCGCGATCGCGGGGTCGGCGGCTTCGACATCGCGGGTGCGGAGGCCGGTTTCCCGCCCAGCAGGCACCTGGACGCGTTCGAGTACATGCGGGCCAACAGCGCGCACTTCACCATCCACGCGGGCGAGGCCTTCGGCCTGCCGTCCATTCACGAAGCGCTCGCGTTCTGCGGATGCGACCGCCTCGGCCACGGTGTGCGGATCACCGACGACATCAGCGTGCCCGGCGCGATCGAGGACGCAGAGCTGGGCGTGGTCGCCAACTACGTCCGGGACATGCGCATTCCGCTGGAGCTGTGCCCGTCGTCGAACGTGCAGACCGGCGCCGTGCCATCGCTGGACAAGCACCCGTTCGACCTGCTGGCCCGCCTGCGCTTCCGCGTCACGGTCAACACCGACAACCGGCTGATGAGCGACACCAGCATGAGCCAGGAGATGCTCAAATTGGTCGAGACGTTCGGCTACGGCTGGAGCGACCTGGAACGGTTCACCATCAACGCCATGAAGTCGGCGTTCATCCCGTTCCCCGAGCGGCTGCGGATCATCGACGACATCATCAAGCCCGGATACGCGGTGCTCATCGGATAGGCGACCGGGCTACCGTGACCGACATGGCGACCTTGCGTATCCCCCGCCGGTTCAACGGACCACCCGACTCCGGCAACGGTGGCTACGTGGCCGGTCTGCTCGCCGAGCAGCGCGGCGAGCAGACCGTGACCGTGATCCTGCGCAGCCCGCCGCCGCTGGAGACGCCGCTCGACGTGCGCGGCCGACGGCTGTACGAGGGCGACACGCTGATCGCCGAGTCGAACAGCGGCGAGCTCATGCGGGACGCACCGCGTCATGTCCGGTTCGATGACGCGGCCGAGGCAGCGCGCGGCTATACGAGCATCGAGATGTTCGCCTCTTGCTTCGTCTGCGGCAGCCGGCGGGCCGACGGGCTGCGCATCGAACCCGGACGAGTGGACGAGGCTCGAGTAGCCTCGCCGTGGGTGCCCGACGACACCGTGCCGCTGGGCCCGCCGCTGCTGTGGGCCGCGATGGACTGCCCCGGCGGCTGGTCGCTCCCCGGCATGCTCGAACGTCCCGCACTGCTCGGCTCGATGACCGCCACCGTGCACGACGTGCCGCAGGTCGGCGAGCGCTGCGTCGTCGTTGGCGAGTTCCACGGCGAACAAGGCCGCAAATGCTGGGCCTCGACCGCTGTCTACGGCGCCGACGAACGCCTGCTCGGGCAGGCCGAGCAGGTGTGGATCCGGCTGAGCTAGTTACTGCTTGTCGAGCCGGGACTCCAGGTGGCGTTCCAGTTCGCGCCAGGCCTGGGCCTCGGCGGTGAACGGCGGGTTGGGCGCCAACCGGGTGGGGTCGGGATTCAGCAGGTAGGAGACATACCAGCCCAGCGGGGTGGATTGCGCCAGCGCCTGCTCCACCGTGTCGTCGTCGGCGTAGTCGGCGGCGTCGGTGAACAGCTCGACCGCCAGGTCCAGCTGTTCGATGTCGACCGCCTCCGGGCCTTCCGCCAAATCCTCGGCCAAGCCGGGCAGCACGTAGACGTTCTCGTCGGTGACCTCCACCTCCAGCGAGCCGTCCACCGCCGCGGTCTGCACGTCGGCGAAGGTGCTCACGCGGGCCAGGTCGTGCTCGTGATCGTCGGCGAGGTAGCGGGCCAGCGCACGCTCGGAGGGGAAGACCGTGATCGCGCCCTTGGTGCCGAGGAAGATCGGCTCGTCGTCGAGGTAACAGCGCAGCGTGAAGACGCTGCCTTCGGACGTGACGATCTTGACCGGGTCGATGCCGACCTCGTGCCAGAACGATTCATCCTCGTCCTCGTCTTCCTCGTCGTCTTCTTCCTCGTCGAGGTCGACGGGCTCGAATTCCTCCTCGTCGCTGTCGGCCGCGTCGTCGGCGTCGACCACGTTCTCCTCGGCGGCCAGCAGCTCGGCCTCGGCGACCGCGACCGCTTCGGCGTCCACCTCGGGCGTCTGCACGACGGAGTCGATGGCGTCCAGCACGTCGTCCCAGTCCTTGGCGATGGCCGCGCCGATCTGGTCCCACAACTCCTCTCCGTCGCGGCCGACGAACGCGCTCACCCCGCCGGGCAGCGCGCCGAGTACCGGATGCGAACCGAAGAACTTGGTCACCGTCTCGAGCTCGCACACCTCACCGATGTTGCGCACCATGCCGAGGGTGTCTTCCAACTCGGCGACGGTGTCCACGTCGGGGTCACCGGCGGCCAGCTCCGGCACGGCGACCAGATCGAAGGTGAAGTTCTCCTCCGGTTCCAGTTCGACCGCGGACAGACCCGCGACAACCTTCCACGCCGGATGGTCGATGAGGTCGTTGTCGGAGCTGGTGCGGATGAACGCGGCCAGCTCCGCCACGGATTCGAAACCGTAGAGGGCATCCTCGTGACCGAGGAACGCCTCCCACTCGTCGTCACCGTCTCGCCAGCGCGGTGCCCACAGGGTGACGAGATCGCCGTCGGTCAGGCCGAGCTCGATCGGGACGATGTCTCCAGAAGCCATGTGCGGAAGCCTATCGACCTTCCGCGTCAGGCACTATCCGGCCCGCCCCCATTCGTGCCCGCGGGCGGCTGCCCGGCCGGGACGAACGACTCGTTCAGTGTCGCAACCACCTTGGATCGCTGCGCGCCGGCGTCCTCGGCGGCCTGCCTGCAGGCCCAGACGATCAACTGTCCGACCTCGGTGGGCGGCAGCGAAGTGACCGATTCCGCGAGGGTCAGGCCGACCATCGCGCCATCGCTGTTCACCTCGACGCTCACCGCGCCGTCCTCGGAGGTGAACCGTCCGCGCACCTGCTTCAGCCCGTACAGCGCGGCTTCCAGCGCCTCCAGTTTCTGGGTAGCCGACGCGACCAGGGCGTCCATTTCCGCGCTCATACCGGCCTCATCCAGGTCGTCGGTCCCGTGTCCGCGTCATCGATCCGGTCGAGCTCGTCCACCGCCTGCTGGCGGGTGGGCAGGCCGAGCCGGTCGAGAATGTCCGAGGGCATGCCGGCCTCGGCGAGCAATTCGCGCCGCCGCGCCCGCGCCGCGATGGCGGAGCGCTGGGTGAGCCGCAGGATCTCGTTCGCCAGCGACTGTGCGCCGTAACGGTATTCGCTGCGCTCGAACTTGATCTCCACCGGCATGCCCTGATCGGTAGCGCGCACCGAGATGGTGCCCGACCGGTTGCTGCTGGCAGCCACCGTGACATTGGGGACCTGGGGTTGGGTCATGCCGTCGGCCTGTAGAAACCGTAGAAGTCCATGCCTGAGTTCTCCGTTCGAATCGAGCTGATCTGGACCGGGTCACCCGCCTCGACCAACTGCCCGTTGCCGATCACCATGGCCACGTGGCCGTCCCAGATCGCCAGGTCGCCGGGCATCAGGTCACCGGCCGAGACCGGTGTGGCCCCGTTGCCCTGCTCGGCCGCGAGCCGGGGCAGGTCGACGCCCGCCTCGCCGTAGGCGTACTTGGTGAGCCCGCTGCAGTCCAATCCCGCGCCCGGGCTGTTGCCGCCCCAGACATAGGGCGTGCCGACCGCGCCGATCGCCGACCGGACCGCCGTGGCGGCCTGTTCGTTGGGCGCCTCCACGACGCTGCCGTCGGGCAGCGTGATCTTCACGCCCTTGCCGTCGTCGGGCGCTCCCGAGGAACCGGTGTCGGGCTTGGGCGTGCCCGAGGTGCCCGGCGTGGTGCTGGGACCACGCATGGCTTGGGACAGCGTCGGCGTGGCCATCGCGGTGCTCAGCAGTTGCCCCGCGCCGTTGAGTGCGCCGGAGGCGGTGGACACCACCTGCTGTACGGGCACGCCGGACAGGGACGGGGTCGTGGGCGGCGGGGTCAGCTCGTTCATCGACGCGGTGTGCGTCTGCAATTCGTTCTGCACCCGGCCGACGACGTTGAGCGCTTGGCCGAGATGGTCGATCGCCGTGCCGACGAGCACCGTCAGCCCCTGCGGGGTCGCCAGGGCCGGACCTATGCTCGCGGCGGTGTTCACGAAGGACTGCGCGATGTCGGTGAGCTCTTTCTGACCCGTCTCGACCTCGCCCGCGGCCTGGTTCACGACCGTCGCCATCTCGTTGCCGCGATCGGAGATGGTGGCCGCCGAGGTCTGCACGCGCAGCGCCTTGGCGGTGGCCGCGTCGGCGGCACGGCCGTCCCAGGCGGTGTTCATACCGTTGATGCTGTCGCGGCCCATCTGGTGGATCTGGTCGACCACGGCCGAGGTGCTGCGCAGCGCGTCCGTGGGGCCGCCCGAGGGCAGCACGCCGCTGCCGAAGCTGGCGAGCAGGTCGAAGATCGGTTTGGCCAGCGCGTTGATGTCGATCACCGGCTCACTCCACTTCGGCGGCCGCGTTCCGCAGCGCGCTCGCGTGGGTGGCGTCGGTCTCGGTGAGGACGGCCGCCGCTCCGGTGGCCGCGCCGCCCATACTGGTGAGCACCGCCGACAGCTGGCCGATCGCGGCGACGTGCCCGGCGTGCGCCGCGGCATAGGCCGCCATGAAGTCACCGCCGATGAGCCCCATGATCGGGCCGAGCAGCGCGGGTTCCGCCGCCGCAGCGCTCACTCCCGCCGCCGCCATATCACCGGCCATGACGTGAGTGGTCGCGCCGTAGGCCGCGATGCCCTCGGTGTCCGCCGACATCTTTCGCATCAGAGCTTCCCCCATCTGTTGTTCCCAGGCAGAGTACGTCATCCACTTGGTTCGACGCGCGCTGTTCCGGTTCGGTTCCGCCGCTTCGGAAAAAAGTTCCGTGGCGTCCGGCGGCGCACCCCGGGCCGACCTTATCGTTCCCTCATGCGCACCCACACCGTGGACCATCCACTCGTCGCCGCCCTGCTGACCACGATGCGGGACGAGCGAACCGCGAATCCGGCTTTCCGTGCCGCACTGCGTGATCTGACCGGGATCCTGATCTACGAGGCGCTGCGCGACGCGGAGGTCGAGCGTTTCCAGATCGTCACACCGGTCGCCCCCACCGAAGGCGTCCGGCTGGCCCGGCCGCCGCTGCTGGTCCCAGTGCTGCGCGCCGGGCTCGGCATGATCGATGCGGCCGCGGAACTGATCCCGGACGCCAGAATCGGATTCGTCGGCCTCGCCCGCGACGAGGAAACCCACCAGCCGGTGCCCTATATGGAGTCGCTGCCCGCCGATCTCGCCGGGCTGCCGGTCTTCGTGCTCGATCCGATGCTGGCCACGGGCGGCTCTATGCGTCACACCCTGCAACTGCTCGCGGCGCGCGGCGCCACCGACATCACCGCCGTCTGCGTCGTCGCAGCGCCGGAAGGTATTGCGACACTGGCGGACTCGGGCCTGCCGGTGCGGCTGGTCACCGCTGTCGTCGACGCGGAACTGAACGAGAACGCCTACATCGTGCCCGGTCTCGGCGACGCGGGCGACAGGCAGTTCGGACCGCGCTGACGGTCAGAGCGCCCGGCAGAAGTCGCGCAGCGCCGAAAGGCGTACGCACGCAGCGGCTCGCGCGGCCGGAAGATCGGCGTGCGAGCCGACCGGTTCGACCACCTCCAAGTAGCACTTGAGTTTCGGCTCGGTGCCGGAAGGTCGCACGACCACACGGGAGGAGACACCCTCGAAGATCAGCGCGTCGGTCCGCATCCGTCCCCGCACCCGGAGTTGGTCGGTGTACTCGACCGGCTCGCCCGCGATCCGCTCCGGCGGGTGCGCCCGCAACCGCTGCACCACCGCGGCGGCATCGGCGGCCGAGGCGAGCCGCAGCGACACCTGGTCGCCCGTGTGCAAGCCGAATTCGACCGCGTAGTCGTCGAGTTCGTCATCGAGGACGCGACCCGTGGCTTTCAGCCGGGCCACCAGATCGGCCACCAGCACGGCGGCGGAGATACCGTCCTTGTCCCGGACCGCCGCCGGGTCGACGCAGTGGCCGATCGCCTCCTCATAGGCGTAGACCAAGCCGTCGCCCGCGCGGGCCAGCCATTTGAATCCCGTGAGCGTTTCCGCGTAGCGGCCGCCGCGAGCGGGAGCCAGCTCGGAAAGCAGTCGCGACGACACAATGGTCGTCGCCACCAGCGAGTCCGCGGGAGCGGTGCGCAGCACGCAGTCGGCCAGCAGTACGCCGGTCTCGTCGCCGCGCAACATCCGCCAGGTACCGTCCGGGCGCGGGACACCCACCGCGCACCGGTCCGCGTCGGGATCCAGCGCGATCGCCACATCGGCGCCGACCCGGGCCGCCGTCGCGAGCAGCAGATCGCTCGCACCGGGTTCCTCGGGGTTCGGGAACGCGACGGTGGGGAAGTCGGGATCCGGTGCGAACTGCTCATCTACCACATGGACGTCGGGATAACCCGCCGCGCCGAGCGCTTCGACGGCGAGTTCGCCGCCGACGCCGTGCAGTGGTGTGAGTGCGATCCGGATCCCGGCGCGCTCGCCCGGTCCGCCGATCCGGGAGGGTAATTCGGCGACGCGGCGCACATAGCGCCGCACCACGTCGTCGTCTGCGGGGGTCACCGGCTGACGATCGATCGGCTCGCTGACGGCTTCGATGCAGCGCTCGATTTCGGCGTCGGCCGGGGCGAGAAGCTGCGATCCACCGTCGAGGTAGACCTTGTAGCCGTTGTCGGTGGCCGGATTGTGCGAGGCGGTGATCTGCACGCCCGCGACCGCCCCCAGCGCACGCACCGCGTACGCGACCACCGGGGTCGGCAGCGGACGCGGCAGCAGCGTCACCGCGAAGCCCGTCGCCGCGAGAATCTCCGAGGTCGCCGCGGCGAACTCGGCGGAACCGTGCCTGGCGTCGCGGCCGACGACCACCGCGCCGCCGCCGAGGCAGCGCTCGCGCAGCCACGCCGCGATCCCGGCGGTAGCCCTGCTCACCGTGGTGACGTTCATGCCGTCCGGGCCGTCGCGCAGCGGCCCGCGCAGTCCTGCCGTGCCGAACCGCAGCATCTACACCCGTTCCAGCACGCCGCGCAGCAGTTTGCCCAGCCGTGGCGCCGCGGCGTGCCCTTCGGCGAGCACCTCGGCGTGGGACAGATGCGCGCCCGTCACCCCCGCGGCCAGATTGGTGACCAGCGAGATGCCCAGCAGCCGGGCGCCCAGCGCGCGGCAGGCGATCGCTTCCAGCACCGTGGACATGCCGACGAGGTCCGCGCCGATCGTGCGCAGCATCCGGATCTCGGCGGGTGTCTCGTACTGCGGCCCCGTCAGGCCCGCGTAGACGCCGTCGGTCAGGCTTGGGTCGATCTCCCTGGCGACCGCCCGCAACTCGGGGTCCCAGGCGTCGACCAGGTCGACGAACGTCGCGCCTGCCAGCGGCGTGCGACCGGTCAAGTTGAGATGGTCGCTGATCAGCACCGGCTCACCCACCCGGAGGCCGGGCCGGATACCGCCCGCGGCGTTGGTCAGCACGACGATCTCCGCGCCCGCCGCCACGGCCGCCGACACCGGATGCACCACATCGGCGGGCTGGTAGCCCTCGTAGAGATGCTGGCGGCCCATCAGCAGCAGCACGGCGTTGTCGTCCACCTGAACCGAATGGACCATGCCGACATGGCCCTGGGCGGTCGGTGTCCCGAACCCCGGCAGCTCCGGCATCGGAACCGACGCCCGCGGCGCCCCGATCTCCGCGGCCGCGTCCTGCCAGCCCGACCCCAGCACCACCGCGACCCGGTGGCGTGACACTCCCGTACGTTCGGCGATCGCCTCGGCGGCCTGTTCGGCAAGCATGATCGTCACCATAGCTCTGTTTGATTATCAGCGCCTGCGGCGCTGAGTGTTCGCGGCCCCTCGGTGGCTCGCGTCCGAGCGGCCGCCGCTTGCTCCTTCGTCGCCTACGCGTCGGCCACTCGGACGCGAGCCGGGCCGCGAACGGACAATGCTCGGTCTCGCTTCGCTCGAAACCGGGAGTTGGGCGGGTGTGGGCGCGTCGGTGGTGATGCAGCCGAGCCCCGGCGGCGGCATCGGCCGGTGTGATCGCATGGGCGGTCGTCCTGCTGGCACGCTTCCCATCGGTGGCTGGTAGCTGGATGTTGGCCAGGTCGGGTGGGCGGTGGCCGGGTGTGGTCGCGGCGGGTGTCAGCGCGGTTGGACGACGCCTGGCCGACTGGCTGGAGTTCTCGTCGCCTTCGGATCAGTCGTGCCGCATCGGGATCGGCGGCATCGAGGGGCGCGACCATGGGCCGGCATCGCAAAGGTCGGGTCGGGCGTTGCTCGTCGCGGGTCGGCATTCGACTTTCTACCCGCGAGTAGGGGTGTTCGATGTGGCCCGATACGCTGCACCGCATGCCGTATCTCGAACGCCAAGGTGAAGTGTTCGTCGTGTACCTCGGCACCGAGGGACAGACGGACAGCGAGAACCGTTTCCACCCGGACTGGATCGACGAATTCCACGGCTTGCTGGACGAGGTCGAGAGCTCCCAGGGACCTGCCGCGCTGGTGACCACCGCGACCGGGAAGTTCTACAGCAACGGTCTGGACACCGACTGGCTGTTCGGCAACCTGGACAAGATGCACGGCTACCTCGACCGCGTGCACTCGCTCTACACCCGCCTGCTCGCCTTCCCGCTGCCGACCGTGGCCGCGATCAACGGCCATGCCTTCGGCGCGGGGGCCATGCTGGCCACCTCGCACGACTTCCGGATGATGCGCGCCGATCGCGGCTTCTACTGCCTGCCCGAGGTGCACTTGGGCATGCCGTTCACCATCGGGATGAACGCCCTGCTCACCGAGCGGCTGACCAACCAGGTCTGTGTGCAGGCGATGACCACCGGCCACCGCTACGCGGCGGACGAGGCCATTGCCGCGGGCATCGCCGACGGCAAGGCCGAAGCCCCCGATTTGCTCGCGACCGCGATCGAGCGGGCGGCGGCCCTGGCGAGCAACCGCAAGCCCAACCTGCCGGTGATCAAGCGCGCCTTGCACGCGAAGGCCCTGGCCGGTCTCGCGGTGCCGACCACCCCCGAGAACCTGGCGTTCGCGGCGGGCTGATTCCGTCCGGCTCGGGGAGCTCGGTGTTCGTGGCGGGCTGATTCCGTCGACCTCGGAGACCCTGGCATTCGCCGCAGGCTGAGCCCGCCCCTTTGGACCCGGCGCGCGCCGCGCTCGGACAGCCGGCTCATACCTCGGCTCCTCTCGGGGCACCGTCGCGCGCGGGCGGATATAAGTTGCACCGGTCCGCACGAAGACGACCGCCGACGAATAGCAGGCCCCAAGTCCGCAGGTCGAGGTGTCGTCTCCACCACACGGGCACAACCACGTCTTTCGAGCGAAGCGAGACCGAGCATTGTCCGTTCGCGGCCACAAGGGGGCCGCGAACACGCAGCGCCGTAGGCGCTGCATAAACAAACACAGCAGTGCGAGACTGTGTTGCATGCCACCACCGCGCAGCGGGCGCCAGGAATCGCAACACGACGGCAACGCCGTGTGCGAGGTCGACCCGGCCGGTCGCAGTGACGCCGCGATCCGAGCGGCGTCGGCCGAGCTGATCGGCCTGTCACACGCGATCCACGCCGAACCCGAGCTGGCGTTCGAGGAGGTCCGCAGCGTCGCCAAGACCGTCGTTCCGCTCGCCGAGCGTGGCTTCGAGATCGACAACGGCGTCGCCGGCTTGCCGACGGCGTTCCGAGCACGCTATGGCAGCGGGGCGCTGACCGTCGGCATCTGCGCCGAGTACGACGCGCTGCCCGAGATCGGGCATGCCTGCGGGCACAACGTCATCGCCGCGTCCGCGGTGGGGGCGGCGCTCGGTCTCGCCGAGGTCGCCGACGCGCTGGACCTGACTGTGCTGGTGTTCGGCACCCCCGCCGAGGAGAGCGGCGGCGGCAAGGTGCTCATGCTGGAACATGGGGTGTTCGATGACGTCGCGATGGCGATGATGGTGCATCCGGGTCCGCTCGACATCGTCGGCGCCAGGTCGCTGGCTCTGGCCGACGTCTCGGTGGTCTTCCACGGGCGTGAGGCGCATGCCAGCGCGGCCCCGGAGCAGGGCCGCAACGCGGGCGACGCGGTGACCGTCGCACAGGTCGCTCTGGGGTTGCTGCGGCAGCATCTCCTGCCCGGCCAGCAACTGCACGGTATAGTCGGCGACGGTGGCGTAGCTCCCAACATCGTGCCCGGACGTGCGGAACTGCTGTATTACCTACGCGCAGTCGACTCCGCATCCCTCGACGATCTGATGCGACGAGCGTCGGCTTGTTTCGAGGCGGGCGCCCTCGCGACCGGCTGCACCCACGAAATCCGGACGCTCGCGCCGACGTATACCGAGCTGACCCCGGATCCGGAGTTGCTGCTCGTCTATCGCGAGCAACTCGCCGGATTGGGACGCGTGCCGCTGGCTCCGGAGTTCGAGGCGCAGCGGCCGCTGGGCAGCACCGATATGGGGAACGTCACCAACGTCATTCCGGGGATCCACCCGGTCATCGGCATCGATGCCGGTGGTGCGGTGACACATCAGCCCGGCTTCGCCGCGGCCAGCGTCAACGCTTCGGCGGATCGTGCGGTCCTCGACGGTGCGCTCGCCCTCGCGCGTACCGCTATCGCCGTCGCCCGCGATGACATCCATAGAGACAGGTTGTTGCAACGGCTAGTTCAACGACAGGAGGACATTCGGTGAGCACAACCGGCCGTTCGGCGGCGCCGGCGACGGGCCAGGCAGCGGGTATCCGCGTGGCCGTGGAGAGCACCGGCGGCTCCGCGGCGTCGGAGACCGTGGGATCCGGGCGGGAAGCGGTGGAGTCGTGGCTGGCCGATCACACGGTCGATCTCGTCCAATGGCGCAGGCACATCCACGCCAACCCGGAATTGTCCCGTACCGAGTTCGGCACCACCGAGTTCGTCTCGGCGTGGCTGACCAAGGCGGGCCTGGCGCCGCAGGTACTTCCCGGCGGCACCGGCTTGATCTGTGACATCGGGCCGGACGGGCCGCGAATCGGCCTGCGCGCCGATATGGACGCGCTGCCGCTGCAGGAGTTCACCGGACTGCCCTTCGCCTCGACGGTGCCCGGCGTGTCGCACGCGTGCGGCCACGACGCGCACACCACCATCCTGCTCGGCACGGCGCTGGCGCTGGCCGAGGTGCCGGAGCTGCCGGTCGGGGTGCGGCTGGTGTTCCAGCCCGCCGAGGAGGTCATGCCGGGCGGTGCGATCGACGTGGTCGCCACGGGCGCGATGACGGGTGTGGAGCGGATCTTCGCGCTGCATTGTGACCCGCGCCTGGAAGTGGGCCGGGTCGGCATCCGCGTCGGTGCGATCACCTCCGCCGCCGACACCATCGAGCTGGTGCTCGACTCGCCGGGCGGCCACACTTCCCGTCCACACCTGACCAGCGACCTGGTCTACGCGATCGGCTCGGTCATCACCGGCCTGCCGGGCCTGCTCAGCCGTCGCATCGACCCGCGCACCAGCACCGTGATGGTGTGGGGTGCGGTGAGCGCGGGAAAAGCGCCCAACGCCATTCCGCAGACCGGCATGCTCACCGGCACCATCCGCACCGGAGATCACGCCACCTGGTCGCTGCTGGAGCCGATGGTGCGGCAGATCGTCGACGGCCTGCTGGCCCCGACGGGCGTGCGCTACCAGCTGAACTACCGGCGCGGCGTGCCTCCTGTGGTCAACGACGAGCACTCCACCCGCATCTTCGAGGACGCGATCCGCGCGCTCGGCCCCGACGCGCTGGCCGACACTCTGCAGTCCGGCGGTGGCGAGGACTTCTCCTGGTATCTCGAGGAGGTGCCGGGCGCGATGGCGCGCCTGGGCGTCTGGTCCGGGGAGGGCGAACAGCTGGACCTGCACCAGCCCACCTTCGACATCGATGAGCGTGCCCTCGCGGTCGGCGTGCGGGTGCTGAGCAATCTCGTGCTCGGCGCGCGCTGAGTTCTTCGTCACACCGGCGCTGTTGTTCGTCACACGGGGCGTTGCCGGTGCAGCGGCGTGGCCGAACCCTCGGGTCGGCCACGCCGCTGACGTCGGCGGACTGTCGCGGTCAGCCGAAGTTGCCCGGGCCGACGTTCCGGCTGTTGCGGGTTCGTAGGGCGTGGACGTAATCCTCTGGCGCTCCCGCCTTTTCGGCGGCGTCGGCGATCACGCCGAGGTAGCGGGCCGAGGGCAGGCCGCCCTCGTAGGCGTCCAGCACATACAGCCAGGCCAGCGTGGGTTCGCCGCCGTCGGCGTTGCGGGTGACGCGCAGTCGGATCTTCTTGTGGATACCGAAGTCCGAGCCCTCCCAGCGGTCCAGCCGCTGTTCGTCCTCGGGGGACACGTCGTAGAGCACGACGAACACCCGGGAATTGGGATCCTCCACGACCGTCGCGAGAGGCCCTTCCCAGCCGATGTCATCACCGGCAAAGGTGAGCCGCCAGCCCTCCAACCAGCCCGTCCCGGACATGGGGGAGTGCGGACAGCGCTCGAGCATCTGCGTCGAGTCCATGTTGGACCCATAGGCGGCATAGATCGGCACCAGAGAAGGGTAGCCAATAACCTTCGCAGACCGCGTTTGATTGCCGCACCTGCGGCGCGGCGCGTGGTGCGGAACTGTTGCGCACCGGTAACGCGCTCGGTAGTGCGAGGAGGTTGCCGGATAACGTTTACCCGTGCCGGAGATCCCGGCGCGAAGCACGAGCGGAGGTATCAATGACCCGCATCGCGATCATCGGCGGCGGACCGGCCGGCTATGAGGCGGCCCTGGTGGCGGCACAGCACGGAGCGTCGGTGACGCTGGTCGACTCCGACGGCATCGGCGGCGCGTGTGTGCTCTGGGACTGTGTCCCGTCCAAGACCTTCATCGCCTCGACCGGCGTGCGAACCGACCTGCGCCGCGCTCGCGATCTCGGGATCACCCTGGACCCGAACCAGGCGCAGGTGCAGCTGGCGGAGGTGAACGGGCGCGTGAAGGCGCTGGCCCTCGCGCAGTCCTCCGATATCCGCTCCAAGCTGCAGACCGTGGGGGTGACCGTACTCGCCGGGTACGGCGAGCTGATCGACCGCGCCGGCGGGCTGGCCGCGCACCGCGTGCTGGTCAAGCTGGCCGACGGCGCGCAGCAGACCATCGAGGCCGAGGTGGTGCTGATCGCCACCGGCGCGAGCCCGCGCGTGCTGCCGGGCGCCGAGCCGGACGGTGAACGCATCCTCAACTGGCGTCAGCTCTACGACCTCGAGGAGTTGCCGGAGACCCTGGTGGTCGTCGGTTCCGGTGTGACGGGCGCCGAGTTCGTCTCCGCCTACACCGAAATGGGTGTGCGGGTGAAGCTGGTCTCCAGCCGCGACCGCGTTCTGCCCGGGGAGGACGCCGACGCGGCGCTCGTGCTGGAGGACGCGCTGGCCGAACGCGGCGTCGAACTGGTCAAGCACGCCCGCGCCGACGCGGTGGAGCGCACCGCCGACGGCATCGTGGTCAAGTTGTCCGACGGACGCACGGTTTCCGGCTCGCACGCGCTGATGACCGTGGGCTCGACACCCAACACCGCCGGGCTCGGACTCGAGCGGGTCGGCATCGAACTCGACCGCGGCGGCTACCTGCGGGTGGATCGCGTTTCGCGCACGTCGGTGCCCGGCATCTACGCCGCGGGCGACTGCACCGGCCTGCTGCCGCTGGCCTCGGTGGCCGCGATGCAGGGACGCATCGCGATGTACCACGCGCTCGGGGAGGGCGTCAGCCCGATTCGCCTGAAGACCGTTGCCTCCGCGGTGTTCACCCGGCCGGAGATCGCGACCGTCGGCGTCAGCCAGAACGCGATCGACAACGGTGAGGTCCCCGCCCGCACGGTGATGCTGCCGCTGAACACGAACCCCCGCGCCAAGATGTCCGGGCTGCGACGCGGTTTCGTCAAGATCTTCTGCCGCCCCGCGACCGGCGTGGTGATCGGCGGCGTCGTCGTCGCTCCGATCGCCTCGGAGCTGATCCTGCCGATCGCCCTTGCGGTGCAGAACAACCTGACGGTCAACGACCTGGCCCAGACCTTCTCGGTGTACCCCTCGCTGACGGGTTCGGTGACCGAGGCGGCGCGATTGCTGATGCGGCACGACGACCTGGACTGACTTCCGTTTCGGCGCGCGCTGTGCCGTGTCCGATTCAGGACATCACGCCCCGAGAACTCGGGGCGGGGCGGGGACGCGGGGAGTCTTGCCACCCTTGGTCATTCGCAGCGTTGCCCATCGTGCGCACATGTGGTTCACTCTCGGCAGAGATGCGATCGCAGGAGGGTCGCGGAGTTCGGTGTGGGGGGATGGGTCCTTTCCAAATCGGCACGAGCGAACGGCCCGGGCCGTTCGGCGATCAGGCGTCTCACCCAGGGGACAACTGAATGCGGCCGACCAGGCCGCACCCGGGAAGGGATTGCGAAAAGTGAAACATCGTAAGCCGAGTCGGGCGCAGCGAGCGATGGCGAGCACCTCGTTGCCGCTGGCCACAGCGGCTGCAGTGGCCACTCTCTTCGCTGCGCCGGCGGGGGCGGCTCCCAACGATCAGCCGACCACTCCGCCGACGCCCGCTCCGGCGCAGCCGGGCGTGAACGAGTCGCCGAGCACCCCCGAGACCACTCAGCCGGAACCGGACAAGCCGGAATCCGAGCAGGATCGGCAGAAGCCGGAGAGCAAGCCGACGCCGAGCCAGCCCGGCGTCACCACGCCGGACCAGAACCAGGCCGTGCCCGATCAGAAGAAGGATCCGCGGCTGGCCCAACCGACCCAGCCGGGCGTGACCACCCCCCGCGTCGCGCCGCTGCCGGTTCCCGGCCAGCAGCAGCCCAGCGATCCGCAGCCCGCGGTCGTGCCGGATCAGGCCGCGCCGCAGCCCGGGGAGCAGGCTGCCCCGCAGCCGGGCACCCAGGGCGGCAACGCCGAGGCGCGGGAGCCGGAGAGTTCCACGCTGGTGCAGCCGCAGCCGCGCTGGCAGGCGCCGCGCCTGGAAGCCGCCCCGCCGGCGCCGGTCGTGGAGATGACCGGTCCGCACGCGGAGATCGGCGCCAACATCGACGGCGGCACCGTGCTGCCCGGTCACGTGGCCAACACCCACCACTTCAGCAACGAGGCCGGTTACGTCGGCACCATCGGCTACCGCACGCCGACCGGTGCGGGTGAAGCCGGTGTCTCGGTGGAGTTCGTCGACAAGAACACCGTCAAGCTGACCACCTACACCGGCGGCGAGGGCTTGGCCTCGAACAACACCACCGCGGTGTTCGACACCACCCAGCTGAACGTGGCCAAGGCCGCGGTGGAGGACTGGATCCGGGAGCAGCCGGGCGGCGCGGCCGCCCTGGAGGCCGCCGCACAGGTTAAGCTTCCGCTTCAGCCGGGCGATTTCGCTCCGCAAACCGTCGATGTGGGTGGTGTCACCACCCAGTGGGGTGGTTCACTCCAGTACTGACACGTGCTGATCTCGACGGGTGGGGCGGTCGTTCGCGGCCGCCCCACTTGTGCGTCCTGGGAAAGGATTGGGTGTGACCTCCGAGGGTGATGCGAGGGAGAACGAATCCGACTCCTCCGGGTCGGAATTCGGTCCGTCGTTGGGGGAGTTCGGGCCGCCGGTCTCCGAGTTCGGGCCACCCGTTGCGGAATTCGGTCCGCCCGTCGCGGAATTCGGTCCGCCGATGGGCACCGATACCGGACCGCGCTGGCAGGTGCCGCAGCAGCCCACCGACCACCCCGAACTGGGTTGGCGACCCGCGGGCGAGCCGGAGACGACGCCTCCTCTCGCGTCGCAGTTCCGCGCGCCGGATGCCACGGTCTTTGCCGAATCCGCCGCTGCCGCGCCCGAGCCGCCCGCCGCGCGCCCGCAGCCCAAGGGCGGCGAGAAGCAGGACTCGTGGTGGAATCAGCCGACCGCCGAGGGCGGCGTACCGAAGCCGCCTCCGCCGGCGGACTCGGGTCTGTCCTGGGCGGAGGACCCGATCGCCATGCGGCTGGCGCTGCGCGTCCCCACGACTCCGGCGCCGGTGCGAAGCTCTCGTCATTCGCGACGCTGGGGAGTGCTCGGCGCGGTCGCGGCGGTCGTGGTGCTGATCGCGTTGACGGTGACGATCATCGCGGTATCCGGTGACAACGGCGACAGCGGCGCCGCTCCCGGTGTCGGCGGCACCACCGCGGCGTTGAGCTGCCCGTCGAACAAGGACGGCAAGGTGACTGTCGGCAACGGCACGGGTGACACCAGTAGCGGCCCCGGCGCCATTCTCGGATTCCAGTACTCCTTCTACGTCGAGCGCAGCGGTGAGCGGGCCCGGCGGTTCGTCGCCGACGACGCGGAGAACGTCTCGACCGCCGACCGCATCCAGAAGGGCATCGATGAGTACGTTCCGGTCGGCACCACGCACTGCTTGCGGATCACGGAGCTGGCCACCGACACCTTCGACGTGGACCTGACCGAACACCGGCCCGACGGGACCACCACGGTATACCGGCAGACAGTGACCACGGTGGCCCGCGACGGCAAGACGGTGGTCTACGCGATCCGGGATCGCCTGTAGCCGGATACGGCCGCTACCGGGGCGGATCTCAGATCATGGGATGAATATTTCGGATTTTGGTCGGGCGTGTGCGACAGTGGGATATCGCGTACCACGGCGTTCCCCGGAGGTCTTCCCATGTCGCCGACCATCCCACCGCTGGCAGGCAAGCTGGACGGCCTGCGGAGTTCGGCGATCCGTGACCTCTTGAAGCTGACCGCGCGCGCCGAGATCGTCAGCCTCGCCGGTGGCCTGCCGGACGCCGAACTGATGCCGCGCGCCCGGCTGGCCGACGCGGCGGCCGCCGCGCTGAGCCACAACGGCTGCCTGCAGTACACCGAATCCCCGGGTTGGGCGCCGCTGCGCGAGGTCCTCGCCGAGCGGGAGTCGGGCAGGCTCGGTCGCCCGGTGCCGCTCGCGGAGGTGTTCGTCACGCACGGTTCCCAGCAGGCGCTGTCGCTGCTGGCCGAGGTGTTGCTCGATCCGGGCGCGCTGGTCGTGGTGGAGGACCCGGCGTACGTCGGCGCACTGCAGGTCTTCCGGGCCGCGGGCGCGCGCATCGCCGCGGTGCCGCTGGACGCCGAGGGGATGCGCACCGACGCGCTCACCGAGTTGCTCGCCCGTGGCGAGCGCCCGGCCGTGGTGCACACGGTGAGCAATTTCCACAATCCCGGTGGCGTGACCATGAGCTCCCGCCGCCGTGCGGAGCTCGCGCGCTTGGCCGATGAGCACGGCTTCTGGGTGATCGAGGACGATCCCTATGGTGAGCTGTGGTTCGACGGCCCCGCGCCGGCGCCGGTCGCGTCGTACTCTCGCAACGTCATCCGGCTGTCGAGCGCATCGAAGATCCTCTCGCCGAGCCTGCGGGTGGGCTGGATGGTGGCGCCGGATCCGGTGTGCCGCGCAGTCGAACTGCTGAAGCAAGGCGCGGATCTGTGTGGTTCGGCGCTCACCCAGCAGATCGCCACCGACCTGCTCGCCGACACGGCATGGCTCACCGCCCACGTCGATCATGTCCGGGGCGTCTACGGCGAGCGCGCGAAGACGCTCGTGCACGCGATGCGGAGCCGTTTCGGGGACCGCGTACGGTGCAGCGACGCGTCGGGCGGCATGTTCGTCTGGGCCGACTTCACCGACGGGACCGACACCGAGCTGCTGCTTCCGGGTGTGCTCGCCGCAGGGGTCGCCTACGTGCCGGGAGCGGCGTTCGCCGTGGGCGGCGGGTACCGCAACTCGATGCGGATGTGCTTCACCACCTCCGACGAACCGACGCTGGAACTGGCGGTCGACCGGCTCGCGCACGCCGTCGCGGTGCGGAACCCTCAGCCGACCCAGCCGTAGGTGCGCTCGACCGCTTTGTTCCACGCGGCCAAACGCTCGTCCCGCTCGGCGTCCGGCATGGCAGGCCGCCACGTCTTGTCGGCGGCCCAGTTGTCGCGGATGTCGTCGGTGCCCGACCAGTAGCCGACGGCGAGGCCCGCCGCGTACGCCGCACCGAGCGCGGTCGTCTCGTTGACCACCGGCCGCACCACGGGCACGTCGAGGATGTCGGACTGGAACTGCATGAGCAGGTCGTTGCCGACCATGCCGCCGTCCACCTTCAGCGTGGTCAGCTCCAAACCGAGCCGCTGGGACTCGGCGTCCGCCCGCATCGCGTCGACCACCTCGCGGGTCTGGAACGCGGTGGATTCCAGCACCGCTCGCGCCAGGTGCGCTTTGGTGACGAAACGGGTGAGCCCCGCGATCACGCCGCGTGCGTCCGGGCGCCAGCGGGGCGCGAACAGCCCGGAGAAGGCGGGCACGATGTAAGCGCCACCGTTGTCCTCGACGCTGCGGGCGAGCGGTTCGATCTCGTCGGCGGCGGAGATGATGCCGAGATTGTCGCGAAACCACTGCACCAGCGACCCGGTGACCGCGATGGATCCCTCCAAGGCGTATACGGCGTCCGCGTCACCGAGGCGGTAGCACACGGTGGTGAGCAGGCCGTGCTTACTGAACACCGGCGTGGTACCGGTGTTGAGCAACATGAAATTGCCCGTGCCGTAAGTGTTCTTGGCCTCGCCGGGTGAAAGGCACGCTTGGCCGAAGGTCGCGGCCTGCTGGTCGCCGAGGATGCCCGCGACCGGCACCCCGGCCAGCGGTCCGGAGCTGATCGCCGCGTAGACCTCCGAGGAACTGCGCACCTGCGGCAGCATCGACTCCGGCACGCCGAATTCCCCGCAGATTTCCGAATCCCATTGCAGTGCACGCAGGTCCAGCAGCATGGTGCGGGAGGCGTTGGTCACGTCGGTGACGTGCTCGCCGGTGAGCTTCCACAGCACCCAGCTGTCGACGGTGCCGAAGCACAACTCACCCGCCTCCGCGCGCTCCCGCACGCCGGGCACGTTGTCCAGGATCCAGCGCAGCTTCGGCCCCGCGAAGTAGGTGGACAGCGGAAGGCCGGTGCGGTCCTGGTAGCGGGCCGGTCCCGCGTCGCTGGCCAGTTCGGCGCACAGCCGGTCGGTGCGGGTGTCCTGCCAGACGATCGCGTTGTGCACCGGACGGCCGGTCTCGCGGTCCCACACCACCGTGGTTTCGCGCTGGTTGGTGACGCCCACCGCGGCGATGTCCTCGGCGCTGAGACCGCAGCGCTCCAGCACCTCACCGAGGACGAATTCGGTATCGCGCCAGATGGTTTCCGGATCGTGCTCGACCCATCCCGGCCGAGGGAAGATCTGCTCGTGCTCCCGCTGGGCGACGCCGACGACGCGTCCCTGCCGGTCGAAGACGATGCACCGACTCGAGGTCGTGCCCTGGTCGATGGCGGCCACATAGCGACGCATCCGTGCAGTGTATTTTGGCCGCGCCCGCGGCGCGGCGTGTTCGCGGCCCCTCGGTGGCTCGCGTCCGAGCGACCGCCGCTTGCTCCTTCGTCGCCTACGCGGCGGCCACTCGGACGCAAGCCGGGCCGCGAACGGCGGATGCTCGGTCTCGCTTCGCTCGAAACCGGGAGTTGAGGTGGTATGGCCGCGTAAGGAGGTGATCGCACGACCCGGAGGTGGATGCGGGGCGGCGGTGGTGAACACGGCGGTGTCGGTTGGCTCACCGAGCTGTGGGCGGTGGCTCGCCGGTCGGTTAGGGTGGTCTTGTTACCGGCGAGTAGGTCTGGGCGACACGGAGCCGGGCGCGGGCGGTCGATCCGCGGCGATTCGCCTAGCCTGGACTTGAACGCTCGATCGGACACATCCGCGTCGGCTGGAGGAGTCGAGCATGGCGATGAAACCGGATACGCAGTTCCTCGGCCCGGAGCAGCGCACGACGGCTTGGGAGCGCTTCGGCAAGGATCATTTCGATGTGGTCGTCGTCGGTGGCGGCGTGGTCGGGGCGGGCATCGCGCTCGACGCGGCGACCAGGGGCTTGCAGGTCGCTCTGGTCGAAGCCCGCGACCTCGGGTCCGGCACTTCCAGCCGGTCGTCGAAGATGTTCCACGGCGGGTTGCGCTATCTGGAGCAGCTGGAGTTCGGATTGGTACGCGAGGCGCTGCGGGAACGCGAGCTCACGCTGTCCACCCTGGCGCCACACCTGGTCAAGCCGCTGCGCTTTCTCTATCCGCTGACCCATCGCGTCTGGGAGCGCCCGTACGTGGCCGCCGGACTGGTCCTCTATGACACCATGGGCGGCGCCAAATCCGTTCCCGGACAACGGCATCTGACCCGCGCGGGCGCCTTGCGGCTGGCGCCGGGGCTGCGGCGGGACTCGCTGATCGGCGGTGTCGGCTACTACGACACCGTCGTCGACGACGCACGCCACACCATGATGTTGGCGCGCACGGCCGCGCACTACGGCGCGGTGATCCGCACGTCCACCCAGGTGGTGGGTTTCCTGCGCGAAGCCGATCGGGTGGTCGGCGTGAAGGTTCGCGACACCGAGGACGGGAGCACCGGCGAGGTCCGTGGACATGTGGTGATCAACGCGACCGGTGTGTGGACCGACGAAGTCCAGGCACTGTCGCATCAGCGGGGCCGGTTCCACGTGCGGGCGTCCAAAGGCGTGCACATCGTGGTGCCGCGAGATCGGATCGTCAGCGACACCGCCATCATCCTGCGCACCGCGACCTCGGTGCTGTTCGTCCTCCCGTGGGGTGCGCACTGGATCATCGGCACCACCGACACCGAGTGGAATCTCGACTTGGCGCATCCGGCCGCGACCAAGGCCGACATCGACTATCTGCTCGCGCGAGTGAACGAGGTGCTGGTCGTGCCGCTCACGCCCGACGACATCGACGGTGTGTACGCGGGCTTGCGCCCGCTGCTGGCGGGGGAGAGCGACGAGACCTCCAAACTGTCGCGTGAGCACGCCGTCGCCAGAGTGGCGCCGGGCCTGATCGGCATCGCGGGCGGCAAGTACACCACCTATCGCGTGATGGCCTACGACGCGGTGGACGAAGCGGCGCAGGATATTCCGGCCCGGGTCTCGCCATCGATCACGGCGAAGGTGCCGCTGCTCGGCGCCGACGGCTACTTCGCGCTGGTCAACCAGACGGTGCAGCTGGCGGAGACCTACGGGGTGCATCCTTACCGGGTCAAGCACCTGCTGGATCGGTACGGCTCGCTCATCGGCGAGGTCATGGCCTTCGCCGAGGGCAAACCCGAACTCCTGCAACCGATCACGGACGCCCCGTCCTATCTGCAGGTCGAGGCGGTCTACGCGGCGGCGGCCGAGGGCGCGCTGCATCTGGACGACATCCTGGCCCGGCGGACCAGGATCTCGATCGAGTATCCGCATCGCGGCGCCAACTGCGCGGAGCAGGTGGCCCAGCTGGTCGCGCCCGTCCTGGGCTGGGACGAGGAGGAGATCGACCGGGAGGTTCAGACCTATCAGGCGCGGGTCGACGCGGAGATCCGTTCGCAGACCAAACCGGACGACGCCTCCGCCGACGCTCTGCGGATCGAGGCTCCCGAGCCCCGCCCGCAGATTTTGGAGCCGGTGCCGTCCGAAGGCTGAGTGTGGTGAGGATGCCATGTCCACGGATGCCCTGATCGCCGACCGCATGTAGTCGCCGACCTGTTCACCCGCTTCGAGCGCCTGCTGGACGAGGGCGGTGGGAGGATTCCGGCACCATCTTCACGGAAGATGTGGCGGTCCACTCACCGCGAATCCAGGTCAGCGGCATCGACAAGGTCGTCGACTACATGCGGCAGGCCGAGGTCGAGGGGGAGCGCACTCAGCGCACGACCACCGACCTGCTGGTGAACGTCGACGGCGACCAGGCCGCCGCGTCCGCGAACTCGCTGGTGTACTTCTACCGCGACGGCCAACCGCCCCACCAGACGAGCGGCCTGCGACTGGCCTGCACCGCGGTACGGACGCCGACGGGCTGGCGACTCCGTCAGGCACGGATCATGCTCGCCTGGATGCGCAAGGATTGAGCTGTTCCCGGGAAGTTTGTGAGGGGGGCCGATCAGTCCTGGTCCCCGGGTGCTTCCATACGCATCGCCCAGTCGACCAGTGAGCGCAGATAGCGCAGCACCAGCTCGTCCGGATACCCGGACGGGTCGGTGAGGTGCAGGCGGGCCAGTTCCTCCATGGCGGCCAACAGGATTCGCTCCGTCGGGCCGTCCGGATCCACGGTGACCTCGAGATAGCGGGACAGGTGGCGCGCGCCGATCGCCCGAGCGTAGGCGCGGCCGAGCGCGAGCCGCTCGCGCAGCTCGGGCGGCCCGCCGTCGAACGGGCTGAGGATGATGCGCCAGCTGGTCGGCGCGGCGTGCAGGTAGGCGAGGATGCCACGGCCGACTCGGTCCACGTCACCGTGGTCCCAGTCCACGCTGCGCACACCGGCGAACGCGATGGCCGACTCGCGATCCAGCAGCGCCGACGTCAGCCCGGACAGGTCGGTGAACTGCTGGTACACCAGCGCACGGGCCACCCGCGCCGCGCGCGCCACCCGCTCGATGCTCACCGCGCCGAAGCCCTCGGTGGCGACGATGTCGCGCGCCACGTCCAATAGTTGGGTTCGACGGTCGGCGGCGGACATCCGGCGCTTGGGCCGTGCATCGGCCGGATCGGTGGCGCCGCGCTCGGATGTGGAGCGATCCGTGGTCACGCAAGAGAAGGTAACTCGAGCAGCAGATCCACCGCCCGCGCCGCACTCTGCACCGCGCTCTCCATCGTCGCCGACCAGTCGGTGGCGGTCCAGTCGCCCGCGAGCACCAAGGTGGGCACCGAGGTCCGCTGGTCCGGTCGCAACCCGTGGGTGCCGACGACCTGGGAGAAGGTGGCCTTCGGCATGCGCACGACCTGCGCCTGCACCACGTTCGCCGCTCGCGCCGCCGGGTAGTAGCGCCGCAGCAGCGCCATCTGCTCGGCGACGATCTCGTCGCTGGACTTGTGGATCTGCTCGTAGGCGCCGCTGGTGGTCAGGCAGTACAGCCAGGCCTTGTCGGTGCTGCGCCCGGTCATCCGCTGACGGTCGAAGACCTCATCGATGACGCCGGTGCCACCGATCAGCGCCTCGAACTCGGCGGTGGTGCCCAGCGGGCGATCGAGGTAGAGGTTGGTGCTGACGATCGGCGTGTAGCCCAGCTTGTCGGCGGCCGCGTAGATCTCGGCGTGCTCGGGCAGTTCGTCGAGCAGTCCGCCGATGCTGGAATTGGGTACCGCGCACACCACCGCGTCGGCTGGGATCGTGGTGCCGTCGACCAGGGTGACGCCGGTGACTTCGCCGTTGGAGATATGGATACGGCGGGCTACAGCCCGATATCGCACCTGCACGCCGTGCTTCTCGAAGACGCGCAGGGCTCCGGTGACGTACAAGGTGTCCAGATCGGTGGTGGGGTAGCCGATGTCGACGGCTCGCCGGTGTTCGATGCCCAGCCGGATACCCGTGGCCAGCACATCGGCGAACACCTTCGCCGATTCCCGCTGCACCGGTTCCGCCGCGATGCCGAGTGCCAGCCAATCCCACAGCGCCTCACGCGCTTTGGCGGGCATGCCGACTCGGTCGAACCATTGCTCGGTGGTGAGGTCGGCCAAGTCGGCGGGCTGATGCAGACATTGCCAGCCGAGCCGGAGCGTGGCGATCGCCGCGTGCACGCGCTCGAGAGGGTTCGCATCGGGATGAGCGCCGGTCAGCGTGCGCAGCGCGGCGATTCCTTTGGTGCGCATGGTGACGCTGCGGCCGTCGGGCCAGCGCAGGGTTCCCCCGTGCGGGAAGGCGACATATTGCCGTGTGCCGACGCTGGTGAGGTAGTGGAACAGGTGTTCGTATCCACTGGCGATCACGTGCTGGCCGTTGTCCGGCGGATCGTCCACCGCCTCGGCCCGCATCGCGTGGGTGCGGCCGCCGAGTCGGCCTCTGCGCTCCAAGAGGGTGACCTGCTTGCCCGCTTCCGCCAGCCAGACCGCCGCGGCGAGCCCGGCCAGGCCGCCTCCGATCACGACGTAGCGCCGTGGGTCGCTCATGGTGCCCTCCCGCATAACTGACAACTTGTAAGCTAAGTGCGGGTGAGGAGATCGTCAAGAGCGGCGACGCTGATATCGCATCGCAGTGCCGCAGCGAATCGTGCGGCGCGCGAGCAAGGTTGGGTACGCGGCACTTCACCGGGCGTCGGCGGTTCGAGATATCGGTGTTCGTGCGGCGCGATCACTCGGCCGGGACCGGCTGACACCGAGGACAGAAGAAGATGCCGCGCTCCCGCTGAACCACGCGGTCGTAATGCGGTGCGGTGTCACCGAGTAGGTCGGCGGCCAGCGGTGTGCCGCAGCGCGGGCACGAGCGGTGTGTGCGGCCGTAGACCAAAGGCCGTCGCGGGGGTTTCTCCACCGATTCGGTCAGGATGCGGTGCGCTTCGTTGACCAGTGCCAGCAGGTCCGGCACATCCCCGACCCGGGTCGCGGGGTGGACGCGGCGCAGGAAGCAGACCTCGCTGCGGAAGACGTTACCGATTCCCGCCAGGTTGCGCTGGTCCAGCACGGCGACGCCGATGGGTTGATCCGGATACCGCTCCAGCCGCCGGACTGCTTCGGCCGCATCCCAATTCGGCCCGAGCAGATCGGGCCCGAGATGGTCCACGACGTGGTGCTCGTCGCGCACGCGCACCACCTCGACGGTGCCGAGTGCGAAGCCGACCGCTTCGACGTCCTCGGTGCTCAGCACGATCCGGGCGGTGACTCGGGGTTTGGTCCAGCGCTGCCCACAGTGGAACACGCGCCAGCTGCCCTCCATCTTCAGGTGCGTGTGAATGCTCACGGTGGGGGTCCGGATGAACAGGTGTTTTCCGTAGCTGCCGACGCTCTCGACCATTTGTCCGCGAAGATCGACCGTGGCGTATCGCGGCACCCGAAAATCACTGCGGGTCAGCTCTTTTCCGGCCAGGGCGGTGCGTAGCCGTTTCGCTGCCAGAAAGACGGTGTCTCCCTCAGGCATACGGCCGTCCCGATTCGGTGCTGGCCTCGGAGGCCCGATTTCGCGGTAGGTCAGCCGAATCCCGGCTTGCCCGAGCGCCGAGGTGTCCGCTCACGGGCGGCTCCGGAGGCGGAGTCCGCGCGGCGTGGCGGAGAAGCCCGCTTCGGTCAGGAACCCGGCGAAGGTGTTGCCGTGCACGGTGTCACCGTTGACCCGGTCGATGACCAGCGAGTCCACCCGGCGGAGACGGACCAGGTCGGCGAGCGCCGCGGCGGCGCCACGGCGTGCTTCGGCGTCCTCCGTGAAGGTGAGCAGGGTCTTGCCGCCTCGTTCCAGATACAGGACCAGTTCGCCGTCGACGAGCACCACCAGCGCTCCGGCTTTGCGCCCGGGCCGGTGCCCGCCCTCGACATCGTTCTTCGGCCAAGCCAGCGCGGCGCCGTACGGGTTCGCGGGATCGCACGCGGCCAGCGCCAGTACCGTGCCGGTCGGCTGCCTGGACTCGGGACGGGCGCGTTCGGCGTCGAAGGACCGCAGCCGGTCGACCACGTCGGTGGTGGAGAACTGCGCGCCGCCGAGGGAGTCGACGAAATAGCCGCGACGGCAGCGGCCGCGGTCCTCGAATTCGGTCAGCACCCGGTACATCAGCGCGAACCCGCCGGGCACCCCCTCGTTCTGCACCGATCCCCTGGTCAGCACGCCGTACCGCTCCAGGAGCAGATCCGCGGTCGCGTGTGCGCGCACCGTGTTGTCCGAGACCCGCTCCGGCAGCAGCGACCATCGCCCGGCGACCGAGGGCGGACCGGAACGGGTCGGCATGCTCGGGCGGGGCAGGTAGGCCCGGCCCCGGGGCGCGCGTCGGGGGGTGCGGTGTGCCGTGGTGGTCCGCGTCGTGCCGGACAGCAGCGCCCGGACCGGCGCGAACGTGTCACCGGAAACCATGCCGGCCCAGACCAATTCCCACAGTGCGGAGGCCGCCGCGGCGTCGTCGAGCAGGCCGGTGGCGTCCGAGAGCTGCCGGAAGAAGTACGCGCCGCCGCCCTGCGGCACCGGTATCAGTCGCGCGGCGTGTGCATCGGAGACCGAAAGTCCATCGTGGGCTGCGTATTCCGAGACGGCAGGCACTTCGGCGCCGTTCGGGAGGGCGGCACCGCCCGCTCCTTTGCGCGGCCCGGTCGACTGCTGATCTCGGTGGCCGTCGCCGTCGACCGCACTGCCCGGCGGCGGATCCGGCTCGTCCAGCGGCACCGGTGCTCGATCCGGCCGGGTCGGCGCGGGATCGAGCGGCGTCCACGGTACGAAAGTCGCGCCCATGGCGGCGAGCAGGCGCGACTGGAGGTCCGTGAGATCGATATCGTCCGGCGGCGCGAGGGTGAACGGCGCCTGCTCGGCCAAGTGCAGAGCGATCCAGCCGTCCTTGGCGGTGATGGCGCCGTGGCCGGACCAGATCACCTCGCCGGTCGCCATGAGTTCGTCCAGCATGGCGGGGGTGTAGTCGGGCACCCGCGCGGGCAGCACCAGCGATTCCCAGGCCGATGCCGGGATCGGCACGCCCGCGAGCTGTTCCACGACGGCCGCCACGCCCTCGACGCCGCGCAGTTCGCGGCTGCCGATGTGCTGCCAGGACGGGAGGAAGCGTCCGAACGCGGCGGTCGAGACCGGCTCCACCTCGTGCCTGGCCGCGGCGAGTGAGCGGCGGCGCAGCCGGCGTAGCACCTGAGCGTCACACCATTCCGACCCGGCGGCCGAAGGCGTGAACTCGCCTTCCACCACGCGCTTTTCGCTGACGAGCCGGTGCAGGGCGGTGGCAGCCACCGCGGTGCCGAGTCCGAATCGCGCCGCCACCGCATCCGTGCCGAACGGGCCGTGCGTACGGGCGTAGCGGCCGACCAGATCGCCGAGCGGATCGGATACCGGCTCGATGAACGCCGAGGGCGTGCCGATCGGCAGCGGAACCCCCAGCGCGTCCCGCAACCGGGCCGCGTCCTCCACCGCGACCCACCAGGCGCGTCCCGCGAAGGAGACCTCCAGCGCCCGCCGTGCGGCCACGAGGCTGCCGAACCAAGCGGTGGGGTCCTCGTCACAGCGTTCGGCGGCTTCGGCGGCGGTGAGCGGCCCGAGCAGCCGCAGCAGATCAGCCAAGCCCTCGGCGTCGCGTGCGTGCCGCTCGGGGGTGAGGCGTTGCAGTTCCCGTTCGGTCTGCTCGATGACCGCGGCGTCGAGCAGTTCGCGCAGCTCGACCCGGCCGAGCAGTTCGGCCAGCAGCCCGGAGTCGAGCGAGAGCGCGGCGGCGCGGCGCTCGGCCAGCGGGCTGTCGCCGTCGTACATGAACTGCCCGATGTAGTCGAACAGCAGGGCGTTCGCGAACGGTGACGGCGTCGCCGTCTCCACCTCGACCAGCCGCACCTGACGCCGCCCCACCCGGCCGAGCAGATCGCGCAGCGACGGCAGGTCGTAGACGTCCCGCAGGCATTCGCGCACCGTCTCCAACAGGATCGGGAACTCGGGGAATTTGCGCGCCACGTCCAGCAGCTGGGCCGAACGCTGTCGCTGCTGCCACAGCGGGGCTCGCTTGCCCGGGTCGCGACGCGGCAGCAGCAGTGCGCGCGCGGCGCATTCGCGGAACCGGGAGGCGAACAGCGCCGAGCCGCCGACCTGTTCGGTGACGATCTCGTCGATCTCGTCGGACTCGAAGACGAACAGTTCGGCGCCGGGCGGATCGTCGGTGGTGTCGGGCAGTCGCACGACGATGCCGTCGTCGGAGGCGTTCGGCGCGGCGTCCACGCCGTAGCGTTCGCGCAACCGGGCCCCGATGGCCAGCGCCCAGGGGGCGTGCACCGGAAGGCCGTAAGGCGAGTGCAACACCAGCCGCCAGTCGCCGAGTTCGTCGCGGAACCGCTCCACCACCAGGGTGCGGTCGGTGGGCAGGTGCCCGGTCGCGGTGCGCTGTTCGTCCAGCAGCGTGAGCAGGTTCGCGGTCGCGTTGTCATCGAGGCCCGCCGAGCCCATGATCCGCGCGACGCCCTCCGGCATCGGATCGGCGGCGGACGCGCTCAGTTCGCCCCGCGCCGCACGCGGCATGTCCGGGCCGCCGCCGTCGTGCTCCGGCCGCGCCTTCGCCCGCGACGATTTCGCCGGGCTCGATGATGATCCGCCGCCGCGCCCCGAAGTCTTTCTCTTCGGAACGTCCGGTTCGACGGCACGCTCCTGGGCGACCGTGCGCACGAACTCGCCGAGCGCCGCGCCTAGTTCGGCAGGCCGCCCGAGGCCGTCGCCGTGCCAGAACGGCAACCGGCCCGGCTGCCCGAACGCGGGCGTCACCAGCACCCGGTCGAAGGTGATCTCCTCGATCCGCCAGCTCGTCGCCCCGAGCGCGAACACGTCGCCGACCCGGGACTCGTAGACCATCTCCTCATCGAGTTCGCCGACCCGGGAGGCTTTCTCACCCACCATGTACACCGCGAACATGCCGCGATCGGGAATCGCGCCGCCCGAGGTCACGGCCAGGCGTTGCGCGCCGGGACGTCCGGTGAGCGTCCCGGCGTCGCGATCCCAGACCAGGCGGGGACGCAACTCGGCGAATTCGTCGGAGGGATAGCGCCCGGAAAGCAGATCCAGCACCGACTCATAGGCCGAGCGCGGCAGCGATGCGTAACTTCCGGTGCCCCGCACAACCTCGAACCACGCGTCGACATCCAGCGAATCCAGCGCACACGCGGCGACGGTCTGCTGGGCGAGGATGTCCAGCGGGTGTGCCGGGATCTGGATCGCCTCGATCTGCCCCGATGTCATCCGCTGCGACGCCACCGCGCAGTGGATGACATCGGTGCGGTGCTTCGGGAAGATCACCCCGCGCGAGATCTCGCCGACCTGATGCCCGGCCCGCCCGATCCGCTGCAATCCACTCGCTACCGAGGGCGGCGCTTCCACCTGGACCACCAAGTCGACCGCGCCCATGTCGATGCCGAGTTCCAGGCTGCTCGTAGCGACGACGCAGCGCAGCCGCCCGCTCTTGAGATCGTCTTCGATCAGCGCCCGCTGCTCCTTGCTGACCGAGCCGTGGTGGGCTCGCGCCAGCAGGGACCCGGCGCCGTGGATCACCTCGGTGGACGCGCCGAGCTGCGCGGGCGGCTTGTGCTCGGTCTCCACCGGCTCGCCGAGCCGCGCCGCGTAGGCCTCGTTCAGCCGGGCGGTGAGGCGCTCGGCCAGCCTGCGGGAATTCGCGAACACGATCGAGGACCGGTGCTCGAGCACGAGCTCGACGATCGCCTCGTCCACGTGCGGCCAGATGGATCCCGGTTGGTCGGAGTCGCCCGGTTCGGTCATGTCCGCCACCGGCACCCGAACCGACAGGTCGAACGTCTTCGGCGCGGGCGGAGCGACCACCGTGATCGGCGCGTTGCCCACCAGGAACCGTCCGACTTCCTCCGGTGGCCGCACGGTCGCCGACAGCCCGATGCGCTGCGCGGGCCGCTCGGTCAGCAAGTCGAGCCGGGCCAGTGACAACGCCAGGTGCGAACCGCGCTTGGAACCGGCGATCGCGTGCACCTCGTCCACGATCACCGTGTTCACCTCGCGCAGCGTGTCCCGGGCCGACGAGGTGAGCATGAGGAACAGCGACTCCGGCGTGGTGATCAAGATGTCCGGCGGGGTGCGCAGCATGGACCGCCGATCGGAGGAGCTGGTGTCGCCGGAACGGACCCCGACGGTGATCTCCGGCGGCCGCAGGCCCAGGCGCTCGGCGGTCTGCGTGACGCCGACCAGCGGCGCTCGCAGATTGCGTTCCACGTCCACGGCGAGGGCCTTCAGCGGGGACACGTACAGCACGGAGGTGCCTGCCCGCTCGGGCCGCTGCTCCCGGGCGGCCAGCTGGTCTATCGCCCACAGGAACGCCGAGAGCGTCTTGCCGGATCCGGTGGGCGCGACGACCAGCGTGTGCTCGCCCGCCGCGATCGCCTGCCACGCCCCCAGCTGCGCGGACGTCGGCGCGGGGAACGCGCCGTCGAACCACTCCTGGGTGGCGCGGGAGAACTGGGGCATGAATTCAGTGTGCACCGGCCCACCGACAAGCACGCCCGTACCGCCTCGCGAGCGAAGCACGAGCAATCGAACAACGTACGACCATGCCGGGCCGTACGCTTCCACAGGTGCAAAAAGTGCTCAGACTCGACCTGGTCAGCCATGGGATGACCGAGGCGATGCGAAAAGCACGTTTCCCGGTGGACGAATCGCTCACCGAAGCGGGCAGGCGGGCGGTCGTCGGATGCGGTCCGCTCACCGCCCCGCGAGTGCTCACCGGGCCGGAGCGCCGGACGGTGGAGACCGCCGCGCTGCTGGGATTGCCCGGCGAGGAGGACAACCGGCTGCGCGACCTGGACGCGGGCGCCTGGCGTGGCGGCGAACTGATGTCGGTGCCCCAGGACCAGCTGTACGCCTGGCTGACCGACCCCACTTTCCGCGGGCACGGTGGCGAGTCCGTGGTGGACGTGATCGAACGGACCAGGCTCTGGATGGCCGAGATAGCCGCGCAATCGGTGTCCACGATCGCGGTGACCCACCCGGCTGTCGTCCGTGCCGCGCTGCTGGTGACGCTGGACGCCCCGCCCAAATCGTTCTGGCGCATCGATGTTCCGCCCGGCAGCGTGACCCGCCTGCACTATCGCGGCGAATGGACGTTGCACTTCACGGCCTGACGCGCGGTCCTGCTCGCACACCGATCGACCGGACCGGTGGCAGTCGGGGAGCCTGGGCCGCGGCGGCGCGGCCTGGACATCGGCTGCGGTGGCACCGTGGGGTGAAGCGGCCCGGGAGAATATCTCCCGAGCCGCTGTGCGAATGATTCAGCAGTCGGTCGGTGCGGGTTCGCCGCGGAACCTGGCCTCCACGTAGTTCCACGCGTCGGCGAATCCGGCGACCGCCGCGGTCATGTGCTCGGAGATGTCGACGGTGTGGAAGTCCACCGGCGCACCCGCCCTGCAATACCGGTCGGCGACCTCGGCGACGGGCCCGTAGAAGGTGAGCGTGTCGAAGCGGCCTTGCCAGAGGAAGGTCGGCACGGTCGGCACGCCCTCGAAGTGCCGCAAGCTGTTCTCCCGCAGAACCGCTCGCGCCTCGGGGCTGTCCATCAGGCTTCTGGACGCCGCCATCTGCTCCGCGCTGCGGAAGGCGCCGTGGAAGAGCAGGAACCGCCGGCACGCGTCGTGGGTGAATTCCCGGAACCACAAACCGTTCTCGTTGAGCTGGTCGGAGATCGGCAGCCGGTCCGGGTACTCCCGCTCCAGTCCCATGGCGGCGGCGAAGGCCAAGCCGAATCCGGGATGCGGGTCGAAGCCGAGCGCGAGCGCCATCTCCTCGAGGTCGGCGGGGATGCCGCCCGCCACGGCGGCGGCGAGCTTCAGTTCCGGCGCGTAGGTGGGTTGCAGGGCGGCGGCCCACGCGGTGGCCATGCCGCCGCCGGAGTAGCCCGCGATGGCGGCGGGGGAGTCGGACAGACCGAGTTCGGCGACCTTGCGGACGGCCCGCACACTGTCGAGGGTCATCATGCCGCCCAGTCGCGCGGCGCCGTAGGCGGAGGTGGGACCCAGATAGTCGGGCAGCGAGATGGCCCATCCGCGTCCGATGGGCAGCATCGCGCCGACCGCGTCCTGCAACTCGCCGTTGAACAGCGAGCGCGAGGGATTGCATTGGGTGCCGAGGGAATTGATCAGCGCCTGGTAGGAGACCAGCGGCGGGTTCTTCACCCCGATCGGCAGCAGCACCGTCGTGACGCCCATGACGGGCTTGCCCTGGGAGTTGGTGGAGCGGAAGGCGACTTGCCAGCCCTCGGTTCCCACATACGGGCCGGTGTCGATCCTGCGCGTACGCACGACGTCGCCGGGCGCGAGGTCCGCCAGGTGGGACGGCGCGTTGAAGAACAGGTCGGGATCGGGGGTGGGATAAAGCGGCTGGGCCGTAGCGGGCAGGCCCAGCAGGCCGAGCGAGACGATGCTCACCAGCAAGATCGCAATCCGGAATGGAACTCTGGACACGGGTTTCCTTCGAAAGTCAGCCGTCACCGTCCCACCGCGCCGCGGCGTCGGTGTTTCGGACGGACCGGCACTACACGGAGAGCCGCAGCGAACCACGTTCACTGCGGTACAGAGCAGAAGGAACCGCCGCTGCGGCGACCCTCGAGCCGATCGCGGCGACTGGCGCACCTCCTTCGACTCCGGGACCGCCGGTAGCCGCGAAGGCGGCACCATCCGCTGCGAAGATAGCGCCCCATCGATCGCGGTGCCGCACCGGATCAGGCGAACCGGACAAGTCACAATGCCAGTGATTTGCCATTCAACCAGATCACTATGGGAGGTGGCCTGCAGGCCGTCCACCGAGCCGCCGTCGCCTCGCGTGGATCAGGCGAAGCTGAGCACGGTCCGATCGCCTAGCGGACGTTCCAGGTCGACGACCACCACGCCGTACTCGCGCTTCTGCTCCGGGTTCGCGCCCTGGCACGGCGGCATCCCGCGATGCAGGCCGCGGATCAGCCGCACGCTCACCCGGTCGGCCGATTCCTCCACGCGCGCGGTGAAGCCGATGCTCGGGCAGCCGACCGGGCCCGGGATGTGGATCGCGAGCTTGTCCGTACCGTCTTCGATGTCGTACTCGGAGAAGGGCATCGCCGAACTGGGTTCCAGGTCCGGGGCATGCGGGATGACGATCATCGTTCCGCCCGCGTATCCGCGGGGGCCCGGTTCGGCGCGCGTCCCGGCCGCCGCTCCCGCGGCCTGCTCGGGCGCGGACGGGGCCGCCTGCTGCCCGCACGCGGTCAGCGCTCCGAACGCGAGGGCGGCGACGAGCGCCGTGCTCCTCCTGAGCATTGCCATCTACCCACCTTCACACAGGTGGCTGGAGGTGCGGCGGAAGTGCGGCGGTGTGGCACGGGCTCGCATCGCCGCGTCCGTGACGTAAGCGTGCTTTTGTGTGCACCGTCACACGGACCTCGCACTGTGCTTAGGTTGTGCCCATTCCTGCTGTCAATAATTGGGCACATTGCTCAATCAAATTGCCCAAGGTTGTGCGTTCAGATTATCGAGGACACGATATCGGCAACAAGTGCTCAACGAGGTAGGCGCCGGATCGGCGCCGTGTGGACGGGTGGATCTGTATGACCGAGCTCGCTGACCGCGACCTGATCGCAGCTTCCTACGACCTCGCCGACCGTTACCGCGTCGGCTCGGACACCGTGGTGCTCACCGGCGTCCAGGCCATCGCGCGACAATTGGTCGAGCAGCACGTCCGTGATCTCCGAGCGGGCCGGCGGGTCGGCACGTTCGTCTCCGGGTACCAGGGCAGTCCGCTCGGCGGCGTCGACAAGATGCTGTCCGGAATGCCGGATGTCCTCGCTGAGCACGACATCGCCTTCGTTCCGGGGCTGAACGAGGAACTGGCCGCGACCTCCGTCTGGGGGAGTCAGGCGGATCTGCCCGCGGGCACCGCGACACACGACGGCGTCGTCGGTGTCTGGTACGGCAAAGGCCCAGGCCTGGACCGCGCGACCGATGCCCTTCGCCACGCCAACATGTACGGCGCGAATCCGCGCGGCGGCGTCCTGTTGCTGGTCGGCGACGATCCGGCGGCGAAGTCCTCCACTGTGCCCGCGGTGAGCGAGCGCTCGCTGGCGGCGATGAACATTCCCGTGCTGTTCCCGCGCAACGCGCGCGAGATCATCATCATGGGCCTGCACGGGGTCGCCCTGTCCCGCGCCTCGGGCTGCCTCGTGGCACTGAAGATCGTCGCCGACGTAGCCGACGGCGCCTGGACGGTCGACGGCTCGGTCGGAGACATCGACATCGTCGTGCCCGAGATCGACTGGGACGGCCGGCCTTTCCGCTACCGGCAGCGTCCGATGGGCGCGCCCGCCGACAGCCTGCTCGCCGAGGCGGATCTCTACGGTCCCCGTTGGGAACTGGTGCGGGCCTACAGCACCCGCAACGGGCTGGACGTGATCGAGGTCGACCCGGCCAGCGCCACGATCGGGATCGCCGCCACGGGCACCACCTTCGACGCGGTCCGCCAAGCGCTGATCGACCTCGGCGCGGACGACGACGCGCTCCGGGAGGCGGGCATCCGGCTGCTGCGCATCGGGATGCCGTATCCGGTCGCGCCCGAACGCGTCCGCGAGTTCGCCACCGGCCTCACCCGGCTGATCGTCGTCGAGGACAAGACGGCCTTCATCGAGACCCAGATTCGAGACATTCTGTACGGCGTCCCGGCCGCCCCCGAGATCGTCGGCAAGCGCGACGGCGCGGGCCGCCCGCTGTTCGGCACCGATGGCGAACTCACCTCCGGGCGCATCGCCGCACCGCTGCGCCGCGTGCTCGACGGGCACGTCGAGATGAAACGCCCGCTGCCGCAACCGCTGTCGCTGTCGGTGCTGCCCGCCAAGCGCACGGCCTACTTCTGCAGCGGTTGTCCGCACAATCGATCCACCGCAGTGCCGGAAGGGTCGCTGGCGGGCGGCGGGATCGGCTGCCACACCTTGGTGACCATGTCCGGGCGCACGGACAGCAAGGTCACCGGATTGACCCAGATGGGCGGCGAGGGCTCGCAATGGATCGGTCAGGCCCCGTTCACCGATGTGCCGCACCTGTTCCAGAACATCGGCGACGGCACGTATTTCCACTCCGGTCAGCTCGCCGTGCAGGCGTGCGTGGCCGCCGGGGTGAACATCACCTTCAAGCTGCTGCACAACGACGTCGTCGCGATGACCGGCGCGCAGCACGCCGAAGGCGCCCTCACGGTGCCGATGCTCACCCACAAGCTCTCGATCGAGGGTGTCCGGCGCATCATCGTCTGCGCCGACGAGCCCGAGCGTTACCGCAAACGCGATCTCGCTCCTGGCACCCTGCTGTGGCATCGGGACCGTCTCGATGAAGCGCAGCGCGCCCTGCGCGAGGTGCCCGGCGTCACGGTGCTGATCTACGACCAGCACTGTGCGGCCGACGCGCGGCGGCAGCGCAAGCGCGGCACCCTGCCGGTGCGCCGCACCCGGGTGGTCATCAACGAGGCGGTGTGCGAGGGCTGCGGTGATTGCGGCGTCCGGAGCAATTGCCTGTCGGTGCAGCCGGTGGACACCGAGTTCGGCCGCAAGACCAGGATCGATCAGACCTCGTGCAACACCGACTACAGCTGCCTGGACGGCGACTGCCCGTCGTTCGTCACGGTCGAGCTGCCCGACCCTGCCGAGCGCGAGCGGCGCGAGGAAGTTCGCCGCGAGCAGCCTCCGCGGCTGCCGGACCTGGCGCACGAACCGCCGACGACCACGCAGAACGTCTTCCTCGCTGGCATCGGAGGCACCGGCATCGTCACCGTGAACCAGGTACTGGCCACCGCCGCGATGCGGGCCGGGTACGAGGTGGCGAGCCTGGACCAGATCGGCATGAGCCAGAAGGCAGGTCCCGTGGTCTCGCACCTGCGGTTCGCCGTGGACGCGCTGGAGCCGGCCAACCGGCTGGCCCCGGCCTCGGCCGACTGTCTCGTGGCTTTCGACCTGCTGACCGCCACCGACACCAAGAACCTGGCTTACGGGTCCGCCGCGACGACCGTGTCGGTGGCCTCCACCAGCAGGACTCCGACCGGGGACATGGTCTACGACAAGTCGGTCGGCCATCCCGACGAGGCGATGCTGCTGGAGCGGTTGGCGAAAGTATCGCGGTCGGTGCGGTCCTTCGACGCGCTCGCCGCCGCGCAAGTCCTCTTCGGCAACACCGCCGCCGCGAACTTCCTGCTGGTCGGAGCCGCTTACCAGAGCGGAGGACTGCGGCTGCCGCGCACCGCGATCGAGGAGGCGATCGAGATCAACGGCGTGGCCGTGGACACCAACCTCGCGGCCTTCCGCTGGGGACGGGTCGCGATCGCGCGGCCGGAGGAGTTCGCCGCCGCGACCGCTCGTCGCGTGGCCGGACCCGCCTCACCCGCGGCGCCCGCGGACCTGTTCGACGGGCTGACCGCCACCGGCGAGACGCGGCGGCTGGTGGCGCTGCGGGCGACCGAGCTGATCGGTTTCCAGAGCGTGGCGGTGGCCCGCGACTACGTGCGCACGATGCAACGCATTTGGGACGCGGAGCGGCGGGTCACCGACAGCACCGCGTTCAGCGAACAGGTGGCGCGCGGGCTGTACAAGTTCACGGCCTACAAAGACGAGTACGAGGTGGCCCGACGACTCACCGATCCGGCGTTCCTGGCCGAGGTCGCCGCACAGGTGCCCGACGGGGCGAACCTCACCTACCGGCTGCACCCGCCGATCCTGCGCGCGATGGGCCGGGAGAAGAAGATCGGGATGCGGCCGGGCAGTCACTTCGCCCTCCGTCTGCTGGCCAAGGGCAAGCGGTTGCGCGGCACCAAGTTCGACCCGTTCGGTTACGCGCACGTGCGCCGGGTGGAACGCGAACTGCTCGCGCACTACACCGCGATGGTGACCGACCTCGCCGACACGCTGGAGCTGGCCGGCTACGACCGCGCGGTGCGTGCGGCGTCCCTCGCCGACGTGGTGCGCGGCTACGAGGACGTCAAGCTCGCCAACGTCGCGGTCTACGCCGAGCGGTTGCGGGAACTCGGTATCGAGCCGCCGCGCTGCTAGCGGCTCGCGGTGTAACCGGTCACCCTGCCGATCCACCGGATGAAATCCGCCGCGTCCTCGTTGCTGCCGTGCCCGGCGTCCCAGTACATCGCGGCGTCGACGTCGTCGCCCAGATTCTCGAGGCTCGCGGCGAGATTGCCCACGATGGTCAGCGACGTGTCGGTGTCCTTGGTGCCGACCCGGATCCACCAATGCTTGGCCCGCGCCGGGTTCTTCTGTCCGATGAAGGGCATGGGATTCATCATTGTGATCTTCTCGGGCAGGTCGCCGTCCAGCTGCGCGCCGGGGTCGCCGGTGGCGCGCCGCAGGCTGTACAGGGTGAAATGCCTGGCCTTGGTGGTTCCCACCCCGAACTCGTTGTTCTCTCCGGAGGACAGGTCGAAAGCGTCGAACGCGGGCACGCCCTTCTTCCGCTCTCCCACGTGCGCGAGGAAGTCCGGCCAAGGGAACTCCGCCCGATCGCCCGCCCACGTGATCCAAGGGTTGGCCGCCAGGTAGCTGGAGCGGTCGGCGTCGGGCAGTGCGGTCAGGTACGCGGTTGCCGCCGGTTCGAGGTAGGTCCGCACGAGGTAGCGGCCGTAGTTGTCGGCCGTGATGGGTCCGAATCCGTCTTTGCCCTGGAGCCCGAGCGACGCTTGGTAGCCGGTGAACGCCGCACTCAGGTCCCGCGACGCGGTCGCGTCGAGTTCCCCGGAGCGCAGGGGATTGGCGCCCCAATTCCATTCGTAGGCCATATCGGCGTGTTCGAGATCGGTGATGGGGCAGTAGGGCGCGGCGGCGAAGACGGCGTCGCTGGCGTCCGCCGCGCCGAGATCGGCGAGGTACCGGTGGTACATACCGCTGTCCGCGGAAGCCCCGAGCAGGGCGGACAGCGCACCTCCCGCGCTGACTCCGGTGGCCACGATCCGATCGGTGTTTCCCGGCACGCGGCCGGAGTTGTGGCGCAGGTATCGGACCGCGGCCTTCAGATCCACGATGGCGGCGGGCGCGACGCCGTAGTACGTGCCGTCGGGACCGACGAGGTCCCGCCCGCGAGCGCCGGACTCGACGACGACGTAGCCGGCGGCCAGCGCGAGGTCTTGGTTCCTGGTCCGCTCGCCGCCGTCGCCCGGCTCGTCGCCCGTCACGGAGGACGACAGGTAGCCGCCGACGGAGTTGCTGAAAAGGATTGGAGCCGTGCTCGCGTCGACGGCCGTTCCGTCGATCTCGACGGGCACGCTGATGTTCAAGCTCTGATACGCCTTGTTAACCGGTTTCGCGACATAGACAACGCTCTCGTAGAAGCGATAGGCGACTTCCTTGTCGCGCTCGAAGGTGGCGACGGTCTTCGTCTGCTCCGTGAACGCGTCGGGGTCGAAGGCCAACTCGGCCTTCGCGCTGCCGTCCGGCCCGCCGCAGGCGGCGGCGAACATCGACACGGCCACCGCCGCGGCACATCCCTCGAGCATCGCTCTGCGTCGCACAGCTATCTCCTTCGCGTTCGTGGCGAAACACGGGCGTCACGGGCCGCAACGGGAAGAACTCAGCCATCTTCTGGCTACCGTACCGGGGAAGGTGCACGAGGGAGGGCAACCGGACGGAGGGCGCGATTCGATCGACCGCGCCGAAGCCGCTGCCCGGCATCGGAGCAGGCGTCGGTTTCGCGGGCGGCAGCCGAGCGGATCATCCGCGATGACGAGCCCGGCAAAGAAATAACCCGGGCCAGTCGGTGTGAACCGTCTGACCCGGGCTTCCAGTAGCGGGGACAGGATTTGAACCTGCGGCCTCTGGGTTATGAGCCCAGCGAGCTACCGAGCTGCTCCACCCCGCGTCGTAAGGACAACACTACACAGGGTGGAGCGAATAACCGAATCGTGCTGGTGGGGCGGGGTGCGTGGGGGTGGTTCAGCCGAACTCGATGCCCTGGGCGAGGGGAAGTTCGGTGGAATAGTTGACCGTGTTGGTGGCTCGGCGCATATAGGCCTTCCAGGAGTCCGAGCCGGATTCGCGTCCGCCGCCGGTCTGCTTCTCACCGCCGAAGGCGCCGCCGATCTCGGCGCCGGAGGTGCCGATGTTGACGTTTGCGATTCCGCAATCGGATCCGTCGGCGGCGAGGAAGCGTTCGGCCTCGCGCTGGTCGGTGGTGAAGATCGCGGACGAAAGACCTTGTGGCACTTCGTTGTGCAGCGCGATCGCGCGATCGAAGTCGTCGTAGGCGAGAACGTAGAGGATCGGCGCGAACGTCTCCTCCCGGACCACCGCGGTCTGGGCGGGCATGCGCACGATGGCGGGGCGCACGTAGTAGGCGTCGTCACCGAACCCCTCGACGCGTTCGCCGCCGCAGACCAGTTCGCCGCCGTCGGTCACCGCCTTGTCCAGCGCGGCACGCATCCCGGTGTAGGCCTTCCCATCGATCAGCGGCCCGACCAGCACCCCGTCGTCGAGCGGATTGCCGACCGACAGTTGCCGGTAGGCCCGCTCCAACCGGTCCACCAGCGATCCGGCCACGTCACGGTGCACGATCAACCGCCGCAGCGTGGTGCACCGCTGCCCGGCCGTGCCCGCCGCGGCGAACACGATGGCCCGCGCCGCGAGGTCCAGGTCGGCCGACGCGGTGACGATCGCGCCGTTGTTGCCGCCCAGCTCCAGCAGGCAGCGTCCGAGCCGCTCGGCCACCCGTGGCGCCACCAGCCGGCCCATCCGCACCGAGCCGGTCGCGCTCACCAG
This sequence comes from Nocardia sp. CY15, assembly GCF_009829295.1. Lineage (NCBI taxonomy): Bacteria > Bacillati > Actinomycetota > Actinomycetes > Mycobacteriales > Nocardiaceae > Nocardia > Nocardia sp. CY15. The sequence continues at coordinate 213,469 of NZ_VUOT01000006.1, forward strand.
CGCCACCCGTTCGTCGTCGACCAGCCGGGAGCCCACGTCGCGTGCGCCCTGGATCACCTGATGCACTTCGGGATCCGCGCCCACCTCCTCGGCCGCGCGCCGCAGCAGCGCGTGACAGGCCAGCGCCGTCAGCGGGGTCGTCTCCGACGGCTTCCACACCACGGTGTCGCCGCAAACCAGCGCGATCGCGGTGTTCCACGCCCAGACCGCGACCGGGAAGTTGAACGCCGAGATCACCCCGACCACGCCGAGCGGATGCCAGGTCTCCATCAACCGGTGGCCCGGACGTTCCGAGGGCATGGTGTGGCCGTACAACTGCCGGGACAGGCCGACGGCGAATTCGCAGATGTCGATCATCTCCTGCACTTCACCCGCCGCCTCGGCGGGGATCTTGCCCGCCTCCAGCGTCACCAGCTCGGCCAAGTCGCGCTTGTGGGCGGTGAGCAGCTGCCCGAGCCTGCGCGCGACCCCGGCCCGGACGGGCGCGGGAACGCTGCGCCAGGCCCGGAAGGCGGTGGCGGCCCGTCCGATCGCGTCATCCACTTCCTCGAGCGAGCTGGACCGCAGGGTCGTCAACTGCCCTCCGGTGATGGGAGTTCGTGCGGGCAGGTCACCGGGCTCCGGTGGTCGCGCGCCTAATTCGCGCAGCACCGCCTCCGCGCGGGCGGCCAGCTGTCGGGTGGTCCGGTCATCGAGTACATCGGTCATCTGTTGTTCCGCCGTACCTTTCGGCCGCGTCGCGGCGTGTATGTCCCACATGGCGGGAGGATGGAGGGGAGGTTTCGGACACGAGCCGCGCTGCCTGAGTTAGCCTTCGCTGATGGCGGATACACCGGCAAGACCCGTACTCGATGACATCGATCGCCTGCTGATTCGTGAACTGATGGCCGATGGACGGGCCACCCTGTCGAACCTGGCCGAAAAGGCGAGTCTGTCGGTGTCCGCGGTGCAGTCACGGGTCCGCCGACTAGAGGCGCGCGGTGTGATCCGCGGGTACACCGCGCATGTCGATCCCGAAGCGCTCGGTCAACTGCTGTCGGCATTCGTCGCGATCACTCCTCTCGACCCGTCGCAACCCGATGACGCGCCCGCTGTGCTGCAGCACATCCCCGGCATCGAGGCGTGCCACTCGGTGGCAGGCGAGGAGAGCTACGTCCTGCTGGTGCGAGTGGCGTCCCCGCGGCATCTCGAACAGTTGCTCCAAGAGATCAGAGCCACCGCCAACGTGCGTACCCGGAGCACCATCATCTTGCAGACATTCTATGACAGGTAGCGATTTCGCGGAATTAATCCGTTTCGCTGTAGAGGTTCCGTAAATTTTTACGTACCCTCGGGGCGTGACCATCGAACTGGAACGCACCCGCCCGGCGGTCACCCCCGCCGCCCGGGTCCATGAGATCTTGTCGGTGAGCATCCTGGCCGACGGCTTCGACTTGGTACTCGACCTCAACCGTTCCCGCGGCTGCCGCCTCGTCGACGAACGCGACGGCAGCCCCTACCTCGACATGTTCGGTTTCTTCGCCTCCAACGCGCTGGGCATGAACCATCCCGCCCTCGCCGACGACGCGCAGTTCCGTGCCGAGCTCACCGCCGCGGCATTGAACAAGCCGAGCAACTCCGATATCTACACCGTGGAGATGGCCCGCTTCGTCGAGACGTTCGTGCGGGTGCTCGGTGATCCGCGGCTACCGCACCTGTTCTTCATCGACGGCGGCGGCCTCGCGGTGGAGAACGCCCTCAAGGTCGCGTTCGACTGGAAGAGCAGGCACAACGAATCCCACGGCCGCGCACCGGAACTCGGCACCAAGGTGCTGCATCTGACCGGCGCGTTCCACGGCCGCACCGGCTACACCATGTCGCTCACCAACACCGATCCGGTGAAGACCGCGCGTTTCCCCAAGTTCGACTGGCCCCGCATCAAGTCGCCCTATCTCACCGACGCCTTCGACGTCGAGGAGGCGGAGGCGTGCGCGCTCACCCAGGCGCGGCGCGCGTTCGAGGAAAACCCGCACGACATAGCGTGTTTCATCGCCGAGCCGATTCAGGGCGAGGGCGGCGACCGGCATCTGCGCCCCCAGTTCCTGCAAGCGGTGCAGCGGCTGTGTCAGGACAACGATGCGCTTTTCGTGCTGGACGAGGTGCAGACCGGAGTCGGCATGACCGGAACCGCCTGGGCCTACCAGCAACTCGGCCTGGAGCCGGACGTCGTCGCTTTCGGTAAGCGCACCCAGGTCTGCGGCGTCATGGCGGGTGGGCGCGTGGACGAGGTACCCGACAACGTGTTCGCCGTCAGCTCCCGGCTCAACTCGACCTGGGGTGGCAACCTGGGCGACATGGTGCGCAGCCGGCGCATCCTGGAGGTGCTCGAGCGGGACCAGCTGATCGAGCGGTCCCGGCCGCTGGGTGCGCACCTGCTCGAACGGCTGGGCGCGCTCGCCGCCCGGCACGCCGATGTCAGCGAGCCGCGTGGGCGCGGACTGATGTGCGCGATCACGTTGTCGTCGTCCCGGCTGCGCGACGAGGTGCTCACCGCGCTGCGCGAGCGCGAGCGCGTGCTGATCCTCGGCACCGGCGAGCGGGGCATCCGGTTCCGTCCCCCGCTCACGGTCACCGGCCCCGAGCTGGACGAGGCCGTCGACGCGCTGGATCGGGTCCTGACCAGCATCGAATAGTCGCGAACGGGATGATCCGGGCATTCCGGTATCCCCGGCGCGGGGTACGCCGAAATCCCGGATCCACCTCCTAGGCTTCCCAGCCATGGCCGATCGTCTTCACCACTCTGCGAGCAGGTGCGGCGCGTGAACCGGCAGCGCACGTATCGATGCTGCGCGCCCCACCTCGTGATCCCTCTCGTCGTGCTCTCGGCGGTGGCGGGCTGCGCCGCCAGTGACGCGGGCACGGTGGGCACCGAGGAAGGCCGGGCGGCCACGACCACCGTGGCCGCACCCACCACCGTCGCGTTCCCACCGCACATGACCGATCTGCTGCCCGGGATGCCGCCCCCGCTCTCACCGAACGACGTGTACGCGGCCAACCGCGAACTCAGCCCCGCCGTGGCCGACCATCGCCCCTTGGTCTACGTGCCCAACAGCCAGTCGAACACGGTCTCGGTGATCGATCCGGACACCTTCCAGGTGATCGACACCTTCCCCGCGGGCGGTTCGGAGCCGCAGCATGTCGTCCCCTCCTACGACATGCAGACGCTCTACGTCACCAACGACCTGCCGTTGGGCGGCGGCAGCCTGCTGCCGATCGATCCGCGGACGGGGAGGCCGGGCGAACCCTTCCCCGTGCGCGATCCGTACAACATGTACTACACCCCGGACGGCCGGTACGCGCTCGTCGTCGCCGAGGCGGACAAGTCGCTGGACTTCTACGACCCGCGGACCTGGCAGAAGATGCACGCTTTGGCGGTCCCCGACTGCGCGGGCGTCGACCACATGGACTTCACCGCCGACGGCCGTTTCGCCCTCGCGTCGTGCGAATTCATCGGCCGGATGCTGGCTTTCGACGTGGCCGAGCGCAGGATCGTCAAGGTGATCGACCTGCCGGGCGGACCCTCGGGCAAGCCGCAGGATGTGAAGCTCTCTCCGGACGGGCACACCTTCTTCGTCGCCGACATGGCCGCCGACGGCATCTACCTCTTCGACGCGCACACCTTCGAGAACACCGGGTTCGTGCCGACCGGTAAGGGAACCCACGGGCTCTACGTCACCCGCGACTCCACGCAGATGCTCATCACCAACCGGCACGAAGGCAGCATCTCGGTGTGGGATTTCGCGGCGAACGGGCTGGTGTACAAGTGGTTCGTGCCCGCGGGCGGCAGTCCCGACATGGGCAATATCTCCGCGGACGGGCGTGTTTTCTGGGCGTCCGGCCGCCACCACGGCGAGGTGTACGCCATCGACATCGTCAATTGGACGCTGCTGGCGCGCATTCCCGTCGGCAAGGGGCCGCACGGGCTCACCATCTGGCCGCAACCAGGACGCTATTCCACCGGGCACACCGGTGTCATGCGCTGACCTCGTCCGTCTTTCGGTGCGCCTTTCGCGCGAGTAGAGCGCGCCGGACACGCTGGTCCGTGGTCAAGCGACGACCGGCCGCAGCCCCAAACCGCCTTCGACGAAACGGCGGACGGAAGCCAGTCCCGCGTCCAGGGCGGTTTCGTAGGCGGGGCGAGCCCATCCGGTCACGTTCGCGGTGCCGTCGCCCATCGGCGTCACCGCGATCTCGGCCACCAGCTCGGCCGTCGTCGGTTCGCACACCGCCCAGGAGAAACACGTCTCCTCCGCCCAGCCGGCACTGCGCCGGGCGACGTAGTCCGGCTCGGTGATCCCGCCCGCGGCCAGAGCGGGACGGTCATCGATCCGGTCGTCGGCACGCAGGGCGCGCAGATACCAGGCACCCGCGTTGATCTCGACCGGCTCCATCAGCATCCGCCCGTTGCGCCGCGCCCGCCACCCGATGAGACCGGCGCCCCCGTGACCGCTCGGTCGAATTCCGCGACGCGCGGCGGCCTCGCTGCGACATGATCGGATGGCCGCGGCGCGAATTTCGCGCCATTCGGGGTGCCGATGCGGATTTCGGGTAGTTCGGTCATGAGGAAGAGGCTAGCGGGAGGTTCTGTCGACATGGGCGAGCTGTGGTTCGGCCACTACCGCCTCGATCGGTTGCTAGGTAGCGGCGGCATGGGCGAGGTCTGGCTCGCGCACGACACCACCGCCGACCGTGCCGTCGCATTGAAGGTTTTGGCCCCCGCGTATGCGGCGGATACGAGATTCCGACAGCGATTCACCAGGGAGGCTCGGCTCGCGGCCCAGGTGCGCGGGCCGCACCTGGTGCCGATCCATTCCTTCGGCGAACTCGACGGTCGCCTCTACATCGATATGGAGTTCGTCGAAGGCTGTGACGTGGCCGCGCTGCTGCGGCGCGAGGGGCGGCTGGAACCCGAGCGTGCGATCGAGATCGTGGCGCAGACCGCCACCGCGCTCGACGCGGCGCATCGTGCGGGCCTGGTGCACCGCGACGTGAAGCCGTCCAACATCATGGTGACCCCCGACGACGCGGTCTACCTGATCGACTTCGGCACCGCGCACCGCAGCGACCAGCCCGCGATCACCGCCACCGGCAATGTGGTCGGCACCCTTGCCTACATGGCGCCGGAGCGGTTCGAGGGGGCGGCGGTGCCCCGGTCCGACCAGTATTCGCTGGCCTGCGTGCTCTACGAGTGCGTCACCGGACGACGACCGTTCGACGACGGCGACCCACCGCGGCTGTTGCGCGCCCACCTCATGCAGACCCCACCGCTCGCCTCCACGCTCAACCCCGCCGTGCCGCCGGAGCTGGACGCGGTGATCGCACGCGGTATGGCGAAGGACCCGAGCCGGCGGTTCTCCAGCGCGGGGGAATTGGCCTCGGCCGGGTACGCGGCCGTGACAGGTCGAGACGCGACCACGGTCGAACTCGCGCCTTCGTCGCCGACTTTCGTGCTGCCGCCGCCGCGTGCGACGGCCAGGACCGGCGTCTCGTCCGAGGCGCGCATGTCCATCGGACCGCGTCTGGCTCTGGCGGCTTTCGGGACGCTCGTCGTGGCGGTGGCCGGGGCGCTGTGGCTCGGACGGCCGGAAATGGCCGACGCGGGCTCGGCAACCGCTTCGGCTCCCCCTTCCGAACAGGACCACGCGACACAATCGACATTGCCGTCGCACGTCCCGGCCACGCGGGCGCCTGTGCCGATCTCGGCGCCCACCTTGGTCCTGCCCGGCGCCGGGCAGCCGTGTGATCCGGTGGCGGACGTGGACAGTGTCACCGTGGACGGCCTCCTGCTGACCTGTACTCCGCTGGCGACGGGCCGTGCCAGTTGGCTTCCGGCTCCCGGCGGTGTCGCCGTGGGGAACGTCGAGAACGCTCCCGAGCAGCACAGCTCGGGTGGCGACAAGCGTGACCGGGACAAGCCCGGCAATGCGGACCAGGGCAACGGCAGGGACAAAAACAAGCCCAAACCCGGCAAGTAGGCGGGCTTGACGGACTGTCGTCGAGCACACAGTGGTGCGCGACGCGGGGTGCGGTTACGCTCCGAAAGAGGCCACGTTCTTCGGCATTCGCGCGGTGATCTGGTGTTTCCCGGAGTTCCCGCCGCAGGTGGAGGCCGGGTCGACCGGACGTCAACGGTGACTGGAGGTTCGCGATGGGGGAGGTGCGATTCGGGGGTTACCGGCTGGAGCGCTTGCTCGGCAAGGGCGGCATGGGTCAAGTGTGGCTGGCGTACGACACGGTGGCGGCGCGCCGGGTGGCGTTGAAACTCCTGCCCGCCGAACTCGCGGCCGCGGAGGGATACCGCAAGCGCTTCGAGCGCGAAGCCGAAGCGGTGGCGCGGTTGCGCGACCCACACGTGCCGCGCATCCACCGCTTCGGCGAGATCGACGGCCGCCTCTACATCGACATGCAGTTCGTCGAGGGCTCCGACTTGGCGGGCAAGCTGGTGGCCGAGGGCCCCATGCCGCCGGCCGTGGCGGTCGGCATCATCGGACACGTCGCCGCCGCGCTGGACGTCGCGCACCGGGCCGGGCTGGTACACCGCGATGTCAAACCGTCGAACATCGTCGTCCACCCGAGCGGCTTCACCTATCTGATCGACTTCGGCATCGTGCACGGGCTCGGCCGGACGGCCGTGACCACCACCGGCATGGCGATCGGCACCCTCGCGTACATGGCCCCGGAACGGTTCACCGGGGCGGTGGACGGGCGCGCCGACGTCTACTCGCTGGCCTGCGTGCTCTACGAATGCCTCACCGGCTCCCGGCTCTACGGCGACACCGATCCCGCGCAGCAGATGCACGCCCATTTGATGGCGCCTGCCCCACGGGCCGGTTCGGTGCGCGCCGGGGTGCCCGCCGCGCTCGACGCCGTCATCGCCCGCGGTCTGGCCAAGGAGCCGAGTGAAAGATTCCCCACAGCAGGGGAATTCGCCGCGGCCGCCCGCCTCGCGATCGGCGTCGCGGAGTCCCGAGCCGTGCCGCCGCCCTCCGGATCGGGCCGACCGTCCACGAAGCCACTGACCGCCGGGGCGTCCGCAGAGCCTGAGGCCCCACGGGCAAACGCGCATCGTTCCGAGGACCGTGGTCCGGCGAATCCGGCTGCGCGGAGCGATTACTCGCAGCAGTCGGGTCCTCGGCCCGTCGCTCCCCAGGAACCCGCGGATTCGAAGCCGAAGCCGACGCCCGCCCCGACCGAAGTGATGCCGGAGCCAGGTCCGACCCCGACGCTCGTGGCGACGAGGCTCGACTGGCCCCAGGCCGCGGCCCTACCAAACCCTGTTCCCGGACAGCGCGTTCCGAATCCGGCTTCGTCAGTGCACGGACCTGCCCCTCAGCAGCAGGTGCGCGCGGCCAGCGGTTATCCCCTTGTGCGGCAGCCGTATCCAGCCGTCCGGCGCTGGTATCAGAACGGGGTGTACGCCGCTGGAACCGCTTGGCGCGGACAGCAGGGTCGGCAGGGGCGGTTGCTCGCACTGCGGGCACGCGTCCCGTCACCCCTAGCGCCGCCGTCTCGGCAGAACGGCGCGCCGGCGCGAAAGGTCTTTCCAGCGGTCCAACCTCCGGGGTATTCCTCGATCGCGCAACGGCGTCCCCGCAGCCCGGTCCCCCGTCGGCGGCCGCGACGCCGCCGAAGTCTCCTGTCGAAGATGATCAGCGCGCTGATCGTCGTGTTCCTCGCGCCGTTCGCGTTCGCGGCCGGCTGCGTCGCCTTGATCGCGGCGGGTACCAGGACCGGCGACTCCGGCTCACCCGCGCCCACGTCGCCGCCCTCGGCAGTAGCGGTGGAGCATCCGGGACCGGGCCGGGACGAGCCCCTGCCCGACGCGGCGGCCGTAGCGCCGGTGGGCAGTGCCGTGCGCGACGGCAAATTCGAGTTCGTCGTGACGAAGGTCGACACGGGCGTTTCCCGAATCGGACTGCAAACGGCCGCGGGCTCGTTCCTGATCGTCACGCTGGACGTTCGCAATATCTCCGACGAGACGAAGTGGTTTCTGCCCCTGGGCCAGCGCCTCGTGGACGAGCAGAACACGCCCTTCGACCACAACGCCACCGCAACCATGTGGCAGAACACCCAGCAGCGCCTCGGCTACTCTTTCGAGCTGCGTCCGGGCCAGTCCGCCACCACGAAACTCGTTTTCGACCTGCCCCCGTCCGCCACGCCCGACCACCTCGAACTCCACGACTTCGTCCTGTCGAACGGCGTCCGGGTCCACCTGGGCTGAGTCGCCGAACGGAAAGTCAGGTCAGACGGCCGGGAGGACCGCGGAGAGCGCGTCTAGGACGGCTCGACGGCCGATCTGGAGAGCCGCGGCCAGCAGGGTGGTGTCGCGGGCGGCGCTGTCGATGTCGGGAGAGCCGGGCGGCGGGTGGATCTGGAGGACGGACTCGCCCAGTGCGGCGAGCGCCCGGTCCTCGATGTCCTGCTGGCCGGGGCGCTCGATCCAGGCCCGGTACGCGCCCGGGGCCACGGCGCGCAGATAGCCGCCGCCGACGATCTGATGCAGCCGCGAAGCGGGCGGGCGCCGCTCGTCCACCCGCCGGGTACGCAGGACCAAGGCGTGCGTTGCGCCCGCCTGGACCGCGGTGCGGATCGGCACCGTCTCGGAGAGACCGCCGTCGAAGTAGGCCGAGGCCCCCAGAACGACCGGCGGCCCGGCCAGAAGGGGCAGGCCCGCCGACGCCCGCAGCGCGCGCATGAGCGTGCGCTTGTCGGTGATGTGCGGATGCAGGTCGACCGCCTGCCCGGTCCGGATGTCGGTGGCGATCGGATGGAACGTCGTGGAGTTGGCCAGGATCGCGTCGAAATCCATCGGTTCGATGCCGTCGTACACCTGGTGCACGAGATACCGCAGATCGAACGCGGGACGTCCGCGCAGGAGACGGGCCGGGTCGATGGCCCGGCGCATGATCGTCGGATCGGTCCACGAACGCATGCCGGGGATCGCGCGCCCGCACAGCAGCCAGGCGCCGTTGATCGCGCCCGCCGACGTGCCGTACACCGCGTCGAACACCCCTGCGAGGCCGAGTTCCTCCAGTGCGGACACCATGCCGCTGGAGTACACCCCACGGCTGCCGCCGCCCTCCACCACCAGCGCCAGGCGGTGACCGTCGGCGCGGCCGCCGGTGGCGCGGCGCGCGCGGATCACCTCCGCGACGGGGGAGACGCTTGTCGAGCTGGTCACCGGATCACGATACGACACCCTGGTGTGCGGATCCGGTCCGGCGGAGGCAGCTCGCATGACGACGGAGGGACCGCCGCGTGAACAGCGAGAGCGGGCACGGACCTCGTCGTCCTGTGCCCGCTCCGCGACGCTTTACGCCAGGTGCTACTTGATCTCCGCGAGAACCGTTCCCTGGGTGATCGCCGCGCCCGCCTCGACGGACAGGCCGGTGACGACGCCGGCTTTGTGGGCGTTGACCGGGTTCTCCATCTTCATGGCCTCGAGTACCACGATCAGATCGCCCGCCTCGACCGTCTGGCCCTCTTCGACGGCGACCTTGACGACGGTGCCCTGCATGGGAGCGGTGACCGCGTCACCGGAGGCCGCGCCGCCGCCCGCGCCGCCACGCTTGCGCGGCTTGGGCTTCTTGCGGATCACACCCGCGCCGTTGCCCGCCGCGCCGGCCGCACCGGCCCCGACGGTGAAGCTACCGGGCAGCGACACCTCGACCCGGCGTCCACCGACCTCGACGACGACCTTCTGCCGCGGCAGGTCCTCGTCCTCGTCGTCCGGGGCGCCCGCGCCCGCGAACGGCTCGACGGTGTTGACCCACTCGTTCTCGATCCACTTGGTGTAGACGTCGAACTTCTCGCCGTCACCGATGAACGCCGGGTCCTCGACGATCGCCCGGTGGAACGGGATGACCGTGGCCAGGCCGTCGACCTCGTACTCGGCCAGTGCGCGCCGCGCCCGCTCCAGCGCCTGGGTGCGGTTCTCGCCGGTGACGATGAGCTTGGCCAGCATCGAGTCGAACTGTCCGCCGATCACGCTGCCGGCCACCACGCCGGAGTCCACGCGCACGCCGGGACCGGCGGGCTCCTTGTACACGGTGACCGGGCCGGGGGCGGGCAGGAAGCCGCGGCCGGCGTCCTCGCCGTTGATGCGAAACTCGAAGGAGTGACCGCGCGGCGTCGGGTCCTCGGTGATTTCCAGCTTCTCGCCGTTGGCGATGCGGAACTGCTGGCGCACCAGGTCGATGCCCGCGGTCTCCTCGGTGACCGGGTGCTCCACCTGCAGACGGGTGTTCACCTCGAGGAAGGAGACCGTTTCGCCCTGCACCAGGTACTCGACGGTGCCCGCGCCGTAGTAGCCGGCTTCCTTGCAGATGGCCTTGGCGGAGGCGTGAATCTTCGCGCGGACCTCGTCGGACAGGAACGGCGCGGGGGCCTCCTCGACGAGCTTCTGGAAGCGCCGCTGCAGCGAGCAGTCGCGGGTGCCCGCGACGATGACGTTGCCGTGCTTGTCGGCGATGACCTGCGCCTCGACGTGGCGGGCCTTGTCCAGGTACTGCTCGACGAAGCACTCGCCACGACCGAACGCCGCGGTCGCCTCACGCACGGCCGAGTCGTACAGCTCCGGGATCTCCTCGATGGAGTGCGCGACCTTCATGCCGCGTCCGCCGCCGCCGAAGGCCGCCTTGATGGCCACCGGCACGCCGTAGGTCTTCGCGAACTCGACGACCTCGTTCGCGTCCTTGACCGGGTCCTTGGTGCCCGCGGCCATCGGCGCTTTCGCGCGCTCGGCGATGTGCCGCGCGGTGACCTTGTCACCGAGGTCGCGGATGGACTGGGGGGAGGGGCCGATCCAGATCAGCCCGGCGTCGATGACGGCCTGGGCGAAGTCGGCGTTCTCGGACAGGAAGCCGTAGCCGGGGTGGATGGCGTCGGCGCCGGACTTGGCCGCGGCGTCGAGGATCTTGTCGAACACCAGGTACGACTCGGCCGAGGTCTGCCCACCCAGGGCGAAGGCCTCGTCGGCGAGCTTGACGAACGGAGCGTCGGCGTCCGGCTCGGCGTAGACCGCGACGCTGCCGATACCGGCGTCCTTGGCCGCCCGGATAACGCGCACGGCGATCTCGCCTCGGTTAGCTACGAGTACCTTCGTGATCCGCGCGCTGGCATGGCTGGGCACTGAGCCTCCTGTGTGCATTCTTCTGGTCGCTTCGCCGGGGATGGTCGCTGCGTGGGCTCCGCTCCCGTAATCGACAAACTTACGTCTCGGGCGAGTGTAGGCAGTCTGCCAACAGACGCCGAACTCGGCTAGACCTACTCAACAGTAGGTCGCAGATCACAACGTACGCGATCTGTGTTTGGGACCGCACCCCGACTACCTGCTCCGGGTGCGCCGGGTACCACCGCGCGCGGGTACCTCGCCGGGGTCGTACCCCTTGGCGATGGGCATCCGCACCGAGTTGCCCCACTCGGTCCAGGAACCGTCGTAGTTGCGCACGCCATGGCGCCCGAGCAAATAGGTCAGGACGAACCAGCTGTGACTGGATCGCACGCCGACTCGACTGTAGACCATCACGGCCTCCGCGCCGGTCAACGCGCTATAGACCGCGTCGAGTTCGTCCCGCGCACGGAAGCGTCCGTCGGCGGTGAGCGCCTCGTTCCACGGGACGTTCGACGCGCTGGGAATGTGGCCGCCGCGCAGCGCCGCGTCCTCGGGATCGGCCGGCTCCATGGTGCGCGCGCCGGAGTACTCCTCGGGCGAGCGCACGTCGATCACCGGTTTGCCGAGGTGGGCGAGCACGTCCTCCCGGAAGGCCCGGTAGGTGCCGTCGTCGCGGCGTACGGCCGGGTAGGCGCTGCGCACCGGATAGTCCGGTTCGAAAGTCGTGTCGCGCCCCTCGGAGATCCACGCCGCGCGCCCGCCGTCGAGCAGCCGCACGTCCTCGTGCCCGAACAGGGTGAACACCCACGCCGCGTGCGCCGCCTGCGCGTTGCTCCGGTCCCCGTAGATCACGACCGTGTCGTCGAGTTCTATCCCCTTGGCGCGCATGAGTTCGGTGAAGCGGGTTCCGTCGATATAGTCGCGCGTGACCGGATCGTTCAGATCGCTTCGCCAATCCAGTTTGGTGGCGCCCGGAACGTGCCCGATGTCGTAGAGCAGCGTGTCCTCGTTGGCCTCGATGATCTTGAGTCCCCGCGCGCCTATGTTTGCCGACAGCCACTCCGTGGTTACTAGTCGGTGAGGATGTGCGTAGAGACCGAGCGAGGGATGAGGGTCCGGGGCGACGGGCACGGTGTCGGTTCCTTCACGCATGGGTGGACGGCGGTGGCACGGTTCGAGGTCTCACAGCGATGGTAGGTGTGAGGCGTTAGTGACTGTCGTTTCAGATCACAAATCGGATGAGGGCCGAATAAAGGGCACCTACATCCGATAAAGTCTCCCGGGAGGAGGGGTGAGCTATGTCCGATTCTTGGCCGCGGCGGCGACTGCTCGCGATCCTACGTGGCGCCAGCGAGCCTCTCGACGCCCAGGAACTGGCCAGAATCACCGGACAGCACGTCACGACGGTTCGTTTCCATCTCGACGTGCTCACCAGGGAATCCCTCGTCCGGCAGTTCCAGCAGCCGCCGCGCGGTCGCGGACGTCCGCGCATCGGGTACAGCGCGGTGCAGCGATCGGTCGGCTACCAGGATCTGGCGCAGGTGCTCGCCGATCAGCTCGGCCCTGATCCGCGGCGCAGATCCGAGGCCGCGATCGCGGCGGGCCGTGCCTGGGGCACGAGACTCGACGTCGGTGACCACCGGGTCGAGTCGCTGGAGGACGCCAAAGACCTCACGATGACGTTGATGTCGGAACTGGGTTTCGCGCCCGAGCGCGATCCGTCCCCGGAGACCGAGGGGAAGGTGCTGATCCGGTTGACGGCGTGTCCGCTGCGCGAGCTCGCGCGGACGCACTCCGAGGTGGTGTGCGGTGTGCACCTGGGTCTGCTCGAAGAGGTGCTCGACCGGGGCGGCGCGCGCGGCGCGATCGACGTGCGGATGCATCCTTTCGTCGAGCCGGAATTGTGCGTGGCCCGACTGGAACTCATCGCCGCGCAGCGCGAGGCGACCGCCGGGGCGGCCAGGCTCGACGAAAGGACGGTGCCCGCGGGCGGCGACGCCGAGACCGTCACCGCGCCGCCCTCAGGCCGTGTGGCCCCACAGTTGCGTAACGCTGATCCCAACATCGCCAAGCAGTCGGCGCAGCAGTGGTAGCCCGATGCCGATGACGCTGGACGGGTCACCATCGATGCGGTCGACGAACCAGCCGCCGAGCCCGTCGAGGGTGAACGCGCCCGCCACCTGGAGCGGCTCTCCGGTCGCGATGTAGGCGTCCAGTTCGTCCGGCTCCGGCTTGGCGAAATGCACGGTGGTGCTGCTGCAGTCGACCGCCTCGGCGGTGATCTGCCCGTCGCGCATCCGCACCACGCAGTGACCGGTGACGAGATCAGCGCTGCGCCCGGCCATGTCACCCCACCGAGCGCGGGCGACCTCCGGTGTGTGCGGCTTGCCCTGCAACTCGCCGTCGACGAGCAGCATGGAATCGCAGGCGACCACAACGCAATCGGCGGCGGACTCCGGGATGCCGGCGACCACGGCGGCCGCTTTGGCACGCGCGAGTTCCACCACGACCACCTGGGGTGGCGTGCCCTCCGGGAGGGCGGCGGCGACCGCGTCCTCGTCCACGGCGGAGACCCGGACGATCGGGTCGATGCCCGCCGAACGGAGCACCTCCCGGCGGGCCGGGGACGCGGAAGCCAGGATCAGCCGCGTCACCCGCGCAGGTGGGACAGCTGCGGGAAGGCGTACGGGGAGAACGGCGACGCGCCGCGATGCATCAGCGTGGGACGGCCCCACATGTCGGGCGGGCCCGCGGGGCCGGTCTGCGCGGTGCCGTTCGCGGCCGCGGACAGCACGCACACCAGCGCGGCGAGTTCCTCGTCGGTGGGCGAGCCCTTCACGACGCGGAAGAACGGTTCAGCGGTGGCCTCGGCGGGTAGCGCGGCCGCGTTCGAGGTGGGCGCACCGACCTCGTCCGTGATCGGGTCGACTGTGAGATCCAGTTCGACGGCGCTCAACACATCTTCTTCTGCCACGGTCGTCACAGTGCCAGGTCCTCTCTTCGCCTCGAATCAGATGAACTGATCAGGCTGTTCCCGTTTTCCGACAAGCTATGGATGAAGCGATCATCCTCGGATTCACTCGTTGCGTCTTTGCAACAAGGCGGTACACGCCAGGGTAAGTGCTACCGAGTCCGACGCCACCCTTTGTGCGCGGCCTATCGAGCGTATCGCTCGATCACAGCGGGATGTTGCCGTGTTTCTTCGGCGGAAGGGTCACCATCTTGCGTTCGAGCAGTCGCAGCGCGGACACGATCTGGCCGCGGGTGTGCGACGGCGGGATCACCGCGTCCACGTAACCGCGCTCGGCGGCGACGTACGGGTTCACGAGCGTGTCCTCGTACTCGTTCTGGAGCTCGAGCCGCAGCGCATCGACGTCTTGGCCGTCTTTGGCGGCCTGCTGCAGCTGCTTGCGGTAGACGAATCCGACAGCGCCCGAAGCGCCCATGACAGCGATCTGAGCAGTCGGCCACGCGAGGTTCACATCGGCGCCCATGTGCTTGGAACCCATGACGTCGTAGGCGCCGCCGTAGGCCTTGCGGGTGATGATCGTGATTTTGCCCACAGTGGCCTCACCGTAGGCGTAGAGCAGCTTCGCGCCGCGCCGGATGATGCCGTTGTACTCCTGCCCGGTGCCGGGCAGGAACCCGGGCACGTCGACCAGGGTGATGATCGGGACGTTGAACGCGTCGCAGGTGCGCACGAAGCGCGCGGCCTTCTCCGAAGCGTCGATATCCAGGCAGCCCGCGAACTGGGTGGGCTGGTTGGCCACGATGCCGACGCTGCGGCCGTCGATCCGGCCGAAGCCGACGATGACGTTCATCGCGCGCTCGGCCTGCACCTCGAGGAACTCGTCGTCGTCGAGCAGGCGACGAATGACCTCGTGCATGTCGTAGGGCTGGTTCGGCGAGTCCGGGATGATCGAGTCCAGCTCGAGATCCTCCTCGGTGAGCGAGTCCTCGATCGCGCCGGGGATCGGGTCGGTGGCCGGGAATCGCGGCGCCTCGGCGCGGTTGTTGCTCGGCAGGTAGGACAGCAGGTCCTTGACGTAGTCCAGCGCGTCCTGCTCGCCGGAGGCGACGTAGTGCGCGACGCCGGACTTGGTCATGTGCGTGTGCGCGCCGCCCAGGTCCTCCATGGTGACGTCCTCGCCGGTGACCGTCTTGATGACGTCCGGGCCGGTGACGAACATCTGGCTGGTGCCGTCGACCATCACGACGAAGTCGGTCAGCGCGGGGGAGTACACGTGCCCACCGGCGGCCGGGCCCATGATCAGCGAGATCTGCGGGATCACGCCCGAGGCCTGGATGTTGCGGTGGAAGATCTCGCCGTAGAGGCCGAGGGAGACCACGCCCTCCTGGATGCGCGCGCCCGCGCCCTCGTTGATGCCGATCAACGGGCGGCCGGTCTTCAGAGCCAGGTCCATCACCTTGACGATCTTCTCGCCGTAGACCTCGCCGAGACTGCCACCGAACACCGTGACGTCCTGGCTGAAGATGCAGACGTCGCGGCCGTCGATGGTGCCGTACCCGGTCACCACGCCGTCGCCGAGCGGGCGGTTGTTCTCCAGCCCGAAGTTCACGCTGCGATGGCGGGCCAGGGCGTCGAGTTCCACGAAGGAGCCTTCGTCCAGCAGGGCGAGGATGCGCTCGCGGGCGGTCATCTTGCCCTTCGCGTGCACCTTGTCGACCGCGGCCTCACCCATCGGGTGCTTGGCCTCTTCCAGCCGATTCCGCAGGTCAGCCAGCTTCCCGGCGGTGGTGTGGATATCGGGGTCGCCCGCCGGACCTGATGCGGGCTGCTGCTGGACACTCGTCATGGCATCGGAGTGTAACCAGTACCAGCCATTTCCTTCTAACCAAGTCCGGGCTACCCATGAGTAGAAAATCGCAGCTAGATCATATTTCCGACGCAAACTTCCTGGTCGGTAGCCGGGTTGACGGGGCGGAAAACAAGTATCGTTCACGGGCGGGTTCCGGATAGCCTCGAGGCGACGGATTTTCGAGCTCAGGGGAGGAGCCCGTCATGTGGGAATGGGGTAGGGCCTTCGCCGAGTACGCCGCCGCGGCGGCCCCCGAGTACGCCGCCGCGGCGGCGTGGACGCGGACCGCCGAGACGGCGCCGAAATACGGCGAGCCCGAGTACTGGGCCGAGACTGTCGAAGCCGAGGGGGAGGGCGGCGACCGTGCGGGCATGGCGTCGTCCGACCCGATCGTATTCGAATACGACCTGGCCGGTTAGCGCTCCGGCGGCGAGTAGCCTGCCGGTGTGCAGAGGCCACCTTTGGATGCAGAGCAGTTGCGGCGCAGTGCCCTCGAGTTGCCCGAGCTGTCGTTCTTCGCACGGATCGACGTGGTGGAGTCGACCGGGTCCACGAACGCGGACCTGATCGCCCAGGCGGCCGATCCGGGCGCCGACCACGTGGTTCTGCTGGCCGAGACCCAGGTGCAGGGGCGCGGCAGGCACGCGCGCACCTGGGTCAGCCCGCCCCGGGCGCAGCTGGCGATGTCGCTGCTGGTGCGGTTGCCCGGGATCGGGCCGGCCTCGCTCGCCTGGCTGGCACTGCTGACCGGCGTCGCCGTGGTGGACGCGCTGCGGACGACGGCGAGCGTGGCCGCGGAGCTGAAGTGGCCCAACGATGTGCTGATCGAGGGCCGCAAGGTGGCGGGCATCCTGGCCGAGGTCGCGTCGAACGCGGGTGGCGCGCCCGCCGTCGTGATCGGGCTCGGGCTCAACGTGAGTCTCACCGAAGAAGAACTGCCGGTGCCGCACGCCACTTCACTGACCATCGCGGGCGCGCGCGAGACCGATCGCACGGTGCTCGTGCGATCGGTGCTGACGGAGTTCGCCCGCCGCTTCACCTCGTGGCGCGACGCGGACTGGGCGACCGACGAGCTGGCCGCCGCCTACCGGGAACGGTGCGCGACGATCGGCACCGAAGTGCGCGCCGAGCTGCCCGGGGGACGGACGCTGACCGGCGTCGCCGAAGGCGTCGACGACTACGGCCGCCTGCTCATCGGCGACCAAGCGGTGTCCGCGGGCGACGTGACGCACCTGCGCGCCCAATACTGACCCGGTTCGCTCGGCGGCGCGGCACGACCGCGCCTCCTCCGGATCGCCCGTTGTCGATCGGATCGCGCGTAGTGGCGCTCAGGCGTGCTGGGTGACGCCGCGCGCGGCATCACGGGCCAGAGCACGGTCGCGCTGCTCCTCGAACTTGACCACGTCCTTGCCCAGCTTCTCGACGTACTCGCCCAGTTCGTCGCGCGCCTGCTCGCCGCGCGGTCCGAAATCGGAGCGGTCGAAGACGTTCCACTGCTTGAACACCGGCTGGAGCACCTCCTCCAAGTGCTGGCGCAGGTCGTAGATGCCGTGTTTGGCCATGAGCACGCCGTAGCGGCGGAAATTGGGCATCCCGGCGCCGGGCATCACGAAGTTCGTCACAATCCTGGTGATCGCGGGCATCGCCTGGTCGGGCACGAGGTCCAGTGCCGCACCGCACACCGAGCGATAGAAGATCATGTGCAGGTTCTCGTCGGCCGCGATGCGCTGGAGCATCCGATCGGCAACCGCGTCGTTGCACGCCTTGCCCGTATTGCGGTGCGAGACGCGGGTGGCCAGTTCCTGGAAGGTGACGTAGGCGATGCTCGCGAGGAATCCGCCCCACCCGTCCGGCGACTGGACACCGGTGCTCATGTGGATCATCCGGGCCTCTTCCAGGGCGACCGGATCGACGCCGCGGGTGACCACCAGGTAGTCCCGCATGGCGATGCCGTGGCGGTTCTCCTCGGCGGTCCAGCGGTCCACCCAGGCGCCCCACGGGCCGTCCTCGGAGAAGTTCTGCGCGATCTCCCGGTGGTAGGAGGGCAGGTTGTCCTCGGTGAGCAGATTGGTGATCATGGCGACCCGGGCGACCTCGTTGAGTCTCGATTGATCCGGCTCCCAGTCCGCGCCGCCCAGGGCGGCGAAATTGCGGCCCTGGCTCCACGGGACGTAATCGTGCGGATTCCAGTCCTTCGCCATGGACAGGTGCCGATCGAGATTCTCTTCGGCGACCGGCTCGAGCTCGGCCAGTATTTGCAGCGGGGTCAGGTCTTCGGTCACGCGTTCCTCCACGGTCGGAATCGGCGATGATGCTGAGCCGGGCGTCGTGCTGTGCACTTCGGGCGGGACAGAGCCAGATCGAGCGGAGAAGCACCTGCGCGGAATGGTCACACGCAGGCTGCCGATTGTGCAGCATGACGCGCTGCGGTGTCAGCCGTTCGGGCATCTTCAGGCGGTAGTGTTCCTGACATGGGTTATCCGGAGGATGTGCTGGCGCCGGAGGAACACTTGCTGCTCCATCGCCATCCGCATTGGAAGATGCTCTTCTGGCCGATCGTGACGCTCATCGCCGCCACGGCGCTCGCCGGTTTCGCAGGGGGACTCGTCTCACGCAAGGCCGAGGGCACGGCACTGTCGGCGCTGCTCGTCACGGTGCTCGTGGTCTACCTGGGGATTCTCCTATGGCGCTGTGTCGCACCGATTGTCACCTGGAAGTCGACGCATTTCATCGTCACCGACCGGCGTGTGCTCGTGCGCCAGGGCGTGATCACCCACAGCGGCATCGACATCCCGATGAGCCGGATCTCCAGTGTGCAGTTCCGGCACGGGCTGTTCGATCGGTTGCTCGGCACCGGAACGCTGATCATCGAGTCGTCCTCCTCGGAGCCGTTGGAGTACGACGACATCCCGTCGGTACAGCAGGTGCACGCCCTGCTGTACCACCAGGTTTTCGAGGTGGAACGCCATCGCGACGGGCGCGACGAGCGCTGGGACGACCATCGCAGCTACCGCTGAGCCCGTAACCTGGGCGTATGACCGCTGTACTGCTGGCCGAGGACGACGAGGCCATCGCCGCCCCGCTGTCGCGCGCGCTCGGGCGCGAGGGCTACTCGGTGACCGTCGAGAGTTTCGGCCCGGCCGTGCTGCAGCGGGCCCTGGAAGGCGGTCATGACCTGCTCATCCTCGACCTCGGCCTGCCCGGCATGGACGGGCTGGAGGTATGCCGTCAGGTGCGTGCCCGCGGAGCGGATCTGGCGGTGTTGATGCTCACCGCTCGCACCGACGAGGTGGATTTCGTGGTGGGGCTGGACGCCGGCGCCGACGACTACGTCGGCAAACCGTTCCGCCTGGCCGAGCTGCTCGCCCGGGTGCGAGCGCTGCTGCGGCGCAGCGGAATCGGTGATGACACGGTGGAGGTCGGCGGCATCCGCCTGGAGCCCGCCGCGCGGCGGGTGCTGGTCAACGGCGTCGAAATCGGTTTGGCCAACAAGGAATACGAGCTGCTCAAGGTGCTGATCGACCGGGCGGGCCAAGTGGTGCCGCGCGAGACCATCCTGCGCGAGGTGTGGGGCGACGCGGAATTGCGCGGGTCCAAGACCTTGGACATGCACATGTCCTGGCTGCGTCGCAAGATCGGCGACGAGGGGCCCATGGCCGAACGGCGCATCGTCACCGTCCGGGGCGTCGGCTTCCGGCTGAACACGGACTGACGTGCGCCGCCGGATCCTGCGTTCCATGCTCACCGTGCTGACCCTCACCACGGTGGTGCTCGGCGTGCCGCTCATCTACACGGCGTGGTTGTGGGTGGAGGACATCACCCGCAACGACCTGCAGAACCGGCTGGACCGGATCGCCGCGGAGATCATCGCGCAGGAGCGCGACGGCATGGTGCTCGGCGAGCTGGACATCCGGTCGGTGGCGCCGCTGGTGCCCGAGAACGGCAGGCTCACCATCGTCTATCCCTCGCAGAAGGACAACGCCCTCCGCCGCGACATCGGGGTGGCGCAGGTGCACGATCCGCTCGTCGAATCGCTGTCGATGGGCACGTCCGGTTCGCTGCGCCTGGAGGTGCCCTCGGCGCCGATGCACGCCATGCAGCGCCAAGCGGTCGCGGTGGTCGCGCTGGCGGTGCTCGCCTCGCTCGGCGCGGCGGTCTCGGTCGCGGTGGTCACCGCCCGGCGGGTGGCCGATCCGCTTCGGGATGTCGCGGCTCGGGCGGCGCGGCTGGCGATGGGCGATTTCCGGCCCGATTCGCGCAGGCACGGCATCGCGGAACTGGATCGGGTCTCCGACGTGCTCGACTCCGCGACCGTGGAGATCGCCGGACGGCTGCAGCGCGAACACGCACTGGTGGCGGACGTCTCCCATCAGTTGCGCAGCAGGTTGACCGCCGTGCGGTTGCGCCTCGACGAGTTGTCGGCGCATGCCGATCCGGAGGTGGTGCACGAAGCCGAGGAGGCGATGGCCCAGGTCGACCGGCTCACCGACGCGATCGACGACCTGGTCCGCGCGTCCCGCGACGAGGACGCGGCCGATCGCGATCCGGTGCCGGTGATGGAGGAGTTGCGCGGCGTGGTCGCCGAGTGGACCCACCCGTTCACCGAGGCGGGCCGCACCCTGACGCTGACCGGCGACGAGTCGCTGCGCGCGCCGCTCACGGGTTCGCGGCTGCGCGAGGCGGTCGCGGTGCTGGTGGACAACGCGCTCATGCACGGCGGCGGCACCTGCACGGTGTCGGTGCGCGAGGTGCGGCCGGGCGCCGACCGGGAGCCGCTGGTGTGCGTAGAGGTCGCCGACGAGGGGCACGGGGTGCGTGACGAGCTCGCGCCGCATATCTTCGATCGAGGCTTCTCCGCGGGCGGTTCCACCGGGGTGGGGCTCGCGCTGGCGCGGGCGCTGGTCGAGGCGGACGGCGGGCGGCTGGAATTGCAGCGGCGCAGGCCCGCGCTGTTCGCGGTGTTCCTCGGGTCCTCGAAGGCGCGTTCGCCGAACGCGGCGGTGCCCGAACCGCGGTGACTCAGCTGCGGCCGAGTTCCTCTTCCACCAAGTCCACGAATTCCGCTTCCAGTTCGCGCATTTCGTCCGGGAAGACCCAGCGGCGCATCGCCCAGAAACGGAACGCCATCTGCAGCAGATTGCCGATGACGAACGCGCTGATGAAGTCGGCGATGTTCTCGACCGTGAAACTCACGTTGGGCTGGCGTAGGTCGAAGATGTAGCTGGAGATCCACAACGGCGTGAAGGCCAGGACGACGCCGACGCCGCTGACGCCGAAGAACAGCAGCGCTTCGTGATGACGTTCCCGCCCGCCGCGGTGCTTGAACGACCATTCCCGATTCAGGATGTAAGACGCAATCACGGCGATGACGCCGGAGATCACCTTGGCCGTCACCGGTTTCTCCGCGAGCACCGTCCACTTCAGCGCGTAGAAGATGCCGCTGTCGATCACCAACGTGGTCGCGCCGACGATCGCGAACTTGATCAGTTCCCGATGCCGGTACGCGATATCTTGCAGCGGCTGGGGGAGGACGCTGACCACGTCGTCGACGAATGACACAAGACCGGAGTGTACCGGTACCCATCATTTGCGCCGGACATGACAATATTGTCCGACGTGAGCGCACGTTCCTTCGATTCATCGGCAATGCCCACCGTCACCATGATCGGTGGCGGCCAGTTGGCGCGCATGACCCACCAGGCGGCGATCGCGCTTGGCCAGCGGCTGCGCGTGCTCGCGGAGAACCCCGAGGATCCGGCCGCGCAGGTGAGCCCGGACGTGGTGCTCGGCAGCCACACCGACCTGACCGCCCTGCGCAAGGCGGCGGTCGGCTCGCACGCGCTGACCTTCGACCACGAGCACGTGCCGACCGAGCACTTGGAGGCGCTGGTCGCCGAGGGCGTCAACGTGCAGCCGCCCCCACAGGCTCTGGTCTACGCGCAGGACAAGCTGGCCATGCGCACCAAACTGAGCGGACTCGGGCTGCCCGTGCCCGCGTTCACGGCGGTGACCTCGGTGGACGACGCCGTGCGGTTCGGTGACGAGCACGGCTGGCGGATCGTGCTGAAGGCGGTGCGCGGCGGTTACGACGGCCGCGGCGTCTGGATGCCGGAATCCGCCGACGCGGCTGAACAGATTGTCACCGATCAGTTGGCGCACGGGGTCCAGTTGCTCGCCGAGGCGAAGATCGACCTGGCACGCGAGCTGTCGGCGATGGTGGCCCGCTCGCCGTTCGGGCAGGCGGCGACCTGGCCGGTGGTGGAGACCGTGCAGCGCAAAGGCCAGTGCGCGGTCGTCATCGCGCCCGCCCCCGGCCTGCCGGAGGATACGGCCGCCGCGGCGGAGACCATGGCGTTGAACCTCGCCGGTGAACTCGGCGTCGTCGGCGTCATGGCGGTGGAGCTGTTCGAGACCACGGACGGGAAGTTGCTGGTGAACGAGCTGGCGATGCGTCCGCACAACTCCGGGCACTGGGGGATGGACGGCGCTCGCACCGGGCAGTTCGAGCAGCATCTGCGTGCCGTGCTCGACTACCCGCTCGGCGACACCTCGCCGCTGGCCCCGGTGACCGTGATGTCGAACATCCTCGGCGCGCCGCAAGCTCCCGCGATGTCGATGGACGAGCGGCTGCACCACCTGTTCGCCAGGCTCCCCGAGGCGAAAGTGCACCTGTACGGGAAGGGCGAGCGCCCCGACCGCAAGATCGGGCACATCAACATCCTCGGCGACGACGTGGCCGAGGTTCGGGAGAAGGCGGAGCGGGCGGCGCACTGGATGTCGCACGCGGTTTGGACCGACGGATGGGATCCGCATGAGTGAAGCAGTGGCCATGACCCCGGCGGTCGGCCTGATCATGGGCAGCGACTCGGACTGGCCGACCATGGAGGCCGCCGCGGAAGCGCTGGCGGAGTTCGGGATTCGCTTCGAAGTGGGCGTCGTCTCGGCGCATCGCACCCCGCAGCGCATGCTCGACTACGCGCGGGATGCCGCCGCCCGCGGGTTGAAGGTCATCATCGCCGGTGCGGGCGGCGCCGCCCACCTCCCCGGCATGGTCGCCTCCGCCACCCCGCTCCCGGTGATCGGCGTGCCGGTCCCGCTCAAATACCTCGACGGCATGGACTCGCTGCTGTCCATCGTCCAGATGCCCGCGGGCGTGCCCGTCGCCACCGTCTCCATCGGCGGCGCCCGCAACGCGGGCCTGCTCGCCGCCCGCATCCTCGCCGCCCACGACCCCGCCCTGCGCACCCGCATGGAACAGTTCCAGGCCGGGCTCGAACAGATGGTCCTGGAAAAGGACGACGCTCTGCGCACCAAGCTGCTGGGCTGAGCGGTCCACGATGCGGGACACCCGCTTGGGCGGGGGCTCCGTCAACGTGGTCGTCCGCGTAGGTGACACCGTTCGCCGCCGTCCGGTCGCGCCTGCCGGGTTCGTGCACGAACTGCTCGCCCGCTTCGAGCGGTCCGGCCGGACGGATCGAATGGTGATCTGCATCACATCGTGTCAGGATGTTCGTCCCCGCGGTGTCTTGTGCTCGAGCCTCTCGGAGCGAAGGAATCTCAATGACCATGTCAAGCCGCAGCTCGGATTCCGTTGATGCTCGGGGGCTGGGTGTCGAAGGGGCGGTTGTCGCGCAGCAGTGCCCACAGCACGTCGACCAGGCGCCGGGCCAACGCTAGA